>CAYRLE010000143.1:0-1541 GCA_964425105.1 uncultured Gammaproteobacteria bacterium | reverse complement strand
CAAGGTGGGCCTGTTCGGCGGCGCCGGCGTGGGCAAGACCGTGAACATGATGGAGTTGATCCGCAATATCGCCATCGAGCACAGCGGCTATTCCGTGTTCGCCGGCGTCGGTGAGCGTACCCGTGAGGGTAACGACTTCTACCACGAAATGAAGGACTCCAACGTGCTGGACAAGGTGGCCCTGGTCTACGGGCAGATGAACGAGCCTCCCGGTAACCGCCTGCGCGTGGCGCTCACCGGCCTGACCATCGCCGAGAGCTTCCGTGACGAAGGCCGCGACGTGCTGCTGTTCATCGACAACATCTACCGTTACACCCTGGCCGGCACCGAAGTATCCGCCCTGCTGGGCCGCATGCCTTCCGCGGTGGGTTACCAGCCGACCCTGGCCGAAGAAATGGGCATGCTGCAGGAGCGCATCACCTCCACCAAGACCGGCTCCATCACCTCCATCCAGGCCGTCTACGTGCCTGCCGATGACTTGACCGACCCCTCGCCTGCCACCACCTTTGCCCACCTGGACGCCACCGTGGTGCTGTCCCGCCAGATCGCCGAACTGGGCATCTACCCGGCGGTGGATCCCCTGGATTCCAGCAGCCGCCAGCTCGACCCGCTGGTGGTGGGCCAGGAGCACTACGATGTGGCGCGCGCCGTACAGGGCACCCTGCAGCGCTACAAGGAACTGAAGGACATCATCGCCATTCTCGGTATGGACGAACTGTCCGAGGACGACAAACTGATCGTGACCCGCGCCCGTAAGATCCAGCGCTTCCTGTCCCAGCCCTTCTTCGTGGCGGAAGTGTTCACCGGTTCGCCGGGCAAGTACGTGTCTCTCAAGGACACCATCAGCGCCTTCCGCAAGATCGTGGATGGCGAATACGACCAGCTGCCGGAACAGGCCTTCTACATGGTCGGCACCATCGACGAGGCGGTTGAAAAGGCCAAGACCCTGCAGTAAGGTGCAGCCGCGAACCCTGAGACAAGAATATGGCAATGACAATGCACGTTGATATCGTAAGCGCAGAGGACAAGATCTTTTCCGGTCCTGCCGAAATGGTGTTTGCCTCGGGCGTCATGGGCGACCTGGGCATCCTGCCGCGCCACGCGCCGCTGCTCACCCAACTCAAGCCCGGCGAGGTGCGCATCAAGAAGGAAGGCGGCGAGGAAGAGATGTACTACATCTCCGGCGGCATGCTGGAGATCCAGCCCCATGTGGTGACGGTGCTGGCAGATACCGCCCTGCGCGCCAAGGACCTGGATGAAAAGGCGGCCCTGGAGGCCAAGGAACGGGCGGAGCGCGCCCTGGCCGACAAGACCTCGGAGTTCGAGTATGCCAAGGCCCAGGCCGAACTGGCGGAGGCCGTTGCCCAGCTGCAGGCCATCAAGAAGCTGCGCGAACGCACCGGCCGTTCCTGATCTGCTCCTGGCGCTTGGCCGCCACAGCATGAAGCCGTCCACGATCAAGGCCGTTGGTGATCCAACGGCCTTGAGGAACCTCTGATTAATTCATGGACCGGTGCCTGACGGCTGAAATCTCCCGGCCC
>CAYRLE010000142.1:0-1590 GCA_964425105.1 uncultured Gammaproteobacteria bacterium | reverse complement strand
CTGAGCCTGGACATGGACAGCCAGCAGGTCAGCGTTGCCGGCCGCCCTGTGGAGTTGACCGCCTTTGAGTACAAGGCCCTGGAATACCTCATGCTCCATGCCGGGCAGGTGGTCTCCAAGAGCGAACTCACCGAGCATCTCTACGATCAGGACTTCGACCGCGACAGCAACGTGATCGAGGTCTTCGTCGCCCGTCTGCGGCGCAAGCTGGACCCGGACGGCAGCCTGCAGCCCATCGAGACCCTGCGCGGCCGCGGCTACCGCTTCACCCTGCCGCGCGAAGCCGGTTGATGGCCTCCCTGCACAGCCGCATCCTGGTGGCCGCCACCCTGGTGCTGGCGGGCTTCTTCGGCGTCACCGGCCTGGTGCTGGACAGCGCCTACCGCCACAGCGCCGAATCCGCCCTCCAGGAGCGCCTCCAGGGTTATGCCTATGCCCTGGTGGCGGTGATGGAGCCGGATGCGGCCGGCGAGGTGCACATCACCAACGCCCTGCCCATTCCGCGCCTGTTCACGCCCGGCTCCGGCCTCTACGGGCGGGTGACGCGCAACGACGGCCGCTATGCCTGGGTGTCACCCTCGGCGGCGGACCTGGAAATTCCCTTTCCCGCCGGCCTGCGTCGCGGCGAACGCCGTTTCCAGCGCCTGGAGACGGCCGGCGGCCTGCGCCTCTACACCTTCAACATCGGCGTGAGCTGGCAGGAGGCGGCCGGACCCGAGCACAGCTATACCTTCAGCGTGGCCGAGGAACTGAGCGCCCTGGAGGCCGACATCAGCGGTTTCCGCCATACCCTGTGGGGCGCCTTGGGCATGGTGGCCGCGGTGCTGCTGGCAGTGCAGGGCCTGATCCTGCGCTGGGGGCTGCGGCCCCTGCGCCGCGTGGCCACGGAACTGCGCGCCATCGAGAGCGGCGTCAAGACCCGTCTGGAGGGAGACTACCCCCGCGAACTGCGCGGCCTCACCGACAACCTCAACGCCCTGATCCGCAGCGAGCGCGAGCATCTGCAGCGCTTCCGCAACGCTCTGGACGATCTGGCCCACAGCCTCAAGACCCCCTTGGCCCTGCTGCGCAGCACCATGGAGACCAGCGACTCCCCCGAGACCCTGCGCCGCGTGGTGGAGGAGCAGGTGGCGCGCATGTCGCGCATCATCGAATATCAGCTGCAGCGCGGCGCCACCTCGGGACCTTCGGCCATGGCGGCCCCCGTGGCGCTGCGTCCCCTGGTGGAGAAAGTGGTACAGGCCCTGGACAAAGTCTATGCCGACAAGGCCATCTGCTGGCATATCCAGGTGGCAGAGGGATTGCATTTTCCCGGCGACGAAGGCGACCTCATGGAAGTGCTGGGCAATCTGCTGGACAACGCCTGCAAGTGGTGCCGCCGGGAGATCACCGTGAGCGCGCGGCGCCTCACGCGCCGAGATTCAGGGCCGGGACTGGAGATCGTGGTGGAAGACGACGGCCCCGGCATAGTGGCCCATCAGGTGCAAGACCTCTTGCGGCGCCGCAGCCGCGGCGACGACCAAGTGCCCGGCCACGGCATCGGCCTGGCCATGGTGCAGGACATCGTCGCTGCCTATGGCGGTGATTGCC
>CAYRLE010000141.1:0-1963 GCA_964425105.1 uncultured Gammaproteobacteria bacterium | reverse complement strand
GTTGCGCACCTTGCCAAGGGAATCACCCTTGCCGGCGGCGCGCGCCTCGATAGGGAACATGCCTGAAGCTCTGAACCCGATATATTGGGTGGCCGGGTTAATATCTATTTTGGCATGACCAAACGGCAGACGGCTGCCAACCTGAACCAGGGTATTAGAATGGCAGCGGCAAATCAACGCGGGGCTGCTATGCCCGGCCATGAGCGACCGCGGAAAATAAACATACAGCATCAATATCAATTGATTAGCAGATAGCGCGCACGAGAACAACGGCCTGATGACGGAGATCGGCAAAAAAAACGCTGTCATCAGTGCGCCCATCCGCCACTCGCTGTATAATGGCCGCCCTTTTCACTTGAGCTATATGGACTTAGAGTAAGGAGCAAGCCCATGAACCTGGACAGGGTCACCCCCGGTCAGAATATCCCTGACGAGATCAATGTCATTATCGAAATCCCCTCCCACAGCGAACCGGTCAAATATGAGGTGGACAAGCAGACCGGCGCCATGTTCGTCGACCGCTTCATGACCACTGCCATGTACTATCCCTGCAACTATGGCTACGTGCCCCACACCCTCTCGGAAGACGGCGACCCCGTGGACGTGCTGGTGGTGACACCGGTCCCCCTCATCAGCGGTTCCGTCATCACCTGCCGGCCGGTGGACATCCTGGAGATGACCGACGAGGCCGGCAAGGACGGCAAGATCCTGGCGGTGCCCACCAACAGCCTGAGCAATCTCTACACCCACGTGCAGACGGCCCAGGACCTGTCTTCCAACCTGCTGGCCCAGATCTCCCACTTCTTCGAACATTACAAGGATCTGGAATCCAACAAGTGGGTGCGCATCGAGGGCTGGGCCGGCATGGACCAGGCCCGGGCAGAGATTCTCACCAGCATCGAGCGTTACAACCAGTCGCCGCAGAAACCCTGCTTCTGAGGCGGCGCTGAGCCAGCAGAACCCTTCCCATGCCGGGCCACCACCACCATGACCATCCCCATGGCCCCCAGGCCAGCCACAGCCTGTTGTGGGGGGTGGGCCTCACTGCCGGCTACGCCTTGGTGGAGGCCGTTGGCGGCTGGTGGTCGGGCTCCCTGGCGCTGCTGGGCGATGCCGGCCACATGGTCTCGGACGCCACCGCACTGGGCTTGGCGGCCTTTGCCGCCTGGGTGGCGCGCCAGCCCCCTTCGGCGCGCCACTCCTACGGACTGGTGCGGGCAGAGGCGGTGGCGGCGCTGGTCAATGGCCTGTTCATGCTGCTGGTGGTGGGAGGCATCGCCTACCACGCCGTGGAGCGCCTGCGCCACGCCCATGAGGTAGCCGGCGGCACGGTAATGCTCATCGCCGTGGTGGGCCTGCTGGTCAACATCGTGGTGGCCAAGATCCTCCACGGCGGCGTCCAGACACTCAACACCCGCGCCGCCCTGCTCCATGTGATGGGGGACCTGCTGGGCTCGGTGGCGGCCCTGGTGGCCGGCGCCGTCATCTACTTCACCGGCTGGACACCCATCGACCCCCTGCTGTCCCTGCTCATCTGCGCCCTGATCCTGGTGTCCAGCATGCGCCTGCTGCGCGACGTGCTCCATGTCATCATGGAAGGGGTGCCGCCTTATCTCGAGCTGCCGGAAGTAGGACGCGCCATGGCGGGAGTGCCTGGGGTGCGCTCCATCCACGACCTGCATATCTGGACCCTGTCCTCCGGCCTGGTGGCGCTGTCCGCCCATGTAGTGGTGGAAGACATGGCGCGCTGGGAGAACATCCTCGACAAACTGCGGCACCTGCTGCGGGAACGCTACGATATCGATCATGTCACCCTGCAACCGGAGAGCGGGGATACCGCGCTCATCAAGCTGCGCCTGAGGGAAGGTGATGAGTAATGCGTAATGGGTGATGAGCAAGGTGATGACACCTGTACCATTCGCACCCATCACTCATCACTCATCACTCATCACTCATGAGCCAT
>CAYRLE010000140.1:0-2053 GCA_964425105.1 uncultured Gammaproteobacteria bacterium | reverse complement strand
ACTCCTCACTCCTCACTCCTCACTCCTCACTCCTCACTCCTCACTCCTCACTCTTACCCACCATCTGGCGTACGTTTCTGTCCAGCTGTTCGGGTTCGTCCATGTCCTTGGTCGGGCTGATGCCCATTTCGGTGAATTTGCGCGCGCCCGGCAGGACCTGGCGCTCGAAGGAGCCGATGGCCTTGTTGTAAGAATCGATGCTGCCGCCCAGGTGCTTGCCCAGCTTGATGAGGTGGCCGCTGAAGGTGGTGAGGCGCTTGTAGAGGTCCTCTCCCAGGTCGCGGATCTTTTCGGCGTTGTCGGCCAGCACCTGCTGGTTCCAGCCGAAGGCCACCGCGCGCAGCAGGGCCACCAGGCTGGTGGGAGTGGCGAGGATGACCTTTTTGCGCAGGGCGTCTTCCAGCAGATCCGGGTCCTTTTCCAGGGCCGCGCTGAGAAAGTGTTCGCCGGGGATGAACAGGACGACGAAATCGGGGCTCTGGGGGAACTGGCTCCAGTAGGCCTTGCTGGCCAACTCCTGGACCCGGTTGCGCACGTTGCGGCCATGGCGTTCCAGGGCCGCTGCGCGGGCCTGTTCGTCTTCGGCCTCGATGGCGTTGAGATAGGCGTCCAGGGGGGTCTTGACGTCCACCACGATTTCCCGTCCCCCCGGCATGCGCACGATCATGTCGGGGCGGATGGCGCCATCTTCGGTGCGGGTATGCTCCTGCTCGAAGAAGTCGCAGTGTTCCACCATGCCCGACAGTTCCACGAGACGGCGCAGGGTGAGCTCCCCCCACTGGCCGCGCACTTCGGGGCGGCGCAGGGCCTGCACCAGGTTGCGGGTCTCGCCATGGAGCAGCTGCTGGGTCTGGGCGATGGTCTCCAGGTGTTTGCTGATGGAGCCGTAGGCCTCCTTGCGTTCGTGTTCGATCTCGCGGATCTGCTGCTGGGTTTTTTCCAATACCTCGCGGATGGGACGCACCAGATGTTCGATGGACTGTTCCTTCTTGCCCAGTTCCTGCTGGGCCTGGATGTTGTACTGCTGGAGCTTTTCCTGGGCCAGCCTGAGGAAGGCCTCGTTGTTGCTCCGCAGGGCCTCGCTGGAAAGGGCATGGAAGGTCTGGGTCAACTGCTCGCGGGCCTGTTCCAGGGTGGCCAGTTTCTCGGCGGCCGACTTGCGCTCCATCTCCAGGGTGGTCTGCAGGGCGGTGTTTTCGCGATGCAGTTGGGCGATGCGCTGTTGGGCGCGCAGGTGGGCCAGCAGCGCTCCCAGCAGGGCGGCGGCCGCGGCGACCACGAACAGCAGGACGAGATCGGGCGTCATGGCGCAGCCAGCCAGTGGAGGATCTCGGCGGGATGCCGGATCAGGCCGTCTGCCTGCCAGTCCTGGGGACGGTCGTCATCGTCGAGATAGCCGAACAGGGCCACCAGGGTCTTCATGCCGGCGCGCCGCCCGGCCTCGATGTCGCGCTGGGCATCGCCGACATAGAGGCAATGCGCCTGGTCCATGCCCAGCAGACGGCAGGCGCGCAGCATGGGTTCGGGATGGGGCTTGCGCTTGGCGGTGCTGTCGCCGCTGACGATGCAGCCCGTGCGCGCAGCGAGGCCCAGGCCGGCCAGCAGCGGTTCCGTGAGCCAGGCCGGTTTGTTGGTGACCACGCCCCAGGGCAGGCCCCGCGCCTCCAGCGCCTCCAGCAACTCCGCCATGCCGGGAAAGAGCCGGGTGTGCAGGGTCAGCTGCTCGCGGTAGATTTCCAGCAGGCGTTGGCGCAGGGGCTCGAAGGCGGCCTCTTCAGGCGCCAGACCGAAACCCAGGCGGATGAGAGCGGTGGCGCCGTGGGAGACCGATGGGCGGATATCCTCGAAGGGCAGCGGGGCGAGCCCCTGCTCCCGGCGCACCTCATTGAGAGCATGGGCCAGATCCGGCGCCGTGTCCGCCAGGGTGCCGTCCAGGTCGAAGAGCACGGCCTTGATGGGATGCGCGGACCTTATGTGTTGTTTAGCCATGTTTTGTTATGGGGGATGGGGTTGTGGTTGATTTATAAAGGGTGATGCGTAATGAGTAATGAGT
>CAYRLE010000139.1:0-2145 GCA_964425105.1 uncultured Gammaproteobacteria bacterium | reverse complement strand
GGTGCTGCGTGAGGCGCGCAAGCGCCTGGGGCTGGTGAAGGGAGTGCTCTACAGCCGTCAGGGCAATCATCAGGCCGCCATCGCCGAATATGAGGCCCTGCGCCAGTTGTATCCGGAAGATGGGCAGGTCCTCGCCCTTCTCACCGATGCCTACCTGGTGGCGGGGCAGAGCCAGAAGGCTGTGGGTATTCTGCAGCACAGGCTGAAGCTGAAGCCCACTGATTCAGCACTGCGTCTCAAGCTGGCGAAAATCTACGGGCAGCTGGGCCAGGATAAGCGTATGAGGGCGGAACTGGCACAAATCATTCGCCAGGATCCTGCCAGCAAACTGGCTGCCGAAGCCTTGAATCGCCTGGGGCGCAAGCAGGGGGTGGAGCTGATTCAGGCCAAGCGTCTCGACGAGGCATTGCAACAATTCCTGCATGTGGTCGAAGTCGTCCCCGACGAGCCCCTGAGTAATTATTATCTGGGCGTGATCTACCAGCAGAAGAAGGAATACGAGGCGGCAGCAAGGGCATACAAAAAGGCTTTGGCCAGCAGCCCCGGTAATCTGGTTGCCCGTCTGCAACTTGGGCGTCTCTACGCAGCCATGGGGCGCAACGCCGATGCCATTGCGACGTTCGAAGAGGTGATTGCGCGCGGCAAGGGATCGAAATATGCCCAGGAGGCGGCCACTCGGCTTTCCAGGTTGGTGCAGGCAACCATTGAGCGAGGCAAGCTGTTGCTGCGCAAGGAGCAGCTTGATGAGGCGGAACAGGTTTTTACATCCCTGCTGGAGCGGGAGCCGGACAATGCCCAGGCCCATTATTGGTTGTCCCAGGTGTACAAGCAGCGCAAGCAATATGCCGCGGTGGTGAAAGCCGTCGAGAAAAGCGTGATATTGCAGCCGGAAAACATGCGCCTCTTGAAGAGCCTGGCCAGCGCCTATGTGGAGGCGGACATGCTGGACAAGGCCGAGGAAACTTTTCGTCAGGTATTGCAGAAAGTTCCCTATGATGGCGAGGCCATGCTTGCGCTGGCCCGGGTCTATGAGAAGGAAGGCAAGGTCCATCTGGCGGAAGAGCAGGTTCAGGAGCTACTGGCGCTGGATCCCACTGAAGATCTGCGGCGCCAGGCGCTGGACCTGCTGGGGCTAGCACAGGGGAAGGCCTGGCTGCAGAAAGGCAAGCTGGACGAGGCCCTCAAGTCACTGCAGAGGGTGCTTGTGGTCGTGCCCAACGACCCGCTTGTCAATGCCTATATCGGTGATGTCTACAAACAGCAGCAGCGTTATGAGGCGGCTGAGAATCAGTATCTGAAGTCGCTGGCAACAGATCATCCCGGCCAAGCGGAATTCCGCCTCCGTCTAGGCGATTTATACGTGGAAATGGGCCGCAATGACGATGCCATCAGGGAATACCGCCGCATCGTCGATGCGGCAGCCTTTAGCCGTGAGGCCTTGCTGGCCAAGCGTAAATTGCAGCCGCTCTTTGTCAAACAGGCTGAGGAAATCCTTGCCCGGCTGGTCAGTGAAGAGACGGGACTGGGAGGAAATAGCGCACAGTTGCTTGCCAAGGCGCAGGCCATCTATGAAGTGGGCGGATTCGACGGGGCCCAGCGGATATTGCAGGTGGTCCTGAGTCATGAGCCGGACAATGCCCAGGCTCTGTACTGGCTGGGCCGGATTTACATGGAACGCAAGAATTATGTCAATGCCGTCGTCCTCCTGAAAAAGGGCAGCGAGATCGCCCCCCAGGAAATTACTTATCGGGAGTATCTGGGGCGCGCCTATCATGGGGCCGGGCAGGAGGACCAGGCCACCCAGGTCTTCGAGGCCTTGCTGCAGGATGACCCAGGCAATGCGGGGGTGCGCCTGTTGCTTGCCGAGATTTATCTGGAGCAAGGGCGGCGCAGGCAGGCCGAGCGTCATCTTGCCGCCGTGCTGTCGGGGCAGCCGGTGGAAGAGGATGCACAGCGTGCGCTGAAAATGCTGGGCTATGAGGATGCCCTGGCGCTAATTGGCAAAAATGAACTCAAGGACGCGCTCAAAATCCTGCAACGGATTTTGGCGCTGGTGCCGGACGAGCCGCTGGTGAATTTCAATGTCGGGGTGGTCTATCAGCGGCAGGGTCGTTATGGGGAGGCGGAGGCGGCCTACCAGAAGGT
>CAYRLE010000138.1:0-2299 GCA_964425105.1 uncultured Gammaproteobacteria bacterium | reverse complement strand
GCCGCCTCCAGTACACGGACGGTGCCGCGCGTGGCCAGCACCTTGAAGCCCAGGGCCACCAGGTCCCGGGCCACTTCCACGGCGCGCTTCTTGTCGGCGTCGCGCACACTGACGAAGACCTTGCCGCCGCGCGGCAGATCCACGCCCGCCGCCAGCTGGGACTTGGCGAAGGCCTCGGCGAAACTGCGTCCCACCCCCATGACCTCGCCGGTGGACTTCATCTCCGGGCCCAGGATGGGATCGACGCCGGGGAACTTGGCAAAGGGAAACACCGCCTCCTTGACGGCATAATAGGGCGGCACCACTTCCTTTGTCACCCCCTGTTCCGCCAGGCTGCGGCCCGCCATGCAGCGCGCGCCCACTTTGGCAAGGGAGACGCCGCAGGCCTTGGAGACGAAGGGCACGGTGCGCGAAGCGCGGGGATTGACCTCCAGGACGTAGATATCCTCGCCCTTGACGGCCAGCTGCACGTTCATCAAGCCCACCACGCCCAGTTCCCGGGCCATCAGGCAGACCTGCTCGCGGATCTCGGCCAGCACGCCGCTGCTGAGGCTGTAGGGCGGCAGGGAACAGGCAGAATCACCGGAATGGACGCCGGCCTGTTCGATATGCTCCATGATGCCGCCGATGACCACCTCATTGCCGTCGCACACCGCATCCACATCCACCTCGATGGCGTCGTCCAGGAAGCGGTCCAGGAGCACCGGAGAATCATTGGAGACCTGCACCGCCTCGCGCATGTAGCGGCGCAGATCCTCTTCGTAATAGACGATCTCCATGGCCCGTCCTCCCAGCACGTAGGAGGGACGCACCACCAGGGGATAGCCGATCTCGCGGGCCAGTTCGATGGCCTGCTCCTCGGTGCGCGCAGTGCGGTTGGGGGGCTGGCGCAGCCCCAGGCGCTGAATCAGCTGCTGGAAGCGCTCGCGGTCCTCGGCCAGGTCGATGGCATCGGGCGTGGTGCCGATGATGGGGGCGCCGGCCGCCTCCAGGGCGCGCGCCAGCTTGAGGGGCGTCTGGCCCCCATATTGCACGATGATGCCGCGCGGCTGTTCCAGATCCACGATCTCCAGCACGTCCTCCAGGGTGAGGGACTCGAAATAGAGGCGGTGGGAAGTATCGTAGTCGGTGGAGACGGTCTCGGGATTGCAGTTCACCATGATGGTCTCGTAGCCGTCCTCACCCATGGCGAAGGCGGCATGGACACAGCAATAGTCGAATTCGATGCCCTGGCCGATGCGGTTGGGCCCCCCGCCCAGCACCATGATCTTGTCGCGCTTGGAAGGCGCCGCCTCGCACTCCTCTTCATAGGTGGAATAGAGATAGGCAGTGGCGGAGGCAAACTCCGCAGCGCAGGTGTCCACCCGCTTGTAGACCGGCCGCACCCCCAGTTCACGGCGCCGCGCCCGCACCGCCGTCTCGTCGGCGGCCAGCAGCCGGGCCAAGCGGCGGTCGGCGAAACCCAGGCGCTTGAGGCGGCGCATGGCGGCATCATCCAGGTTCTCCAGGGAACGGCCGCGCAGTTCCTGCTCCGCCTTCACCAGGGCCTCGATCTGCACCAGGAACCAGGGATCGATGCTGCTCAGTTCATGGAGCTCTGCGAGGCTCATACCATAGCGGAAGGCATCGGCCACATACCAGATGCGGTTGGGACCGGGGGAGCGCAACTCCTGGCGCAGGATGTCGCGGGCATCCTCGGCCTCCAGGTCCAGTTGCTCGTCGAGCCCGTCCACGCCGGTCTCCATGCCGCGCAGGGCTTTCTGCAGAGACTCCACAAAGGTGCGCCCGATGGCCATCACTTCGCCCACGGACTTCATCTGGGTGGTGAGCCGGGCCTCCGCCTGGGGGAACTTCTCGAAGGTGAAGCGGGGAATCTTGGTGACCACGTAATCGATGGCTGGCTCGAAGGAGGCCGGGGTGGCGCCGCCGGTGATCTCGTTGCGCAACTCGTCCAGGGTGTAACCCACCGCCAGGCGCGCCGCCACCTTGGCGATGGGAAAGCCGGTGGCCTTGGAAGCCAGGGCCGAAGAACGCGAGACTCGCGGGTTCATCTCGATGACCACCATGCGGCCATCCTCGGGATTGATGGCAAACTGCACGTTGGAGCCGCCGGTATCCACGCCGATCTTGCGCAGCACCGCCAGGGAGGCGTCGCGCAGGCGCTGGTATTCCTTGTCGGTAAGGGTTTGGGCAGGCGCCACGGTGATGGAATCGCCGGTATGCACCCCCATGGGGTCGAAATTTTCGATGGAACAGACGATGATGCAGTTGTCGCGCCGGTCCCGCACCACCTCCATCT
>CAYRLE010000137.1:0-2510 GCA_964425105.1 uncultured Gammaproteobacteria bacterium | reverse complement strand
CATCACCAAAACAAGAGAGAGCATCATGTTCACCGGCATCATCCAGGCAAAAGGCAAAATCGTGGCCGTGGAGCAGCGCGGCGGCGACCGGCGGTACTGCATCGACGGTGGGGAACTGGACCTCAGCGCCCTGCGCCCGGGGGACAGCATTGCCGTTAACGGCGTATGCCTGACGGCGGTGGCGTTGAGAGGCAAGGAAATCATGGTTGACGTCTCCCTGGAGACCTTGCGCTGCACCACCTTCGACAACTTGGCGCCGGGCGAGGAGGTCAATCTGGAGCCGGCCCTGTTGCCGATGACGCCCCTGGGCGGGCATTTTGTCAGCGGCCACGTGGATGGTGTCGGCAGGGTGAGTAGCCGAGAAGTGGCCGCCCGTTCCGTGGTGCTGGGCATCACGATTCCTGCTTCCCTGGTCCGCTATGTGGCGGCCAAGGGCTCCATCTGCATGGATGGCGTCAGCCTCACGGTCAATGAAATAGAAGGACAGACATTGATGGTCAATATCATTCCCCACACCCTGGCACAGACGACGCTTGCCGCCTGTGAAGTGGGGTGCAGGGTCAATATCGAGGTGGATCTGCTGGCCCGTTATCTCGAACGGCTGCTCCAGTCGGCGAATGCCATGCAGAATGGCAATATCGACCGCGATTTTCTCCAAACTCATGGCTTTGCCGCCGGTGACTGACGGCCGGTGCGGGCCTGTCCTCCTCTCGTAAGTAATATGGCACTCAACAGCATCGAGGAAATCATCACCGAGATCCGCGCCGGCCGCATGGTGGTCATGATGGACGACGAGGACCGGGAGAACGAGGGCGATCTCATCATGGCGGCCGCCTGTGTGCGCCCCGAGGATATCAACTTCATGGCCCGCTACGGCCGCGGCCTGATCTGCCTGACCCTGACCCGGGAACGCTGCCGGCAGTTGCGCCTGCCCCTGATGGTGAACGATACCGATGCCAAGCACCTGACCAATTTCACCGTTTCCATCGAGGCCGCGCGGGGGGTGACCACGGGAATCTCCGCCGCCGACCGGGCGGCCACCATCCAGGCGGCGGTGGCGCCGGGGGCCGGCCCCGAGGACCTGGTGCAGCCCGGGCATATTTTTCCCCTCATGGCCCAGCCAGGGGGGGTGCTGGCGCGCGCCGGTCATACCGAGGCCGGTTGTGATCTGGCGCGGCTGGCGGGTTTCGAGCCGGCGGCAGTGATCGTGGAGATCCTCAACGAGGACGGCAGCATGGCGCGGCGTCCCGAACTGGAGGCCTTCGCCCATCACCACGGACTGAAGATCGGTACCGTGGCCGATCTGATCCGCTACCGCATGGAACACGAGCAGACCGTGGAGCGGGTGGCCGAATGTCTGCTCCCTACCGAGGCGGGGACTTTTCAGCTGAAGGCCTATCGGGACAACGCCGCAGACCGCCTGCATCTGGCGCTGGTCTATGGAGAAGTGGGAGGGGAGGCGCCGGTGCTGGTGCGGGTACACATGGAGGAACCGCTGGAGGATCTTTTCTCTGTGGTGCAGGGCGCGCGCGCCTGGAGCCTGCGGGCCGCCATGGCGCGGGTGGCGGCCGAGGGCCGGGGAGTGATCGTGGTGCTGCGCAGCGGGGGAGGGCCGGAGCAACTCGTGCGGCGCATCCGCGACTATGAACTGCGCCAGCAGGGGGCCGAGTTGCCCCAGCCGCCGCCGGGTACGGAGTTGCGCACCTATGGCGTGGGCGCCCAGATCCTGGTGGACCTGGGGGTGCGCACCATGCGGGTGCTGGGCTCGCCCCGTAAGCTGCATGCCCTGTCGGGATTCGGCTTGGATATTATCGAATATATTGGAGATGAGGCATACTAGGGCCTATTGAATTAGTGTTAACAGGCTCTAAGACAAACGATGAAAGAGGCTGGCCTGCTGCCGGCCCATGAACGAGAGGAAGTTATGAGCAGTTACCGCACAATCAAAGGGGACCTGACAGCCAGCGATGCACGGCTCGCCATCGTGGCTGCGCGCTTCAACAGTTTTATCGTCGATCACCTGCTGGAGGGGGCGCTGGATGTCTGCCGCAGCCATGGTGTCAGCGCAGAGGCCATCGAGATCGTCCAGGTGCCGGGCGCCTTTGAACTGCCACTGCTGGTAAAACGCATGGCGGCCAGCAAGCGCTACGATGCCGTAATCGCTCTGGGTGCCGTGATCCGGGGTGGGACGCCTCACTTTGAATATGTGGCGGGTTCCTGTGTCCGGGGGCTGGCCGAGGTGGCTTTGCAATATGACACCCCGGTGGCCTTCGGCGTGTTGACGGTGGACAGCATTGAGCAGGCCATCGAGCGGGCGGGCACCAAGGCGGGCAACAAGGGTGCAGAGGCCGCCCTGTCGGCGTTGGAGATGATCAGTCTCCTGCGCCGCCTGGACTGAGGCCGGTGGTGGCGCCATCGTGAGCAGAAAACGCAGCCGGGCGCGGCGTTGTGTGGTCCAGGCTCTCTACCAATGGCAGTTGGGAGGTAGCGATCTCGCTGAGCCGGATCTG
>CAYRLE010000136.1:0-2556 GCA_964425105.1 uncultured Gammaproteobacteria bacterium | reverse complement strand
GGCGTGATTGCCCGCCAGTCGGTGAGCCAGCCGCTGCAGACCGGGCTCAAGGCCATCGATGCCATGGTGCCCATCGGCCGTGGCCAGCGTGAGTTGATCATCGGCGACCGCCAGACCGGCAAGACCGCAGTGGCGGTGGACACCATCATCAACCAGAAGGGCACCGGCGTGAAGTGCATCTATGTGGCGATCGGCCAGAAGGCCTCCTCCATCGCCGCCGTGGTGCGCAAGCTGGAAGAGCACGGCGCCATGGACCACACCATCGTGGTGGCTGCCAGTGCCTCCGAGCCGGCCTCCATGCAGTTCATCGCCCCCTATGCCGGCTGCGCCATGGGCGAGTACTTCCGCGACCGCGGCGAGGATGCCCTGATCATCTACGACGACCTCACCAAGCAGGCCTGGGCCTATCGTCAGGTCTCCCTGCTGCTGCGCCGCCCGCCGGGGCGCGAGGCCTATCCCGGTGACGTGTTCTATCTCCACTCCCGTCTCCTGGAGCGTGCCGCGCGCATCAACGCCGAGTATGTCGAGCAACTCACCAATGGCGAGGTGAAGGGCAAGACCGGTTCCTTGACCGCGCTGCCCATCATCGAGACCCAGGCCGGCGATGTCTCGGCCTTCGTCCCCACCAACGTGATCTCCATCACCGATGGCCAGATCTTCCTGGAGACCGACCTGTTCAACGCCGGTATCCGCCCCGCCATCAACGCCGGCTTGTCGGTGTCCCGTGTCGGTGGCGCCGCCCAGACCAAGATCATCAAGAAGCTGGGTGGCGGCGTGCGTCTCGACCTGGCCCAGTATCGCGAACTGGCGGCCTTCGCCCAGTTCGCCTCCGATCTGGACGAGACCACCCGCAAGCAGCTGGAGCGTGGTCAGCGGGTCACCGAACTGATGAAGCAGAAGCAGTACTCGCCGCTGAGCATCGCCGAACAGGCGGTCTCCCTGTTTGCCGCCAACGAGGGTTACCTGGACGACGTGGAACTGAACAAGATCGGCGATTTCGAGGCGGCATTGCTCAGCCACATGAAGTCGGAGCAGGCAGGTCTGCTGGACAAGATCAACAGCAGCGGCGACTACAGCGACGAGATACAGCAGGAGCTGCATGCAGCCATCAAGTCGTTCAAGGCGAATAACGTCTGGTAATTAATGGAGTAGCGAGATGGCTGTCGGCAAAGAAATCCGGGTCAAGATCAATAGCATCAAGAACACCCAGAAGATCACCCGCGCCATGGAAATGGTGGCGGCCAGCAAGATGCGCAAGGCGCAGGAGCGCATGCGCGCCTCCCGGCCCTATGCGGAAAAGATGCTCAATGTCGTCGGCCACCTCGCCAACGCCCACCCCGAATACCGCCACAGCTACATGGAGGAGCGGGAGGCCAGGCGCGTCGGCATCATCATTATCTCCAGCGATCGCGGGCTGTGCGGCGGTCTCAACAGCAATCTGTTCAAGGCCGTGATCCGCACCATGAAGGAGTGGCACGATCAGCGCGTGGAGATCGACCTGTGCACCATCGGCAACAAGGCCAATGGCTTCTTCTCGCGCCTCGGTGGGAATATCGTTTCCCAGACCTCGCACCTCGGCGACCGGCCGCAGATCACCGATCTCATCGGCACGGTGAAGGTGATGCTGGATGCCTATGAGGAGGGCAGGATCGACCGGCTCCTGGTGGGCTACAACGAATTCGTCAACACCATGACCCAGCAGCCGCAGGTGGAGCAGCTGCTGCCCATCAAGCCCTCTGAGGACGAGGAACTGAAGCACCACTGGGACTACCTCTATGAGCCGGAGGCCAAGGATGTGCTGGATGCCCTGCTGACACGCTATATCGAGTCGCTGGTCTACCAGGGCGTGGTGGAGAACATGGCCTGCGAACAGGCGGCGCGCATGGTGGCCATGAAGGCCGCCTCCGACAACGCCGGCTCCTTGATCGACGAGCTGCAGCTGATCTACAACAAGGCACGCCAGGCGGCGATCACCCAGGAGATTTCCGAGATCGTCAGCGGCGCCGCAGCAGTGTAAGAGAGATTTGGTTTTCTGGAGAGATTGGAAAAGTTATTTTTTAAAGAGGATTTGAGGCGATGAGTGCAGGAAAAATTGTGCAGATTATCGGTGCGGTGGTGGACGTGGAGTTTCCCCGCGAATCCATGCCCAAAGTATACGACGCCCTGGTGGTCGACGAAGTGGACCTGACCCTGGAAGTGCAGCAGCAGCTGGGTGATGGCGTGGTGCGGACCATTGCCATGGGCACCTCCGATGGCCTGCAGCGTGGCAAGGCGGTGAGCAACACCGGCGCCCCCATTTCTGTACCCGTGGGCACCGAGACCCTGGGCCGGATCATGGACGTGCTCGGGCGGCCCATCGACGACCAGGGCGACATCGGCGAGAAACAGCGCCTCAGCATCCACCGCAAGGCCCCCAGCTATGAGGAACAGGCGGGCAGCACCGAGTTGCTGGAGACCGGCATCAAGGTGATCGATCTGCTCTGTCCCTTCGCCAAGGGCGGCAAGGTGGGCCTGTTCGGCGGCGCCGGCGTGGGCAAGACCGTGAACATGATGGAG
>CAYRLE010000135.1:0-2568 GCA_964425105.1 uncultured Gammaproteobacteria bacterium | reverse complement strand
TTAAGACTATCGCCGGGCGCGAAAGCGCCCCTCAATCCCTTTTCTCTTGTATCTTGTATCTTGTATCTTTCCCCTATACCCAATAAGCCGTCCCGGTCATTACCCGGGAGGTCAGCCCCATGACTTTCTTGACGGGCTCGGGCAGTGGGGCGCCGCCGGCCTTGAGGGCAGTGGTGGCGTGATGGGCCTCATCCTCCTTCATCTGCTCGAGAATCGCCCGGCTCTTTTGATCCTTTTCCGGAAGGCGTCCCAGGTGATCCTCCAGATGGCGCACCACCTGATACTCGGTCTCGACGATGAAGCCCAGGCTCCACTTGTCTCCCACAGCGCCAGCCAGGGCGCCGATGGTCAGGGAACCGGCATACCACAGCGGATTGAGCAGGCTGACATTACCCCCCAGTTCCCGGGCACGCTTCTCACACCACACCAGATGGTCGTTCTCCTCCAGAGCGGCGCGTTCCATCTTGGCGCGCACTTCCGGCAGGCGGGCGGTCAGGGCCTGGCCCTGATAGAGGGCCTGGGCGGAGACCTCGCCGGCATGGTTGATACGCATCAGGCGGGCGGCGAGGCGCTTTTCCTCTTCATCGAGACCGGCTTCCTCATAGGCGTCGGCAGGATCGGGACGCTCCGACACCGGCGGCCGCCCGAACACCGTGCGCAAGCCGTTGTCCACCGTCATCACCAGCTTGTCGAACAATGTGTAATGCCTGAGTGATTCCATGAAAGCTACTCCCGGTTGAGCCCATCGATATGGCGGATTACGGTGCTGCCACCCTATCCATCCTACCCACTTGTATCTTTTCTCTTGTATCTTTCCCCTGCCTTCATCACACCTTGCGCATGTTCCGGCCATAGAAAATCTCGGCCATCTCCTTTTGCAGCTGTTTCATCAGCTGCTTCTTTTCCTTGGCCGTGAGATCCGCCTCGCCGGTGCCGAACAGATAGTTGTCCAGTTCGAAGGCCTTGAGAATCATCTTGGTATGGAAGATGTTCTCCTGGTAGATGTTGACATCGATCATCTGATAGCGGTCCTTGGTATCCCGGGACAGAAAATTCTGAATGGAATTGATCTTGTGATCGATGAAGTGTTTCTTGCCACGCACGTCGCGGGTAAAACCACGCACACGGTAATCCAGGGTTACGATATCCGACTCGAAGCTGTGAATGAGGTAGTTGAGCGCCCGCAGGGGCGAGACCCGGCCACAGGTGGAGACATCGATATCCACACGGAAGGTGCTGATGCCGTTGTCGGGATGACTCTCCGGATAGGTGTGCACGGTGATGTGGCTCTTGTCGAGGTGAGTCACCACGCTGTCCGGCAAGGGACCGGGGGCCTCGGTATTGCTGATCGCCTTGGACACCACCGGCTCCTCGGAAATCATCATGGTGACGCTGGCCCCCTGGGGCTCGTAATCCTGATGGGCGACATTGAGAATGGTGGCGCCGATGATCTCCGCCACCTCGGTGAGGATGTGGGTCAGGCGCTCGGCATTATAGGCCTCGTCGATGTACTCGATATACTCGCGGCGATGGCGCGGCGTCTTGGCGTAACAAATATCGTAGATATTGAAGCTCAGTGTCTTGGTGAGGTTGTTAAACCCGTGCAGCTTGAGTTTTCTCTGTTTCAGCATTCCCACACTACCTTTCTCAGTCCTCAGTCAGTCCTCAGTGTCAGTCTCCACCACCTTATGGGCAATCGGCACATGATATATCATCTGCACTGTGTTGCCATCGGGGTCCTGGCAATAGAAGCTGCGCGCCCCGTCGCGGTGGCTGCGTGGCGCGGCTTTCATGGGTACGCCGTGGGCGCGCAGATACTCATACCATTGATCCACCTCACCGGGACTGCGCAGGATAAAACCGATGTGATCGAGGCGCTGGGGCACCTCCGGGCCGATTTCGCTGGGCGCACGGTGCAGGGCCAGGTTGTCACAGCCCGAGGTGAGATAGACATTGTCGGCATCGGGACGCCATTCCACTGTCATGCCCAGCAGCTCGACGTAGAAACGCTCGCAGGCCTCGAAGGCGTTGACATAGAGGGCCACATGGCGCAGCCCGGCGGTCGCTGTTGGTCTATCCATGCTGTTCTCCTTGTGCTTGCCCGGCGCTCTCCACATCGCGGATCTCGAAGTCGTGGCTGATCGCCACGGCCTTGCCCAGCATGATGGAGGCGGAACAGTATTTCTCGGCGCTCAGTTCCACGGCGCGCTGCACCGCGCTCTCGCTGAGGCCCGCGCCAGTGACGATGAAATGAATATGGATCCGGGTAAACACCTTGGGCACGGCCTCGGCGCGCTGCGCCTCCAACTCCACCACGCAATCGCTCACCGGCTGGCGGGATTTCTTCAGAATGTGCAGCACGTCATAGGCCGTACAGCTGCCGGTGCCCAGCAGCAGCAGTTCCATGGGGCGCAGCCCCAGGTTGCGGCCGCCGCCTTCCGGGGGGCCGTCGATCACCACGGCATGGCCGCTGCCCGCCTCGCCGACGAACAGCACGTCCTCCACCCACTTGATTCGCGCCTTCATGTCCATGACTCCTTAAATTGAGAAGCTCTTCACACAATACCG
>CAYRLE010000134.1:0-2737 GCA_964425105.1 uncultured Gammaproteobacteria bacterium | reverse complement strand
AGAGGGTGGGATTCGAACCCACGGAGGGCGTTAACCCTCGCCGGTTTTCAAGACCGGTGCTTTCAACCGCTCAGCCACCTCTCCGGTTTCAAGAATCAACGGCTTGCCCGATCACTGGCATCACATATGCCTGGATCAGGAAGCGTTTTTTTGCGAGGCGCATACCTTAACCTTCAGCCGGCACCTTGTCCAGAAGGGAGCCGTGGCCGGTGGCGGCGGGTTTGCGATAGATGCCCAGACGGCTGGACCAGGTTTCCATGGCCTGGTCCAGCTCAGGCAGTTTTTCGTGGACCCCCAGCACCAGCACCCCGCCCGGGCGCAGGGCTGCAACTATCTGCCTGGCAATGTTTTTTTGCAGTGCTGGCGCAAAATAGGTAAACACCAGGTTGCGGCACAACACCAGATGAAAGGGGCCGGCGGGTAGCGTGTCGCGCACATCCTGGCATTGAAAGATCACATCCTGGCGGAAGGCCGGCCTCAGGCAGTATTCTTGCGCCCTCTCCTCGAAGGCCTGCTCGCGCCAGGCCGGGGGGAGATTCTTGACGCTGCTGAAGGGGTAGCAGGCACGCTGCGCGCGGCGCAGCAGCAGCGGGTCCACATCGGTGGCCAGTATCTGCAGGGCCAGCCCGGGGCATTGCTGCTGGAGCACGAGGTGCCAGAGCAGCGTCAGGGTATAGGGCTCCTCCCCGGACGCGCAGCCGGCGCTCCAGACCCGCAGCGACGGCTCATGGCGCGCCCGCGCCGCGTTCGCCAGTTGCGGCAGGACTTCCTGTTCCAGCATACGAAACACCTGGCGGTCCCGATAGAAGCGGGAGATGCTCACCCGGCATATGACGTCGAGCTTCGCCCATTCGTCGGCATGGTTTTGCAGATAGGCCTGGTAGGCAGCCGTGTCCGGCAGCTGCAACTCCCGGAGGCGCTGGGCGATGCGTTTGCAGACCCGGCGCCGTATCCTGCGGAAACCTGCCCAGCGCATATGCATTTGGGGCAGCGCCCATTGCAGGAAGCGGACACATTCCGGATCGGTCATGGCACAACCATAAAGCAGCGGCTGCTGAGCAGCAAAAGTAAATTCACTTGCTGCTGGCATTTTCCATGGAGCTGGCAGGTATACTGGGATGGTAGCCAGGAAAACAGTTGAGGACTCGACATGAAGAGCACGCATTGCGACATCAAGGATCCCGCGCTGGCCGCCCAGGGGCTGGCGCGCATCGACTGGGCCTGGCAGGAGATGCCTGTCCTGCGCCTGCTGGAACAACGTTATGGCAAGACCCGCCCCCTGCAGGGAATCCGCATCAGCGGCTGCCTGCACATCACCACCGAGACCGCCAATCTGGCCCGCACCCTCAAGGCGGCGGGCGCGGACGTGGTGCTGTGCGCCAGCAACCCCCTCAGCACCCAGGACGATGTGGCCGCGGCATTGGTGCGGGAGTTCGCCATCCCGGTGTATGCGATCCGCGGCGAATCCAACGAGCTATATTATCAACACATCCATGCGGCACTGGATCACCAGCCGCTGATCACCATGGACGACGGCGCCGACCTGGTGAGCGAAATCCACAAGCAGCGCCCGGAACTGGCTGGCGCCATGTTGGGCGGCACCGAAGAGACCACCACCGGGGTGATCCGGCTGCGCGCCATGGCCGCCGCCGGGGCCTTGCGCTATCCCGTCATCGCCGTCAACGACGCTATGACCAAGCATCTCTTCGACAACCGCTACGGCACGGGGCAGAGCACGCTGGACGGCATCATCCGCGCCACCAACATCCTGCTGGCCGGCAAGACCTTCACCGTGGTCGGCTATGGCTGGTGCGGCCGCGGCATCGCCCTGCGCGCCAAGGGCCATGGCGCCAAGGTCGTCGTCACGGAAGTCGAGCCGCTGCGCGCCCTGGAAGCCGCCATGGATGGCTACCAGGTGATGCCTTTGACTGAGGCGGCGCCGCTGTCGGACTTCATCGTCACCGCCAGCGGCGACAAACATGTAGTCGATGAAGCGCATCTGGCGCTGATGAAGGACGGCTGCGTGCTGGCCAACTCGGGGCATTTCAATGTCGAGATCAATATTCCCGCCCTCGAGGCCCTGAGCATTGAAAAACACCGTCCCCGGCCGGCGGTGGAGGAATACATCCTGCGTGACGGCCGCAGGCTGCGGCTGCTGGCCGAGGGCCGGCTGGTCAACCTGGCCGCCGCCGAAGGCCATCCCTCGGCGGTGATGGACATGAGCTTTGCCAATCAGGTGCTGTGTGCGGTCCATCTCGCGACACGAGGGAGCAGGCTGGAAAACGGCGTGCACAAGGTTCCCGGCGAGTTGGATCAAGAGGTCGCCCGCCTCAAGCTGGCTGCGATGCAGGTGGGAATAGACCAACTGACGGAGGAGCAACAAGCGTATTTGAGCTCCTGGCAGGAGGGGACCTGATGGGCGAATTAGGGCATTGCGCGCTTCATCTGCCTACAAACTCAGCAGGCTGCTCAATCCCCTTTCTGGTAGGTGCCCACGAGTTCCGCCTGATCCAGCACATGGCCCGTCATGGCCGCCTCCACTTCTGCCTTGGTGGGGGTCCCCAGGCCTTCGAGCACCGTATCCAGGGCGTAGAGCTTGAAGAAGTAGCGGTGCCGGCCAATGGGGGGACAAGGGCCGCCGTAGCCGGTGCGCCCCCAGTCATTGAGTCCTTCGCCGCTGCCCGGCGGCAGATCGCGGGAGGTGGCGCCTTCCGGCAGGCCCTCTAGATCTGGCGGC
>CAYRLE010000133.1:0-2865 GCA_964425105.1 uncultured Gammaproteobacteria bacterium | reverse complement strand
AGAGGGCGGGAACTCAGCCGGCGGGGCATCGGACACGCATTGTTCCCCTGCGGCAGGGGCCGTACAATGAGACCCTCAACCTCTATCGACTGCCTGCCGTCATGGAATCCCTGTTGACCCATCCAGCGCTGCAATCCGGCCTGCTACCCCTGCTGGGCGCGGCGCTGCTCATCGCCCTGCTGCGCCCCCTCGGCTGGCAGTGGAACGCGCTGGCCTTCATCGGCGCCCTGCTGCTTGCCGTCCACCTGATCACAGGCCTGCAGTTCTCACCCCTGACCAGCACCCGCAAGATCATCGCACTCACCGTGGCCGCCGCGGCCCTGGGCCTGCTGCGGGATGCCTGGCCACGCAGCACTGCACTCGTCAAGGCCATGGTGACGACGGCTGGCGCCGCTGCCATGTTGTGGATCATCTGGCCGCTGCTGGGCAGGCTGCAGGGTACAGCCTGGTGGCTGAGCGCCCTGCCTGCGGCTATCTACGGCGCCTGGCTGTGCCTGGCCAGCGAAGGGCTGCGCACCCGGCCCCCCGCTGCCATCGCCTGCGCACTGGCTCTGGGCACAGGCACCGCGGTGAGCGCCCTGCTGGGCGCCTCGGCCCTGCTGGGACAACTAGGCGGCGCCGCCGCTGCCGCCGCCGGGGCCTGGTTCCTCTATCAGTGGGCAGGGCGCCCGGCCGCCACGGGCAGCACATTCCTGCTGCCGGTGATGATCCTGGCCGCGGGGCTGGGCTGCGCCGCTGTAGCCTATGCTCGCCTGCCCTGGCAGGCGCCCGCATTACTGGCGCTGACTCCACTCCTGGCGCGCCTGCCTCTGCCACTGGCGCTGGGTAGCCGCAGCCGCCTGTTGGCCACCACTGCGCTGGCCTTCGTGCCGGCGCTGGCAGCGGTATGGCTCGCTTGGCGCACAGCCGGTGGACCGCCGTCCTTCTAATCTGACAAACACACAAGCCAAGGAGAAAAACCACATGCACAGACCGTTCGTCACTCTCGCCCTGTTGTCGCTTTCCACCATGGCCGCTGCAGCGCCGCTGTCCTATACCATCGATCCCGCCCATACCTATCCCCATTTCGCCATCAGCCACCTGGGTTTTTCCACCCTTCACGGGCGCTTCAATCACACCAGAGGCAAGCTGATCATCGACGAAGCCGCGCACAGCGGCTCGGTGGAAGTGGTCATCGACGCCGCCTCCATCGACACCGCCCATAAGAAACGGGATGATCACCTGCGCTCGCCTGACTTTCTCAATGCCGTGGAATTTCCGGAAATCACCTACCGCTCCAGCCACGTCACCCTCCACGACGGCAGCGCCACTGTGGCGGGCGAACTGACCATCATGGGCGTCAGCCGCCCGGTGACCCTGGACGTGCAGCACATCAAATGCGGAGTCAATCCCATCAGCAAGAAAGCGGCCTGTGGCTTCGATGCCAGTGCCACCATCAAACGCTCGGACTTCGGCATCACCTATGGTCTGCCGGGTATCGGTGACGAAATGCAGCTGACCTTCGAGGTGGAGGCCATCAGAGATTGAGCCTGTGAAGGCGTTTATCCCTTCCCCGTAGGGTGCCCTACGGGGAATAGTGAGCACCGCCCGCCCCTCAATCCCTGGCCAGCGCCCAGCGAGGAATGGTGGCAACCGCCCGGTTGAGGGCCTGTTCCAACTCCCGGCAACGGGGGGAATGGTGTTCCACCAGGCGCCAGAAGCGTGGTGAATGATTCATGTGCACCGTATGGCACAGTTCATGGATGAACAGGTGGCGCACCAGCGCCGGCTCCATGAACAACAGGGCGCGGTTGATGCTAATGGTGCCACGGGACGAGCAGCTGCCCCAGCGGCTGCGCTGGCCACGCACACTCACCTGCCTGCAGCCCAGGCCCAGTTCGCAGGCCACCGTCATCAGCCAGGGTACGAGATGGTGGCGGGCCTGCCGGGTCAGCCAGCGCTGCAGGAGCAGGCGCGCGCCGGCTTCGCTGGCGCTGCGCAGGAGGAGACAGCCACCACTCTGCGCCGGGCGCACCTGAAGCCGTTCATCGGGGAGGGCCTGGTGATCCACCGACCAGTGTTCATCCACGGCTGCGAAGTGGATCGCGGCGGGAATACCCAGCTCTGCTGCAGCAGGTGCCAGGGCAGCCATCTGGCGGGCGCGGGTGCGGCGGATCCACTCGCGGTGGTGGGCCACGAAGGGCGCCACATGGCTGTGACTCATGCCTTGGGGCAGCACCACCTCCACTTCGCAGTGGGGGGTGATGTGGAGTTGGAGACGGCGTGCGCGCTTGCTGACGCGCACCCGGTAGTCGATGACCTCGGATTCGGGGGCCAGGCTCTGGTCACTCATGGGCGTACGCTGCCGACCGTGCTATTGTCCGGTGGCGGTGATGCCTTCCTTTGCAAAGCGCGCCAACACCCGCTGCTGGATCTTGGGTGCCAGCCGGCGACCCCACTGCTGCCCCACCTGCATCGCCTCCTGGGTCATCTTCGGCATCACCTCGATGCTCTTGCGCCCCAGTGGCGTCTTATAGAAGCGGATCAATGCCTGGGTCTCCTCCAGGGTGAGATATTTGTGATAGATGGGATAGATCAAAGTCTGCAGGGATTCTTTCTCCTCCAACTCTTCATGCATCACGGCCATCACCTCCTCACGCACGATGTCGAAGGCGCGCGGATCGATGTCCGGCCGGGCGCGGCGCAGAGCATCCGACATCTGCTGCACAAAGGCATTGCCAAACAACTGGCTCATCTGGGCTGCGCCGGTGACGTTCATCAGTTCCTTCAGCGCTGCCTTTTTCTCAGCGGTCAATTCCTCAGCAGCGGCAGTGACCGAAAAGCACAACACTATAACGAGCACTACCATTATCTTCAGCAGTTTCA
>CAYRLE010000132.1:0-2877 GCA_964425105.1 uncultured Gammaproteobacteria bacterium | reverse complement strand
TCCTTGAGGGGGCGGATGGCCTTGATATTGCCCGGTGTGCGGCCGATCATGAGCTTGGCCTCGGCGCCCACGGCGGCCACCGAACGCTGTCCGCCGCCCATGGCCTCCTGGCGGATGGCCACCACCGAGGGCTCATTGAGGACGATGCCCTGGCCGCGCACGTAGATCAGGGTGTTGGCCGTGCCAAGATCGATGGAGAGATCGTTGGAGAAGATTCCGCGCAGACGTTTGAACATGTGAAAATTTTCCTCTACAAATGCAGCCAAATACTCTATCAGTGGGTAGGATTTTGGGCAAGCATATAAATATGGTAGCCTGCCCGCTCTGTACTCAATTGCCTGAATCCTCGGTTTTGGTTCAGCAGTGTACTGGAAACAACGCTGGCGTGTGGCGCCAAGCGTGAGGCGTGAGGGAAAAAACATCGCTAAATTCTGGCGCTTGCTTTTGTACCTCACGCCTGACACTTCACGCCTCACAGTTCACATAATGAGTTAATCGGCTGAAACGGAGTATCTTTTATGTCTCTGACCCGCAGCGAGGTAGAGAAGATCGCCCACCTTGCCCGCCTGGCGCTGCGCGAGGAGGATATCGCCCTCTATGCGCGCACCCTGTCCGACATCCTGGAGCTGGTGGAACAGATGAGCGCCATTGATACCCAGGACGTGGTGCCCATGGCCCACCCCCTGGATATGGTGCAGCGGCTGCGCCCGGACGAGGTCACCGAAAGCGATCAGCGCGACAAGTTTCAGGCCATCGCGCCCCAGGTGGAGGGCGGACTCTATCTGGTGCCCAAGGTGATCGAATGATGCGGCCGGCCTATCCTCTAGATGGCCCCCGGGTGGTCCCGTGAGCCTGCACCGCAAGACCGTCAGCCAGCTGTCCGCCGCCCTCGCCGCTGGCGAATGCAGCAGTGTGGAACTCACCCAGGTGTTCCTGGAGCGCATCGCGCGCCATGACGGCGCCCTCAACAGCTTCATCACCGTCACCAGCGAAGCGGCCCTGGCGGCCGCCGCCGAGGCGGACCGGAAGCGCGCTGCCGGTGAGGCGGGGCCGCTGACCGGCATCCCCATCGCCCACAAGGACATCTTCTGCACCGACGGCGTGCGCACCTCCTGTGCCTCGCGCATGCTGGACAATTTTATCGCGCCCTATGACGCCACGGTGGTGAGCCGTTTCAAGGCCGCCGGCCTGGTCATGCTGGGCAAGACCAACATGGACGAGTTCGCCATGGGCTCCTCCAATGAGACCAGCTACTATGGCGCGGTGCGCAACCCCTGGAATCTCGAGCGGGTGCCGGGGGGCTCCTCCGGCGGTTCGGCGGCGGCGGTGGCGGCGCGCCTGGCGCCTGCGGCCACCGGCACCGACACCGGCGGCTCCATCCGCCAGCCGGCGGCATTGTGCGGTCTCACCGGCCTCAAGCCTACCTACGGCCGGGTGTCGCGCTACGGCATGATCGCCTTCGCTTCCAGCCTCGACCAGGGCGGGCCGCTGTGCGCCAGCGCCGCGGACGCCGCCCTGCTGCTCAATGTCATGGCAGGCTTCGACGAACGGGATTCCACCAGCGTGGAACGGCCCGTGGAAGATTACAGCGCCGGCCTGGGGGACTCCATCGCCGGACTGAAGATCGGCCTGCCCCGGGAGTATTTCAGCGCCGGCCTGGATGCCGCGGTAGGCGCGGTGGTGGAGCAGGCGGTGAAGGCCTACGAGGGCCTGGGGGCAGTGGTGCAGGAAATCAGCCTGCCCAACACCGCCCTGGCTGTGCCCACCTATTACGTGGTGGCCCCCGCGGAGTGCTCCTCCAACCTGTCACGCTACGACGGGGTGCGCTTCGGCTACCGTTGCCAGGACCCGGAGGACCTGCTGGACCTCTACCAGCGTAGCCGCGGCGAGGGCTTCGGCGCCGAGGTGAAGCGGCGCATCATGGTGGGCACTTATGTCCTCTCGGCAGGCTATTACGATGCCTATTACCTGAAGGCCCAGAAGCTGCGCCAGCTCATCAGCGACGACTTCCGGCGCGCCTTTCAGGAAGTGGATGTGATCATGGGCCCCACCTCGCCTTCCACGGCCTTTCCCATCGGCGCCCGCCTGGACGATCCCATCCAGATGTACCTGTCCGACATCTATACCATCGCCGCCAATCTGGCGGGGCTGCCGGCCCTGTCCTTGCCCTGCGGCTTCGCCGACGGCCTGCCGGTGGGGTTGCAGATCATCGGCGACTATTTCGCCGAGGGCCGCCTGCTCAATGTGGCCCACCGTTATCAACAGGAGAGCGACTGGCATGAGCGTCTCCCCACGGAGTTCGAGTGACATGGCCTGGGAACCGGTAATCGGCCTGGAGATTCACGTCCAGCTGGCCACCCGCAGCAAGATCTTCTCGGGGGCCTCCACCGCCTATGGCGCGGCGCCCAACACCCAGGCCTGCGCCGTGGACCTGGGGCTGCCGGGGGTGCTGCCGGTGCTCAACGGCGGCGTGGTGCGCATGGCGGTGAAGTTCGGTCTCGCCGTGGGCGCTACCATTGCCCGGCGCTCCATCTTCGCGCGCAAGAACTATTTCTATCCCGACCTGCCCAAGGGTTACCAGATCAGCCAGTACGAGTTGCCCATCGTGGAGCAGGGCCAGCTGGAAATCGACCTGGAGGATGGCGAGACCAAGATCATCGGCATCACCCGCGCCCATCTGGAGGAGGATGCCGGCAAGTCCCTGCACGAGGATTTTCACGGCCTCAGCGGCATCGATCTCAACCGCGCCGGCACGCCGTTGCTGGAGATCGTCTCCGAGCCGGAGTTGCGCTCCGCCAAGGAGGCGGTGGCCTACATGAAGAAGATCCACACCCTGGTGCGCTACCTGGAGATCTCCGACGGCAACATGCAGGAAGG
>CAYRLE010000131.1:0-3094 GCA_964425105.1 uncultured Gammaproteobacteria bacterium | reverse complement strand
TCCGGAACATTTCATCTCGCCATCCATCCGGCCCAGAATTAATCAGAGGTTCCTATAGGTCAGAAAGCGCAGATGGCTGAGGTGGTCGGACCACCCCACCGTCTGCAGCCGAGCAAGACCCATTCCGGGGAAGTCTCAGGCGGCCAGTGGTGGAGTACGCTCCAGCACCTCGAAGGCGTCATGGCGCACGTGGTTGTGGCGCATCTCCTCGCGCAACATGTCTTCGGTGACGATGCCCTGCTCCAGACATTCCCGCAGCAGACCGAAGAACAGCTGCTCCTGGTGGGGATCGGGATGTGGACGGTACTTGCCGAGCAGGGCGTATTCCCCGAACAGCTTGCGGCGCGCTCGCATCAGCCAGCCGAGTGGCGGGAAGAGGCGGAACTTCTCCGCCGGGCGCCAGTCGATGGGCAGCCCGGTCTTCCAGGGCTGGGTCATGCGCCGCGTGTTGTGCAGCATCTTGGTGGCAGGCGTCAGGCGGTCGAAGTCGTTCCATTCGTCCTCGAAGAAGCCGATGCTTTCCCGCGGCTCCATTTTGAGACAGATCCAGCGGCTGTAGTCGCGCTTGAACTCAAACAGTTCGTTGAACTGCTCCTCCACCCGCCAGTGGGTCAGCTTGGCGCAGTCCAGCAGCATCACGCTGCTTGCCAGGCAACGGTCGATGAATCCCTTGGGACCGGAGCGCATGCGGCACATGATGGCCTTGCCGCCCATATCCCGGGACAGTAGTTCCCAGACATCGCTGACGGCGAAGATATCGGGATCGATGACCACCGCCCGCCCCTGGTAGCCCATCAGTTCGGGGGGCATGAAACGCAGCGGGGTGAAGGACTGCAGATCGTCATAGAGCCAGGTGCGCTTGACGCCGTCGCGCAGGTATTCCTGGCCCTGGCGCTCGCGCAGAAAGGGGTAGTCCTCGGTGTGGATAATCCGCACATCGAACTTGTCGCTGTTGCCGGAGTTGCGCTTGAGGGCATACTGGGCCACCAGCGCGCCGACGATCTGTTTGTGATTGGTATGGATGAATACGCAGTGTTCCACCGCTGTGTGCTCCGCTATGGCTGATTCGTGGTGCATTCTATGGCCAATTGCCGTCGTCCTTCAAGGCGTCAGGCGGCCAGGGGCGGTGTGCGCTCGATGACCTCGAAGGCGTCGTGGCGCACATGGTTCTGGCGCATCTCCTCGCGCAGCAACTCCTCGGTGACGATGCCCTGCTCCAGGCACTCCTTCAGCAAGCCGAAGAAAAAATGCTCCTGATTGGGATCGGGATGGGGCTTGTAATGACCCATCAGGCCGTATTCCCCAAACAGCTGGCGGCGCAGCGACTGCAGCCAGCCCTGGGGCGAGAAGCCCCGCACACGCTCCGGGGGACGGAAATCCACCGGCAACCCGGTCTTCCAGGGCTGGGTCTTGCGCTTGGTGGTATGGAGCATCTTGGTCTTTTCGGTGAGTTTGTCGAAATCGTTCCACTCGTTCTCGAACAGGGCGATGGTATCGCGCGGCTCCAGCTTGAGGCAGATCCAGTCCATGTAATCGCGCTTGAACTCGAACATGTCGTTGAACTGCGCCTCCACCCGCCAGTGGCTCAACTTGGCGCAGTCCAGGAGCATCACGCTGGTGGCCAGGCAGCCGTAGAGGCGCCCTTTCTTTCCGGAACGGGGGCGGCACATGATGGCCTTGCCTTCCATGTCCCGGGACAAAAGCTCCCAGACGTCGCCGACGGCGAAGACATCGGGATCGATGACCACGGCCCGTCCTTCATAGCCCATCAACTCCGGCGGCATGAAGCGGGTCAGGGTGAAGGACTGCAGATCGTCATTGAGCCAGGTGCGCCGCGCGCCATCGCGCAGGTAGAGCTGGCCCTCCTTGGCCTGGAAGAACGGATAGTCGCGCATGTCCATGATGCGCACATCGAACTTGTCCGCATGGCGGGAATTGCGCTTGAGGGCGTACTCGGCCACCAGGGCGCCGACGTACTGCTTGTGGTTGGTCTGAATGAAGACGGTGTATTCCATGGTCGTCACCTCGTCAGGCTATTCAAAAATGGCAACAATATAACACACAATCTGTGTGGCTTTGAACAGGCCCCGCAGTCAAGACTCCCAAGGCGGCCATTCAAGCGCTGGCGGCGCTTTCCTGTGCCGCCTCCCCCGCCGTATAGCCATAGGCCGGCGCCAGAGTCTCGTTGACCAGCTTCTCGATGGCGGCGATCTGCTCGTCCTCGAAGTAGTCCCGGTAGCCCCCCACCTTGGCGCGGCGCACCTTGTAGGAATTGGGATTCTTGCGGTCCTTGGGCACCATGCGGCTGCCGCTGAGCCAGAAAGTCTTCTGCTGTTCCAGCTTTTTCATGTTCTCCACCGAGGAAAACTCCACCGCCTCGCGGATCTGTTCCTCTGTGCCTGGGGTGCCGATGAAGTCTACGATCTGCCGCAGCACTTCTCCGGTACGAACCCGCATATCCTCATAACGGACTACCAGGATATTGGGCTCCAGACGGGGCATCTCCCGCGCCCAGAGGTTCATGTACTCGATGATCGAGGGCAGCCCGGCATCGGGGTTCATGACGAAGTCGTAGATGGAGACATCCTCGCCATGGGCGGGATATTTATTGAGGTTCTTCTTCTTGGGACGCATGCGGTACTTCCACTGGAAAAACTGGGAAACCGCCACATCACGGGGGTCGCGCACCAGCAGCACCACCTTTTTCCCATAGAAATCCTCTTTGCTATCAGTATGTTTGGTGTAATCCTTGAGGTAATTGTCATGGGTGAAGAAAATGGCCGGAATGGCGGAATCCTTACGCTGCAGGTTGTCGAAACCCATGAGATTTTTCTCAGAGAGGCCATGCTTCACCTGATAGAAGCGGGACAGCATGACCCGCAGCCAGGTGCGCCCGCTCTTGCCATAGGACACCACCACGCAATCCGCCTGGCGCAGCTTCCGGGCCTCCTCGCGTCCCCGCAGCCAGCGCTCCACCGCGATTTTCTTCTCCTCCGGAAAGGCGAACATCAGCAGCAGGGTCAGCTCGCGGGTCAGTTTCTTTAAAATGACTTGCATCAGATCCTCGTATCTTCGTATTCGACAGGCAGCAATG
>CAYRLE010000130.1:1317-3366 GCA_964425105.1 uncultured Gammaproteobacteria bacterium | reverse complement strand
CCCAGGCCGAGATGCAGGAGATGAAGCTGCTGCGCAACAAGGTCACCGAGGAGGAGATCGCCGAGGTAGTCTCCAAGTGGACCGGCATCCCCGTCTCCAAGATGCTGGAGAGCGAGCGCGAGAAGCTGCTGCACATGGAAGACGCCCTGCGTGAGCGCGTGGTGGGTCAGGACGAGGCCATCCGCGTGGTCTCCGACGCCATTCGCCGCGCCCGCGCCGGCCTTTCTGACCCTAACCGGCCCTATGGCTCCTTCCTGTTTCTGGGGCCCACCGGGGTGGGCAAGACCGAACTCACCAAGGCCCTGGCGGCCTATCTGTTCGACACCGAGGATGCCATGGTGCGTATCGACATGTCGGAGTTCATGGAGAAGCATTCGGTGGCGCGCCTCATCGGCGCCCCACCGGGCTACGTGGGCTATGAAGAGGGCGGCTATCTCACCGAGGCGGTGCGCCGCAAGCCCTATTCCGTGATCCTCCTCGACGAGGTGGAGAAGGCCCATCCCGACGTCTTCAACGTCCTGCTCCAGGTGCTGGACGACGGCCGCCTTACCGATGGCCACGGGCGTACCGTGGACTTCCGTAACACAGTGATCGTCATGACCTCCAACCTGGGCTCACACGTGATTCAGGAGATGGCCGGCGAGGAGAACTACCAGGCCATGAAGAATGCCGTGATGGAGATCGTCGGCAAGCACTTCCGCCCCGAGTTCATCAACCGCATCGACGATGTAGTGGTGTTCCATCCCCTGAGCCGCGATCAGATCCGCTCCATCACCCGGATTCAGATCCAGTATCTGCGCGACCGCCTGCGCGAGCGCGACATGGACATTGAACTCAGCGATGCCGCACTGGACAAGCTGGGCGAGGCGGGCTTCGACCCCGTCTATGGCGCCCGGCCCCTGAAGCGCGCCATCCAGCAACAGCTGGAGAACCCACTGGCACGGGAGATCCTCGCCGGACGCTACAGCGAGGGCGACCTCATCAAGGTGGATGTGGCCGACGGCGAACTGGTGTTCAGCAAAGAGGCGCTGGCCGCCACCGCCGCCTGAGCAGAATTGCCTCCCTGAAAAAGACCGGCTGTCCCAGCCGGTCTTTTTTTCTTTCAATGGGGTCAGACTCGATTGGTTAAGATGACAAGTGTGTTAGGCTAGGCAAGGTTCCTAATATGCAAGGATGCATTTATGGCCCGACTCCCTAGAATCATCATTCCAGGTCAACCCCAGCATGTCATACAGCGCGGTAACAACCGTGAGGTGATTTTTGTAGTCGATGAAGACTATCGCTTCTATCTGGAGAAGCTGGGTGAAGGCTGCCAACGTCATGACTGTGAGTTGCATGCCTATGTGTTGATGACGAACCATGTCCATTTGCTGATAACCCCCTATACCGAAGAAGGGCTGGGCAAGGTGCTGCAATGGCTTGGTCGGTATTATGTGCAATATTTTAATCATCGATACAAGCGTAGCGGCACATTATGGGAAGGGCGTTACAAAGCCACATTGTTGAATAGTGAGCAATACCTGTTGACCTGCTATCGCTATATCGAGCTGAATCCTGTTCGAGCAGGAATGGTGAACCATCCTGCGGATTATCCGTGGTCAAGTTATCATGCCAATGCCCTTGGCAAGCCTGATGAGTGCCTAGTGCCTCATACGCTCTATCAGCGATTAGGGTGTTCAGTAAATGATCGTCAAAATACATACCGGCAGTTGTTCAAGCACCATATTGAGGAACAGATATTGAAAGAGATTCGTGACTCAACGAATAAGGCCTGGGTGCTGGGAAATGGGCATTTTCGCGAGAAAGTTGAAAAACTGACTCAGCGCCAAGCGGCGCCAAAGGCCAAAGGTGGTGATAGGAGGTCGAAAGCGTATCAGGAAGCTAAAGCCGATGTGATCTGGGGTAAGAGAGGGCGGTGATTAGCTGGTGGCAGGGCTGTGGCCACCTCCCTGTGGCCACAGCCAATGGATGCCCGCGGTGCCCTGCACCGAAGCGTCGACACTCCCTGTCCGCTCTCTGGCATCCCTGCCATAGACAAATGTAGCACAA
>CAYRLE010000130.1:0-1217 GCA_964425105.1 uncultured Gammaproteobacteria bacterium | reverse complement strand
TGACCCCATTGAAAACTAGAGGAATTCGACGCCTACATGATAGTGTTCGCGGTCCTTGCGGACCCAGCGCACGATGGCTTGGCGTTGCTCGCCGGACGCCGGCAGGCCGTCCAGGCACAGGGCCTCGTGGAGGCGGTGGGCTTGTTCCAGGCGCAGGGCGGCGCCACCCTTGCCCAGGTCCAGCAGGGTGGCCTGCTGCCAGTCACTGCCATTGCCGTTGGCAGCGGCGGGCTGGTAAGAAATGGTGGAGTGGGCGCTGATGCGCGCCTCTTTTCTCAGTTCGATACGCATACCGTTATCCCCGGCTTGTTGTGATAGTGGTTAAACTATTCATTATAACATTTTCCGTAAAACCAGAAATATCATATTAAAACAATTGGTTGGCGTAATTATCCGGTCAGTCCCTGGCGTAATACATAGGGCAGGATGCCACCATGGCGGAAATACTCCACCTCATTGGGGGTGTCGATGCGGCACAGGACCTGGAAGCGGCGCGTCTTGCCGTCCGCCGTGGTGGCCACCACTTCCAGGGCGGCGCGCGGCTCGATGGTCTCCAGGCCTTCGATGGTGAAGGTCTCCTCGCCGCTGAGTCCCAGGGAGGCGCAGTCTTCGCCTTTCTTGAACTGCAGGGGCAGGATGCCCATGCCCACCAGATTGGAGCGGTGGATGCGTTCGAAACTCTCGGCGATCACTGCGCGGATGCCCAGCAGCTTGGGGCCCTTGGCGGCCCAGTCGCGGGAGGAGCCGGTGCCGTATTCCTTGCCGGCGATGACGATCAGCGGCACCTTCTCCGCGCGGTAGCGCTCGGCGGCATCGTAGATGAACATCTGCTCGCCGCCTGGGAAGTGGCGCGTGACGCCACCCTCGGTGCCGGGGGCCAGCAGGTTGCGCAGGCGGATGTTGGCGAAAGTGCCGCGCACCATCACCTCGTGATTGCCGCGCCGCGAGCCGTAGGAGTTGAAGTCTTTGGGGGCGACGCCCTGTTCCACCAAGTAGCGGCCCGCCGGGCTGTCCTCGGCGATGGCGCCGGCCGGCGAGATGTGATCGGTGGTTACCGAGTCTCCCAGCAGGGCCAGCACCCGCGCATTGCAGATGGACTTGAGAGGCGGCGGCTTGGAGGTGATGCCCTGGAAGAAGGGCGGCTCCTTGATATAGGTGGATTTCTCGTCCCACTGGAACAGTTCGCCGGGGGGGACCTCCAGGGCATTCCACTCGTG
>CAYRLE010000129.1:0-3371 GCA_964425105.1 uncultured Gammaproteobacteria bacterium | reverse complement strand
CCAATGGTGCCTACATTAACGTGCGGCTTCGTACGCTCAAATTTTTCCTTGGACACTGTTCTCTACCTCTTATCTCTAGTTGTCGTGTTGATTCAGCCAGATTGTCAGGATGTTTTCTTGATAACCGCTTCGGCGATATTGTTGGGCGCCTCGGCGTATTTCTCAAATTCCATGGTATAGGTGGCTCGCCCCTGGGTGGCGGAGCGCAGGTCGGTGGCATATCCAAACATCTCGGCCAACGGCACCTCGGCACGAATGGTCTTGCCGGTAGGGGTATCCTCCATGCCCTGCACCATGCCGCGGCGGCGGTTGAGGTCGCCCATGACATCGCCCATGTAATCCTCAGGGGTTACCACCTCCACCTTCATGATGGGCTCCAGCAATGCCGGATTGGCCTTCAGCGCGCCCTCCCTGAAGGCCATGGATCCAGCGATCTTGAAGGCCATCTCGCTGGAATCGACGTCATGATAGGAACCATCATAGAGGGTCACCTTGACATCCACCACGGGATAGCCGGCCAGCACACCGTTCTGAATCTGCTCCTGGACACCCTTGTCCACGGAAGGAATGTATTCACGCGGCACCACACCACCGACAATGGCGTTGACGAACTCGTAGCCCCCGCCCCGCTCCAGGGGTTCCAGGCGCAACCATACATGGCCGTATTGGCCACGGCCGCCTGATTGGCGCACGAACTTGCCTTCTTGCTCCACGGTGGCGCGGATACTCTCGCGGTAGGCCACTTGGGGGGCGCCGACATTGGCATCCACGCTGAACTCGCGCTTCATGCGGTCGACGATGATCTCCAGATGCAATTCCCCCATTCCGGAGATGATGGTCTGCCCCGACTCTTCGTCGGTATGGACACGGAACGAAGGGTCCTCCTGGGCCAGCTTCTGCAGGGCGATGCCCATCTTCTCCTGGTCCGCCTTGGTCTTGGGTTCCACCGCCACGGAAATCACTGGCTCGGGAAACTCCATACGCTCCAAGGTAATGATGTTGCTGAGATCGCACAGGGTGTCGCCGGTGGTGACATCCTTGAGGCCCACGGCGGCAGCGATGTCACCAGCACGCACTTCTTTGATCTCTTCGCGGGAATTGGCATGCATCTGCACCAGACGGCCGATACGCTCCTTCTTGTGTTTCACCGGGTTGTACACGCTGTCGCCGGAATTGATCACCCCGGAATAGACGCGGAAAAAGGTCAGGGTGCCCACATAGGGATCGGTGGCGATCTTGAATGCCAGGGCGGCAAAAGGCTCGTCATCGGAGGCATGACGCTCCGCTTCCGTCCCTTCGGCATCGTCCAGGATGCCCTTGATGGGGGGCACATCCACCGGCGAGGGCAGGTACTCGATGACCGCGTCCAACATGGCCTGCACGCCCTTGTTCTTGAAGGCGGAACCGCACAGCGCCAGCACCACTTCGTTCTTCAGGGTGCGCAGGCGCAGGCCTTTCTTAATCTCCTCGGTGGTCAGCTCGATACCCTCGAGATACTTCTCCATCAGTTCTTCATTGGCCTCCGCGGCATTCTCGATCAGGTTCTCACGCCACTTCTCGGCCTCGGCCTGCAGATCGGCGGGGATCTCGCGCTCATCGAAGCGCATACCCATGCTGCTGTCATCCCAGTAGATGGCCTTCATCTTGATGAGATCCACCACACCTTCGAAATTCTCCTCGGCGCCAATGGCCAACTGAATGGGTACCGGATTGGAACCCAGGCGATCGCGGATCTGCTCCACGACGCGCAGGAAGTTGGCGCCGGCGCGGTCCATCTTGTTGACGAAGGCCATGCGCGGCACTTCATATTTATTGGCCTGACGCCACACCGTCTCCGACTGCGGCTCCACCCCGCCGACGGCGCAGAACACGGCACAGGCGCCATCTAGCACCCGCAGGGAACGCTCCACCTCGATGGTGAAGTCCACGTGCCCCGGGGTATCGATGATATTGATACGGTGCTGGGGGAACTGCTGCTCCATGCCGCTCCAGAAGCAGGTGGTAGCAGCGGAGGTGATGGTGATGCCGCGCTCTTGTTCCTGCTCCATCCAATCCATGGTGGCAGCGCCATCGTGCACCTCGCCAATCTTGTGCGAGACGCCCGTATAATAAAGTATACGTTCGGTGGTGGTGGTCTTACCGGCATCGATGTGAGCCATGATGCCGATATTGCGATAGCGCTCGATTGGGGTTTTTCGTGCCACGTTACTATTCCCGTTAACTACTGCTCGTTGATGACAATTTCATATTCAGACCAAGCAACTCACCAGCGGTAGTGAGAGAAAGCCTTGTTGGCCTCGGCCATGCGATGGGTATCCTCGCGCTTCTTCACTGCGCTGCCGCGGCCGGCGCTGGCATCCATGATCTCGCCCGCCAGGCGCAGACCCATGGATTTTTCGCCACGCTTTCGGGAGGCATCCACCAGCCAGCGCATGGCCAGTGCCTGTCCGCGCACGCTGCTGACCTCGATGGGCACCTGATAGGTGGCGCCACCGACCCGGCGGGACTTGACCTCCACCAGGGGGCGGATGTTGTCCAGGGCCTGACTGAAAACCTCCAGCGGCTCACCCTTGCCCTTTTCCACCACCTGATCAAGGGCGCCATAGACAATCTTCTCGGCCACCGACTTCTTGCCGCTCTCCATCACCATGTTGATGAACTTGGCCAGGATCTTGTCCCCGTACTTGGGGTCGGGCAGCACTTCCCGCTTAGCAACGACTCTTCTTCTGGGCATGGTCTATTTACCTTAATACCTTAATTGATAAGCTGAATCACGATTTCGGCTTCTTGGCACCGTACTTGGAGCGGCCCTGGCGCCGCCCTTCGACACCAGAGGTGTCCAGGCTGCCGCGCACCGTGTGATAACGCACACCGGGCAGATCCTTCACGCGGCCGCCGCGAATCAGGATCACGCTATGCTCCTGAAGATTGTGCCCTTCACCGCCGATGTAGGTGGTCACCTCCATGCCGTTGGTAAGACGGACACGGGCGACCTTGCGCAGCGCCGAGTTGGGCTTCTTGGGGGTGGTCGTGTAGACACGCGTACACACCCCGCGCTTCTGCGGACAGCCTTCCAGTGCAGGCACCGCGCTCTTTGCCTTCTTGCGCGCTCTAGGTTTACGTACTAACTGATTGATTGTTGCCATGCCTTTAAACTCCACCCCAAATAAACAGTTAAGCGTCCAGCCATCGTGCCTCACGCCATTTTGGGCGCTGGCTACCAACGGTTGAACGCTTACTTACAGTTGTCCAGCGAAACAGAGAAATCTATCTCTACGAAGCCGCGAAAGTTTATGGCGATCCCGTCCTTCTGTCAAGGTATTCCGGGAAAAATTCCTGTTTTTCCTGGGCGCCGCCCCCATTTACCAAGT
>CAYRLE010000128.1:0-3406 GCA_964425105.1 uncultured Gammaproteobacteria bacterium | reverse complement strand
CTTTAAAATGACTTGCATCAGATCCTCGTATCTTCGTATTCGACAGGCAGCAATGGCACAGGGGCGACAGGCCTGAAAGGGGTGGCTGATTATATCGGAAATCGCCGCCCCCCGTCACCCTGCCCCCTCAGTCCCCACCCCATCCTTGCATGCCATTCCACAATAATGGACAATCCGCACATCATTCATGCAGCGGCGCTTTCCGACTGGCGCCCACTTCAAATTCAATGACGCAATCATCTACATCCACCAGCTGCTGCCCCCTGTGCGGTGGCCAGGGGCATTATGACTTCACCGGCCGCGACCTGATGTATGACCGGCCGGAGACCTATGACTATCACCAGTGCAGCCGTTGCGGCGTGGTCTACCAGCAGCCCCTCCCCCCTGCGGAGATCATCGCCGGTTTCTACCCCGACGATTACGCCATCTACCGCCCCCCCAGCGAGCGGGAAAAACGTTTTGGAATGCGGGAAAAGGCGCTGCTGCACCTGAAACACGGTTATAGTGATCTCAAGGTTCCGTGGCACCAACGCCTGCTGGTACCACTGCGCCTTTTCGGCAACCCGCCCTTGCCCATCGATTTCGTCCCCGGCGGCAAGGCCCTGGACATTGGCTGTGGCAATGGCCAACTGCTGCACAAACTGCAGGATCTGGGCTGGGACTGCCAGGGTGTGGAATTCAATGCCAAGGCCGTAGAAATCTGTCGCACCAATGGCCTGCAGGTGTTTCACGGTGAACTGGAAGCCGCCAACTTTGCCGACGACAGTTTCGACCTGATCACGGCCCATCATCTCATCGAACATGTCACCGACCCGGACCGATTGCTGGCAGAAATTGCCCGCATCCTCAAACCCGGCGGCCGATTGTGGCTGCGCACCCCCAACAACCGCTCCCTGGGGCGTACCTGGTTCGGCAGCTACTGGTTTCCCAATGAAACACCGCGCCATCTTTTCCTCTTTTCCGCCGCCAGCCTCAATCAATTGGCAAAGCGCCATGGTCTGCAGCCACGCATGGTCAGCGCCTTGATCAAGGAAAAACACATCCTGAAAAGCCTGGACTACAAACTGGGCAACAAGGGCAAGCCCTCGAAGAAGCGCAAGCTGCGCAAGTGGCTGGCAAAACTCTACATTCCCCTGGCCTGGCTGAGCGGACGGGGCGACGAACTGTTTGCGGTCTACGAAAAAGCGCTCAAGGAAAAAATGAGCTGAATCAACGGGAAGCCATGAGGCCGGCGGGCGCCGCCTCTGTGGGCTGCTGACCCCCTCCTTCCCATATGGCGTCAAAGAGATTCTCCCAACGACTGGCGATCACTGGCAGGCTGTAGTGTTCGGCGATGATGCGCTGCCCCTGCGCCACATGGGCAGCCATCAGCTGCGGCCGGGTGATGTACTGCAGGAGACCATTCTCCCAGTCGTCGAGGAAGGTGCAGCTGGTGAATTCCTCATAGCTGCCAATACTGTCGGCCACCACGCCCAGCCCCAGATAGAGGGAAATGGCAATCCGATTATTGGTCTTCACCTTGGTGAATTCATTGACCTGGATGGGAATCACGGCGATGTGATGCCGCCTCATGGCCTGAAAGAAACTATGGGAGCTCCAGTCCATATAGAACAGCGGGATCTTCCAGGCGGCACAGTGTTTTTCGAAGGATTCCCGGGAATTGCTGATGATGGTCAGGGTCAGGGGGTGGCGATCGGCAAGCATCTCCAGCAGGGGCCTGAGTTTCTGCACGTGCACCAGCCCCGAGTCCCTGTGGCTACCCTGGTGGGTGCCGAACCACACCAGGTGAGTGGCGTCTTCATGCCCTTGGCGTCCGAGAAAACGTGACAAGGCCGCCATCTGCCAACGCGCCTTGATCACACCCCAAATATCGAGGCTCGGCGTGATGAGCGTCTCCTCCACGGCATCTTCGATGACATGGATGGGCTTATACCCCCCCATACCGCCCAGATGCTCGCGGATCACCTCAGCCAGGGCCGGAGTGGATGTCACCCAATAATCGGCGAGTTGAAACATGCGCCGCAGGCGCGCGACGCGGGTCTCGTTCATTAGAAAGTGGTTGTCGCACAGATCGAAGACCACCAGCTTGCCCTGAGCCTTGAGGTCTTCGGCGAGACGGATGTCGTTCTCATTGTAGGCCTTGAGAAAGACTACGACATCGTATTCGTCCCGTTGTTTCTCGCTATAAAGTTCCACCGGGAAACCCTGCGCCTGCAAGGCCTTGAGAGGATTGAGGCAGCGGATCCGGGTGCTCGCCACCCGCGGCTCATCGTTCTGTGGCTTCCACCCCACCTTGAAGGACCGCTCGGCAGGGGCCGCAAAGCGGGGCTCCTCGATGAGCATATCCCCGCCGGTAGAGTGGGCCAGGAGTTGCCGTTTGAGTTGGAGATATTTCTGAGATTCCTTGCGCGGCCCCTTGCCGTGCCAGATGACGCTTTCGTCCCCCAGATCCCAGTCGCTGAAACGCTTGGGAATACGCCAGAAACGCAGCCTCCGGCGCTGTATCCTATAGAGCTTCCAGAGACAGCGCTGGTCCAGCATCTCGGTCTGCACACCGGCCAGCAGATGGGCCGCCAGGCGCCGCGCCACACCCTCGAAAAAGTGCAGACTGGCGGGGCTGGGAGATGCGTAGACCGTGGAGGCCAAAACATTCTTGCCCGAATGGGCCAGTTCGGGCCGGAGAAACAGTCCCACATCCGCCCCATCCGCTGATGCCACGACTTCGTCCACGGCACCCCGAATCAGGCTGTCGATGTCGACGGTGACCGTGGGACGTCCCGTGGCCCGCAATGCGCTATAGAGGCGGATAAACCGGGCGGACTGGAAATAGATCACCCGTTTCTCTTCAGACAGTCCCGCCAGCCTGGTATATTCCCAAGTCTCAGTGAGATGCACAGCGGGATAACGCTGACGCAGGCGCAGCAGTGCATCGAACTGCATCTGGCCAGGATCATAGAGATGCAGATGCAGCGCGCTGCCCGGCGCATGCTGTTGCAGCGAAGCCATCAGGGACTCTGCATGGAGAGAGAAATAGCAGGGATCGCAGACGGCAAACACCAAGGGGGCGTCAGCAACCGCCGGCCACTTGCCTTCCACTGCCGGCAGCTGCTCCAAAAGTGTCTCGATGGGCTGACGATAGGCGTGCGCCAGCTTGATATCATGGAGCCAGAAGCGGGCAGAGACCTGGGCGTGATGGCGCTTGCCGGCACGCCATAACTTCAACTTTTTAATGGAATGGGAAGACAAATATCGTTTCCGTCGTCACTTCAATAGGTCCCTGATGCGTGCCACCACCTGCGGCAGTTCATCGGGAATCGTACCGCCGCCGGCCGCAAAGGGCTCCCCCAGCGGCACCGCCAGCCCCTTGTCCATCAACAAGCGGTGCAGGGCCGTCAGGTCGCGCGAA
>CAYRLE010000127.1:0-3436 GCA_964425105.1 uncultured Gammaproteobacteria bacterium | reverse complement strand
TCGATGTGGTGATCGTCGATCCCCCGGCCTTCATCAAGCGCAAGAAGGACCTGGCCGCCGGCATGGAGGCCTACCGGCGCGTCAATCAGCTGGCCATGCAGCTGCTCCAGGAAGACGGCATCCTGGTCTCCGCCTCCTGCTCCTATCACATGAAGGGGGAAAGCCTGCTGGCCATGCTGCGCCAGGCGGCGCACCAATGCGGGCGCCGCCTGCAGATCCTGGAACAGGGCCACCAGGGGGCCGACCATCCCGTGCACCCGGCCATCCCGGAGACCAATTACCTGAAGACCTTCTTCTGCCGCCTCACCCCGGCCGACTAGCCCGCCCTCAGCAGGGACCGGTGACCCCATTGGGATCGCTGGGCAGGCAGGAGGGAATGGTGGGATCCAGGAAGGGGTTGGGAACGTCCGTAGTGAGAAAGGGGTCGCTGGGCGGGATCACCGGTGCCTGCGGCGTAGTGGCACCGATGGGGGCAAAGGCAAGATCCCAGTCCCATACCGTGCCGCCATTGTCGTCCCCCATATCCTGGGGACGGGCGCCGCTGGTCTGGCTGACCCGGCTCTTGCCGCCGCTGCCGTCGTAGTAGCTCACGGTCTGGCTGGTGTTGTTCTGCACGTCACCCACATAGCGCCGGAACGCCAGGCGCTGGGCCACGAAGGTACTGGTCAGGCGCTCCTGGTTGTTGCCGGCAGTGCCCGTCGGCCACACCAGGGTGTCGCCGCCCAGGGTGATGCCCGCATTGCCGTCGCCCAGGCCGCCATCGGCCGGGGCGCTGATCATATCCCCGGTCTGGGAAATGATATGCACGAAATTCATGTCATAGTCATCCCACACCGCCTGGGTGCTGGCCTCCTTGCCACCTTCCCCGATAACGCCAAAGATGGGGTCCCAGTTGGGATTCACATTGGCGGCGATCATGCCGTCCTTGTAGACCGGCAGGACGGTGAAGTGCATGCCCTGGCTGAGATCCATGCGGCTGCCGGTCACCGTCTGGTTGCCGTTGCTGTCATAGACCGAGCGGCTGCGGAAACTGAAGCGCTGCTTGTCCTTGATGTCGGCGCGCCACTTGCTGCGCACGTTGGTACCCAGATTAGGATCAAACACCAGTCCATCCACGGAATTGAGGAGATAATCGGTCACCAGGGAGACCTCCGAGGAAAGTTGCATGCCGCTGGCATCGCTGCTCCCGGCGAACTGGAAATCACCATTGCCAAAAAGCCCGCCGAAGGCATTGGTATTGTCGCTGATGCGCACGCTCACCAAGGTGAAGGGATCGTCGAACGAAGGCGCCAGGATTTGCTGGTCGATGTCCTGCATGGCCGGTGCATTCAGGCGGGTATCGGCGAAGCCGTTGAAGACGAAGGTCCCCGAATACGGTGTCAGGTTCTCCGGCGAACCCGTCAGGGTCGAGGTCGTGGGCAACTCCAATGCCCGGAAGGTGGCCCCCATGGACTGGTGCAGCTTGATGCCCGAACTCTTGCCCAGGCCGCCACCGCTCTGGCTGCTGCGCACGAAGCTTTCCAACTCCACCGGATTGCCCATAAAACCATTGTCATCAATGGCGCAGCACTGGCCACCCACCAGGGTCTGATAGAAAACCTCGCCGCCGGGGCTGACCACTTCGCGCACCAGTACCGGCGTATCCAGGCTGGCATCCCTGACGATGTCCCGGCAGGTGTAGCCGGATGCGTTGCCGAGACCGTCCAGGTCGGGGCAGGGCACGGGGGGTGCATTGCCAGGATTGCTGTAATCATTGAGGACGATGCGCCCCGGAAAGTTGGTACCCACAGTGCTGTTGGGCCCGGTCTGGAAGGCGGGCACACCCGCCTGTACTGCCTGTATCGACGCCAGCAAGACGCATGCCGTCAATGAGATGATTGTCCCCTGAATCATCTGTCTCTCCCTGTTGCAACTTACAATCTTTATATTTTCTGTTGCCAGTAACCACTATTCCTGAGTGGTTATAAGGTGTTATAAAATAAATGGACATTGGCGTCAAATATCAGACGTTTCTGACATTGCCAGTTCTAATATATTATCTGCCTCTAAATATCAGCCGGCCCTCCTCTGGGTTATACTGGCCGCCGTCATGCTCAAATATCCTCAGATCGACCCCGTCGCCATCAGCCTCGGGCCAGTGAAGATTCACTGGTACGGCATCATGTATCTCATCGGTTTCTCCGCCCTGTGGTGGCTGGGCAACCGCCGCGCCCGCCAGACACCGGGATGGAAGGTGGAGGAGATCGGCGACCTGGTGTTCTACGGCGCCCTGGGCACCATTCTCGGGGGGCGCCTGGGTTACATCCTGTTCTATGATCTGCCCACCTATCTCGCCGAACCCCTCAACATCTTCAAGATCTGGCAGGGGGGCATGTCCTTCCACGGGGGACTCATCGGGGTGACCATCGCCCTGGCCCTGTTCGCGCGCAAGACCGGCAAGCAGTTTTTCCAGGTCACGGATTTCGTCGCCCCCATGGTGCCCATCGGCCTGGGCGCCGGACGGCTCGGCAATTTCATCAACGGCGAACTGTGGGGCCGGGTCAGCGACCTGCCCTGGGCCATGGTCTTCCCCGATCCCCGCGCCGGCCTGCTCCCGCGTCATCCCTCGCAACTCTACGAGGCCTTGCTGGAAGGGCTGGTGTTGTTCATTATCTTGTGGGTCTATTCCGCGCGGCCGCGCCCCACCATGGCGGTGTCGGGGCTGTTCCTGGTGGGTTACGGGACCTTCCGCTTCCTGGTGGAGTTCACCCGCACCCCCGATGCCCAACTGGGTTTTATCGCCTTCGACTGGCTCACCATGGGCCAGGCCCTGTCGGCGCCCATGGTGGCCATCGGCGCCGCCATGATGTGGTGGGCCTACCGCCGGGACAAGGCCCGCAAGAACACTGCAGGCGTGAAATCATGAAACAATATCTCGACCTCATCCAGCATGTCCTCCAGCAGGGGGTGCGCAAGGAAGACCGCACCGGCACCGGCACCCTCAGCGTGTTCGGCTATCAGATGCGCTTCGACCTGGGGGCCGGCTTTCCCCTGGTCACCACCAAGAAACTGCATCTGCGCAGTATCATCCATGAGCTGCTGTGGTTCCTCGCAGGGCAGACCAATATCCACTACCTGAACCGGCATGGCGTGAGCATCTGGGACGAGTGGGCCGACGAGGAAGGTGAGCTGGGGCCCATCTATGGCCGCCAGTGGCGCGCCTGGCCCAGCGCCGACGGCGGTCACATCGACCAGTTGGCCCAGCTGGTGGAACAGATCGCCAGCAACCCCGACTCAAGGCGCCTCATCGTCAGCGCCTGGAACGTGGGGGAACTGGAGAATATGGCCCTGCCGCCCTGCCACGCCTTCTTTCAGTTCTATGTGGCGCAGGGGCGACTCTCCTGCCAGCTCTATCAGCGCAGCGCCGACATCTTCCTCGGCGTGCCCTTCAACATCG
>CAYRLE010000126.1:0-3606 GCA_964425105.1 uncultured Gammaproteobacteria bacterium | reverse complement strand
GCCGCCCAGGTAGAGGTATTCTGCTATGCGGAAGTCAGCAACCCTGACGATGTCACACGGCGGCTGCAGGGCTTGGCACACCGCTGGCGCTTCACTGTGGGCATGAGCGACCGGGAACTGGCCGATCAAATCCATGAAGACCATATCGATATCCTTGTCGACCTCAACGGCCATACCACTGCGGTCAGCAATCGACTGGGGGCTTTCACCTATAAGCCTGCCCCTGTTCAGGCCACTTACCTCGGCTATTTCACCACTACCGGCCTCACGGCCATGGATTACTGGATCACCGATGAGGTCCTCCACCCCCAGGACACCATCGAACTGGCCAATGAAACCCTGTGGCGCCTGCCGCGCTGCTGCATGGTCTATTCTCCCCCGCCAGAGGCACCCCTGCCCAGCGAGCGCCAGGCGCACGACATCATCTTTGCCTGTTTCAACCACCTGAGCAAAATATCTCCCGCCGCTGTCGAACTATGGAGCCAAGTGCTACGGGCGGTCCCCACGGCCCAGTTGATGATCAAGACCAAGCAACTGGCCGACAGCGCCATCCAGACGATGATGAAAAAACGCTTCGCCGCCCAAGGCATTCCGCCAGAACGGCTCATTCTTCTGCCCCATAACGTTTCCTATGAGGAACACCTGGCCACCTATGGTAAAATAGACATCGTTCTCGACGCTGTACCACGCACTGGTGGAACGATGACAGCAGAAGCCCTGTGGATGGGCGTGCCGGTAATCACCCTTGCCGGGGAACGTTTTATCGAACGGCTGAGCGCCTCCATGCTGGAGGCGATAGGCGTGCCGCAGCTGATCGCCTATGACCAGGCGGACTATATCGAAAAGGCGGCGGCTCTTGCCAGGAATCATTCCCAGCGCCAGCAACTGCGCGCCACCCTGCGCCAACGCATGGCCCAGTCGCCGCTCTGCGACGGGCCCAGTCTCGCACGGACCCTCGAAAAGGCCTACCGTGACATGTGGCACCGTTACCTCAAATATGCAGAAGATCAGACCGTTGAAACACCATAAAGACATAGACGCCCTGTTTGCCCAGGGCCTTCATGCCCATCAGCTTGGCCATTGGCAGGAGGCTGCAGCGCTGTACGGTCAGGTGCTCCAGCAACAACCGCAACATGCCCATGCCCTGCACTGCTTGGGGTCCCTCAAGCTGCAACAGGGGCTTTGTCAGGAGGCGGCCCACCTCCTTCGCCAGGCAGCGGCGCTGAACCCTTCTCACTCCGACAGCCACTACAATCTCGGCAATGCCCTCAAGGCTTGCGGCAACCTAGGAGAAGCCGCCAAGGCATTGCAACAGGCCATTCGTCTCAAGCCTGATTATGCCGAGGCATATAACGATCTGGGCATAACCGCCAAGAGACTGGGCCGCCTCGACTATGCCATCCAGTGCTATCAGCAGGCCATTCGCAGCAAACCCCGCTATGTCGATGCCTACTACAATCTCGGCATCGCTTTCTACGAAAAAGGGGAAATGGATGCCGCTATCGCCAGTTACCAGCAGGGACTGAAGATCCAGCCCGGCGACTCCGGCATCCTCAATAATCTGGGCATGATCTATGAAGAGCGCGATCAATATGATGCCGCCATCAAGTGCTACCAGAAAGCATTACGAGGCGCGCCGCCGCGCGCCGAGACCTATTTCAACCTTGGCAGCGTTTTATGCTCAAAAGGACGGCTGGAGGAGGCACAGGCGGCCTATCGCAAGGCATTGCAGCTAAACGATAAACAAGCGGAAGCCTACCACGCCCTTGCCCGCCTGAAAAAATTCACCAGGGGGGACCCCGATATCCAAGCGATGAAAAAGCTGCTAACCCAAGAGGGGCTGGACGACAACCAACGCAGCCTGCTCAATTTCGCCCTGGGCAAGGCCTACGAAGACTGCCAGGAATATGACCACGCCTTTTCCTGCCTGGAAAGGGCCAACCGCCTCAGGCGCGCCTCTTATGCGTATTCCATCGACGAAGACGAACAGCTGATCAGGGACATCAGGCGGGTCTTCGATGGCGCCTTCTTTGCGAAGCACCGCAATTGTGGCGAACCCGCAGCCACACCGATCTTCATCCTCGGCATGCCCCGCTCCGGCACGACCCTGACAGAGCAGATTCTTGTCAGCCATCCCCGTGTCCAGGGAGGAGGCGAACTGCGCGATCTGCGCCTCAGCCTCTTCACCACTGACCCTCATCTGACAGTGGAGAATTATCCTCACGCGGTACCGTCCTTGGAAACAGCTGCATTTATGCGCCTTGCCCATGATTACCTGCAACGCACGGCCCGCTTCGCTAACAGTGCAGAGGACCTCGTCAGCGACAAGATGCCTGTCAATTTTCTGTACATCGGCATGATCTATCTGCTGTTCCCAAACGCCTGCGTAATCCACTGCCGCCGCGACCCTATCGACACCTGCCTGTCCTGTTACAAACACTATTTTTCCGGCCACCAGCCCTTTGCCTATGACCTCGCCGAGGTGGGACGCTACTACCGTCTTTATGAAAGGCTCATGGCTCATTGGCACGAAGTGCTGCCGGATTTCATACTCGATATACAATATGAGGAACTGGTGACTGACCAGGAAAAACAGACCCGCCGCCTCCTGGCACATTGTGGCCTGCCTTGGGACGAAGCCTGCCTATCCTTCCATAAAACCGAACGCGCTGTCAGAACCAACAGCAACAGCCAAGTTCGGCGCCCTCTTTACCGCAGCGCCATGCAGCGCTGGAAACACTATGAATCCCACCTTACTCCCCTGCTGAAGATTCTGAAGGAGGCTTAACAGCCTAAAGGGACTGCTGCAAGTTACCATTATGACGAGCCTGGAAGAAATACTGGAAAATGCCCGCCACCATCACCAGGCAGGGCATTGGCAGCAAGCTGAAACGCTTTACCGCCAGGCTCTGCGCCTCCAGCCCCAACATCCCCAGACCCTGTTCCTGCTCGGGATGCTTGCACAACAGTGCGGCAACCACCAAGAGGCTGCCCGCCTCCTCCAGAAAGCCATCCAGCACGATGCCCACAATGCGCTTTTATTCTACAACCTCGGCAACATCCTCACGGAACTCGGCCACTTCCAGGAGGCGATACAGGCCTTCCAGCGAGCCACCCACATCAAGCCCGATTATGCAGCGGCATATAATAATCTGGGCAATCTGCTCAACCAAATGGGCAGGCTCAAGGAAGCAAAACAATACCTCAGAAATGCCACCCGGCTGCAGGCCGATAACCCTTATTATCTGTTCAACCTCGCCAATGTCCTGTACAAGCTGCAACAACCTAATGAGGCGCTCCGGCTCTATGAATCCATAGTACGACTCAAACCCGATTACGCAGAGGCCCATTACAACAAGGGAGTGATTCACCAGCAGCAACAGCAGATCGAGCATGCCATAGCCTGTTATCGGCAAGCCGTCATTATCAAAAATGACTATGCCGCGGCCTGGAACAATCTGGGGATCGTCCAGCAAGCCAGCGGAAAAGCGGAGCAGGCCATGGCCAGCTACCGCCAAGCCCTTCGTGCCAGACCTGATTTTATCGAGGCGCGCAGCAATCTGCTGTTTCTGTTGAGCTACAACGTGCTCTGCCCGCCCGAGGAGA
>CAYRLE010000125.1:0-3695 GCA_964425105.1 uncultured Gammaproteobacteria bacterium | reverse complement strand
TCCGGAACATTTCATCTCGCCATCCATCCGGCCCAGAATTAATCAGAGGTTCCTTTAGTTTCCCCCCCTCCCTGTCGTAATATTGAATACAGGTTTTCCTTTTCGGGACAAACGATTGCCCATGAGCCTCAGCATCATCATCCTGGCCGCCGGCGAAGGTTCGCGGATGCGTTCCGCGCTGCCCAAGGTGCTCCATCCCCTGGCCGGCAGGCCCCTGCTGGAACATGTCATCGCTACCGCACAAACCCTGGCGCCGCAGCGCATCCTGGTGGTCCATGGCCATGGCGGTGAGCAGGTCCGCGATGCGCTGTCCCACCTCGAGGTGACATGGGTGGAGCAGGCCAGGCAACTGGGCACCGGCCACGCCGTGCAGCAATGCCTGGACCAGCTGGCGGGCGGCGATACCGCGCTGGTGCTCTATGGCGACGTGCCCCTCATCAGCGCCGCTACCCTGCAGCGCCTGCTGGCCGGGGTGGATGCCGGCACCCTCATGCTGCTCACCACATGCCTCACGGATCCCGCCGGCTACGGCCGCATCGTGCGCGATGCCGAGGGCGCGGTGCAGCGCATCGTGGAAGACAAGGATGCCAGCCCGGAAGAGCGCAGCATCCAGGAGATCAACACCGGCATCCTGGCCCTGCGCGCGGACCTGCTCAAGGACTGGCTGGCGCGCCTCGACAATGACAACGCCCAGGGCGAGTATTATCTCACCGACATTATCGCCATGGCGGTGAGCGACGGCGTAATAGTGCGCACCGCCGCCCCCGCCAGCGAGTGGGAGATCCAGGGCGTCAACAACCGCAGCCAGCTGGCCGCCCTGGAACGGCACTATCAACGCTGCCAGGCCGAGGCCCTCATGGCGCAGGGCGTCACCCTCATGGATCCGGCGCGCATCGACATCCGCGGCGAACTGCAGGCCGGGCGCGATGTGCTGCTGGACGTGAACACCGTGCTGGAGGGCAGAGTGGTGCTGGGGCAGCGGGTCACGGTGGGCCCCAATGTCTACCTGCGCGATGCCACCATTGGTGACGACGTCACCATCCTCGCCAACTGCGTCATCGAGGAGGCGGAGATCGGCGCCGCCTGCCAGATCGGCCCCTTCGCACGCATCCGCCCCGGCACCGTGTGCGCGCCGCGCGCACGGGTGGGCAACTTCGTGGAGATCAAGAACGCCATCATCGGCCGCGGCTCCAAGGTCAACCACCTCAGCTACATCGGCGATACCACCATGGGCGAGGACGTGAACATCGGCGCCGGCACCATCACCTGCAACTACGACGGCGCCAACAAACACCGCACGGTCATCGGCGACCGCGCCTTCATCGGCTCCGACACCCAGCTGGTGGCGCCGGTCACCGTGGGGGAGGGCGCCACCATCGGCGCCGGCTCCACCATCACCCGCGATGCCCCGCCCGGGGAACTGTCCCTGAGCCGCGCGCCGCAGAAAACCCGCAACGGCTGGCAGCGGCCGGTGAAGAAGGATGATGAGTGATGCGTGCTGGATCGACATAGCGGTAGCGGTTCAATGCACTCTCATCAACCATTACGCATCACCCATCACGCATTACTTGCCGAAAGGAAGCATGTGCCCATGCGCACACGAAGACTTGTATTGAACAACAGACACTGGAGCGAGCAACCATGTGCGGCATCGTAGGCGCGGTAGCGGAGCGCGACGTCGTCCCCATCCTGGTGGAAGGCCTGAAGCGCCTGGAATACCGCGGCTACGACTCCGCCGGCGTCGCACTGCTGGACGCGGAGCAATGCTTGTGCCGCCTGCGCATGCCGGGCAAGGTGAAAGGGCTGGAGGCGGCACTCAACGAAAGCGAACTGCGCGGCCACTGCGGCATCGCCCACACCCGCTGGGCCACCCATGGCGTGCCCAGCGAGGCCAACGCCCACCCCCATGTCTGCCGCAAGACCGTGGCCGTGGTGCACAACGGCATCATCGAGAATCACGAGAGCCTGCGCACGGCCCAGCAGGCGCAGGGTTACGAATTCACCTCGGAGACCGATACCGAGGTCATCGTCCACCAGGTCCATCGCTATCTGGAGCAGGGCGGCTCCCTGCTGGAGGCCGTGCGCCAGACGGTGCAAGACCTGGACGGCGCCTATGCCCTGGGGGTCATCAGCAGCCGTGAGCCGGGGATGCTGGTGGCGGCGCGCCGCGGCAGTCCCCTGATCATCGGCGTCGGCATCGGCGAACACTTCATCGCCTCCGACGTGGCTGCGCTGCTGCCGGTGACGCAACGCTTCATCTTTCTGGAAGACGGCGACATCGCCGCCATCCGCCGCGACCACCTGGTGATCTACGATGCCGAAGGCAAAGAGGTGCAGCGCGAGGTGCGGGTCTCCGAACTGTCCGCCGACTCGGTGGAACGCGGCAAGTTCCGGCACTTCATGCTCAAGGAAATCTACGAGCAGCCGCGCGCCATCGCCGACACCCTGGAAGGGCGCATCCATCAGGGCCGTGTACTGGAGGCCGCCTTTGGCGCCGGCGCGGCGCAGATCTTCGACCAGGTGCAGGGCGTGCACATCATCGCCTGCGGCACCAGCTACCATGCCGGACTCATCGGCCGCTACTGGCTGGAGTCCCTGGCCGGCATCCCCTGCAGCGTGGAGGTGGCCAGCGAGTTCCGCTACCGCCGCCCGGTGGTGCGCAACAGCTCGCTCATCGTCACCCTCTCCCAGTCCGGCGAGACTGCCGACACCCTGGCCGGCCTGCAGGAGGCCAGGCGCCTGGGCTTTGGCCATTCCCTGACCATCTGCAACGTTCCCGAAAGCTCCCTGGTGCGCGAATCGGACCTGGTGCTCATGACCCGCGCCGGCCCCGAAATCGGCGTCGCCTCCACCAAGGCCTTCACCACCCAGCTGGTAGCCATGATGCTGCTGGTCATCACGCTCGGACGGCGCTTCGCCATGACGGAGGAAACCGAACGCGCGCTGGTGCGCCAGCTGCAGAGCCTGCCGCGCCAGGTGGAGGACGTACTGGAACTGGACCAGCAGATCCAGATCCTGGCCGAATCCTTCGCCGACAAGCACAACGCCTTGTTCCTGGGGCGTGGCGCCCAATACCCGGTGGCCATGGAAGGCGCCCTGAAGCTCAAGGAAATTTCCTACATCCATGCCGAAGCCTACCCCGCCGGTGAACTCAAGCACGGCCCCCTGGCGCTCATCGATGCCGACATGCCGGTGGTGGCGGTGGCGCCCAACAACGAACTGCTGGAAAAACTCAAATCCAACCTCCAGGAAGTGCGCGCCCGCGGCGGCCAGCTCATCGTCTTCGCCGACGCCCAGGCGGGCATGCAGACAGACAACGACGTCTGCGTACTCCCCGTCACCTCCAGCGACGACTGCGTCGCCCCCATCATCTACACCATCCCCCTGCAACTCCTCGCCTACCACGTCGCCGTGCTCAAGGGCACCGACATCGACCAGCCCCGCAACCTCGCCAAGTCCGTTACCGTGGAATAAGCTGAGGTCTGAAGCGCGTTGCTATTCAGCATGCGCTTGCAAACAAGACCAACTGCAATGCTCCGGCATGCCCCGTGCGCGACATGAGGCATAAGCGGATAAAAAGAGCAGCACCCGAAAACAGGCCTGTATCTATTATTTGAAATTCAGGCCTATTAGTAGACATGAATTTCCAGTTCTGGAAATATGGAGCTACGAATAACGGACAGGTAGAGTTGCAC
>CAYRLE010000124.1:2535-3876 GCA_964425105.1 uncultured Gammaproteobacteria bacterium | reverse complement strand
GCTTGCGCCACCGCCCCCTCAAGACGGCGTGTCTACCAATTCCACCACATCGGCAAAAAGTTACTGAACTGGATCCCCGGGATTGACGGGCTCACCTATGGAGCGGTGGTGCCGCTGTCTCCAGCCTGGTCATGCTCCAGCGGCAGCTGGGGCACGTCAGCCGGGGCCTGCGGCGCCGCGGGCTCGGTGGGCAAGGTCGTTTGCTGCGCCGGCGGCGCTATTTCCGTCACGCTGCGGCGCTCTCCCACCTGGGCATAGAGATAGGCCAGGGTGAGGCTGGTGAGGAAAAACACTGTCGCCAACACCGCCGTGGTGCGGGTCAGAAAGGATGCCGAACCCTGGCTGCCGAAGACGGTCTGGGATGCGCCGCTGCCAAAGGCCGCGCCGATATCCGCTCCCTTGCCGCGCTGGATCAGTATCAAACCGATCAGTGTCATGGTCACCAGAATGTGAACTGCCAAAACAATCGTTAACATAGGTATCTCAGAGCATCATCATTGACAGGCGGCACGACAAATGGCCAGAAAATCGTCCGCCTTGAGAGAAGCACCACCGATGAGGCCACCATCGATATCGGTCATGCCGAACAACTCGGCAGCATTCCCAGGCTTGACACTACCGCCATAGAGAATGCGCATGCCAGCGGCCAGCACCTCGTCGCGCTCCGCCAAGCGGCTGCGGATAAAGGCATGAACCTCCTGAGCCTGATCCGGCGTAGCCGTCTTGCCGGTGCCGATGGCCCAGACCGGCTCATAGGCGATCACCGCAGCCTGCAGCGCCTCCATGCCGCCCTCGGCATTCAACAAGGCATCCAGCTGCCGCCCCACCACGGACTCTGTGGCGCCATCTTCTCTTTCCTCCAGGAGTTCGCCGACACAGACGATGGGCGTCAGACCGGCGCGGGCGGCCACCAGAAACTTCTCCGCCACCAGGGCATCATCCTCACCATAGATGTTGCGCCGCTCCGAATGCCCGACGATCACATAGCGGCAGGAGAAATCCTGCAACATGGCATCGGAGATCTCGCCGGTATAGGCGCCGGAACCCGGCACCTGACAGAGATTCTGTGCACCCCAGGCAATGTCCGAGCCCTGCAGCAGCGCAGCCGCCTGATCCAGGTAGACAAAAGGCGGGCAGACCACTACGTCCACGCCCCGCAGATCAGCCGCACCGCTCTTGATTCCTTCGATCAACGCTTTGACACTCGCCCTGGAACCGTACATTTTCCAGTTCCCGGCTACCAACGGCCGACGCATGGCATTACCCCTTGCTGGTTGAAAACAAACGCTGAAGCTTACCGGTAGTGGGGGGAGAAATCAATATTTGAAGTGAGGGGTGAGG
>CAYRLE010000124.1:0-2435 GCA_964425105.1 uncultured Gammaproteobacteria bacterium | reverse complement strand
GTGAGGGGTGAGGCCTCACGCTTCACGCCTCACCCGCACGGCGGCCTGCTGGGCCTGGCTGACGGCTTCGGCCAGCTGTTGGGCGAGGGAGCGCACCTGAGCGAGGTCCACGCCTTCCACCATTACCCGGATCACCGGCTCGGTGCCGGAAGGACGCAGCAACACCCGGCCCTGATCCGCCAGTTCCGCCTCCACGGCGCGTACCGCACTCTGCACAGCTGCAGAGTTCTGGCAGTCAAAACCGCTGGCCACCGGCACATTGACCATATGCTGGGGATATTTGTCCATGCCGGCCTTGAAGTCATGAAGGGACATGCCGGCCTTGACCATGGCAGCCAACACCTGCAAGGCGGAGACGATGCCATCGCCGGTAGTGGTGCGGTCCATGCAGATGATATGGCCGGAGGACTCACCGCCCAGCAGCCAACCGTGGCGGCTCAGCATCTCCAACACATAGCGATCGCCGACGGCAGCGCGCCGTAGCTCGACCCCCAGCGTCCTGAGGGCATGTTCCAGCCCCAGATTGCTCATTACCGTACCCACCACGGCACCCTCCAGGCGTCCCGCCTGGTGCCGGGAGCGGGCAATGATGAACAGCAGTTCGTCGCCGTCCAGTACCTCACCCTTGTGATCTATCATCATCACCCGGTCGCCATCGCCGTCTAGGGCGATGCCCAGGTCCGCACGCTCCTCGGCCACCACGCGCTTCAGGGTATCCAGGTGGGTAGCGCCGCACTCCAGATTGATGTTCAGGCCATCGGGCTCGGTACCGATGGTGAGCACCTCGGCCCCTAACTCGGAAAACACATAGGGCGCCACATGGTAGGTGGCGCCGTGGGCGCAATCCACCACGATCTTGAGGCCATTGAAGGAGGTGCTGGAGGGAATGGTGCTCTTGCAGAATTCGATATAACGCCCTGCGGCATCACGCACCCGTTCCGCCTTGCCCAGTTGGTCCGAGTTGCGGGTTTCCATGGGCTGCTCCAGCATGGCCTCGATGGCCAACTCGACATCATCGGGCAGCTTGGTGCCCGCGGCGGAGAAAAACTTGATACCGTTGTCGTAATAGGGATTGTGGGAGGCGCTGATGACGATGCCGGCCTGGGCGCGCAGGGTGCGGGTCAGATAGGCGATGGCAGGCGTGGGCATTGGCCCCAGCAACAGGATGTCGATGCCCGCGGCCGACAACCCGGCCTGCAGGGCAGACTCGAACATGTAGCCGGAGATCCGCGTGTCTTTGCCGATCAGGACGCTGCCGTGGTCGCGGCCTGCCAGCACCCGGCCGGCGGCCCATCCCAACTTGAGCACAAAATCCGGCGTGATGGGCGACTGCCCCACCCGCCCGCGGATACCGTCGGTGCCGAAATAACGCTTCTCCTGTCCTCCCATGCTCCCTTCCCTTATTCTGTATCCCGTTTATTCTGTGTCTCGTTGCCCCCCTACTCCTAGAGGGGAACCCCAGGGGATTCCTCCCGCACCGCATGACAAATGCGCAGCGCATCCACCGTCGGGCGCACGTCATGACTACGTACGATGGCGGCGCCCTGCCACGCCGCCAGGGTCGCCAGGGCGATGCTCCCATAGAGCCGGTCGTTCACCGGCACGTCCAGGACACCGCCAATCATGGCCTTGCGCGACACCCCCACCAACAACGGCCGCCCCATGGTCAGGAAACGATCCAGATGGCGCATCAGTTCCAAGTTATGGGCAAGTTCCTTGCCAAAACCGAAACCAGGGTCGATCAGCAGACGTTCCTCATCGATGCCGGCTGCCCTGCAGGCCGCCAGCCGCTCCTCCAGGAAGGCCAATACCTCGGCGACGACATCGCCATAACGGGGGGTCTGCTGCATGGTACGCGGCTCGCCCTGCATGTGCATGAGACATACCGGCACTTCCAACTCGCGCACCATCTCCAGGGCACCTGCGGCCTGCAAGGCGCGCACATCGTTGATCATCCCGGCACCGGCCGCCACCGCCTCGCGCATCACCCGGGGCTTGGAGGTATCGATGGATACCGGCACTTCCAGCTCGCGGCTCAAGGCCTCGATGACAGGAATCACGCGGCGCAGTTCTTCATCCTCGGTAACGGCCGCCGCGCCGGGGCGGGTGGACTCGCCCCCCACGTCGATGATGGCCGCCCCTTCCTCCACCATCAGCCGGGCATGGGCGAGGGCTGCCTCCACGGCAAAAAAATCACCCCCGTCCGAAAAGGAATCGGGGGTGATATTGAGGATGCCCATGACCTGGGGGCGGCGCAGATCCAGCACATGGGCGCCGCAGCGCAGATGCCGCTCCGAATCACCGCTCACTGCACTGCCGCCTCCCTAGCCGCTGCCCGGCCTGGAGATCAATGCTGGCCGGCGGGATCGCCGATCTTGCCGTCAGCGGCCGGCTTTTCCTTCTCGTCCCCGCCCTCGGGCGAAGCCTTGGAGGCA
>CAYRLE010000123.1:2540-4297 GCA_964425105.1 uncultured Gammaproteobacteria bacterium | reverse complement strand
TCCCTGGTGCCGGCCAACGACCCCACCCTGCTGTTCACCAATGCCGGGATGGTGCCTTTCAAGGAAGTCTTCCTGGGCCTGGAGGCCCGCCCCTACAAGCGCGCTGCCAGCGCCCAGCGCTGCGTGCGCGCCGGCGGCAAGCACAACGACCTGGAGAACGTGGGCTATACCGCCCGCCATCACACCTTCTTCGAGATGCTGGGCAATTTCAGCTTCGGCGACTACTTCAAGCGCGAGGCCATCCACTATGCTTGGGAGTTTCTCACCGGCGAGTTGGAGATCCCGGCGGAGAAGCTGTGGGTGACGGTGTTCGAGGAGGACGACGAGGCCGCGGACATCTGGCTCGAAGAGATCGGCGTCGATCCTGCCCATTTCGCGCGCATCGGCGCCGAGGACAATTTTTGGTCCATGGGGGACACCGGCCCCTGCGGTCCCTGTTCCGAGATCTTCTACGACCATGGCCCCGAGGTGGCGGGTGGTCCGCCCGGCACGCCGGAGGCCGACGGCGACCGCTACGTGGAGATCTGGAACCTGGTGTTTATGCAGTACAACCGCGACGGCAGCGGGAACATGACACCCCTGCCCAGGCCCTCGGTGGACACCGGCATGGGCCTGGAGCGCCTCGCCGCGGTGATGCAGGGGGTGCACAGCAACTACGACATCGACCTGTTCCGCAATCTCATCCTGGCGGTTGCCCGGCTGGCGCATTGCGAGGACCTGCAGCATCCCTCCCTGCGGGTGATCGCCGACCATATCCGTTCCAGCGCCTTTCTCATCGTCGACGGTGTGATCCCCGCCAACGAGGGACGCGGCTATGTGCTGCGGCGCATCATCCGCCGCGCCATCCGCCACGGCTACCAGTTGGGCATCAAGGACGCCTTCTTCCATAAATTGGTGCAGCCCTTGGCGCAGGAGATGGGCGAGGCCTATCCCGAACTGCCCCGCGCCCAGGCCCAGGTGGAGCGGGTGCTGCGCCAGGAGGAGGAGCGCTTCGCCGAGACCCTGGAGCAGGGCATGCAGATCCTGGAGCAGGCCATCGCCGGGCTCAGCGGCAAGGTGATCCCCGGCGAGACCGTGTTCCGCCTCTACGACACCTATGGTTTTCCCGTGGATCTCACCGCCGATATCGCCCGCGAACGCGGCCTGAGCCTGGACATGGCGGGCTTCGAGCGCGAGATGGCCGCCCAGCGCGAGCGCGCACGGGCGGCCGGCCACTTCACCGTGGACTACAGCGCCCAGCTGAACGTGGAGGGCCGCAGCGAATTCACCGGTTACGACCACCTGCGGGAGCGCAGCCAAGTGAGCGCCCTGCTGCGCGACGGCCAGACTGTGGACAGCCTGGCGGAAGGCGAGGAGGGTGTCATCGTCCTGGACAAGACCCCCTTCTATGCCGAGTCCGGCGGCCAGGTGGGTGACCGCGGCGAGTTGCGCTGCGGCGACAGCATCTTCGAGGTGCGCGACACCCAGAAGCAGGGTGGCGACACCATCCTGCACCTGGGGCGCGTCGTACAGGGCGGTTTCCGCAAGGGCGATGTGGTGGAGGCCCGGGTGGACGAGGCGGCGCGCCAGGCCACGGCGCTGAATCATACCGCCACCCATCTGCTCCATGCCGCCTTGCGCCAGGTGCTGGGCGAGCATGTGGTGCAGAAGGGCTCCCTGGTGGAGCCAGGGCGGCTGCGTTTCGACTATGCCCACTTCGAGGCGCCGACGGCGGAGCAACTGGACCGTATCGAGGCCCTGGTGAACGAGCAGATCCG
>CAYRLE010000123.1:0-2440 GCA_964425105.1 uncultured Gammaproteobacteria bacterium | reverse complement strand
CTGGAGGCGCTGAAGGCCAAACTGGCCAGCAGCGCCGGCAGCGATCTCGCCGCCCAGGCCGTGGACATCGCCGGCTGCAAGGTGCTGGCGGCGCAACTCGAAGGCGCCGACGTCAAGACCCTGCGCAGCACTCTGGACCAGCTCAAGAACAAGCTGGGTTCGGCGGCCGTGGTGCTGGCCGCGGCAGACGGCGCCAAAGTCAGCCTGGTGGCCGGTGTGACCAAGGACTTCACCGACCGCATCACGGCCTCGGAACTGGTCAACTTCGTGGCCCGCCAGGTCGGCGGCAAGGGCGGCGGCCGCCCCGACATGGCCCAGGCGGGGGGCAACGATCCGGCGGCGCTGGCGGCGGCATTGGCGGGGGTGGCCGATTGGGTGCGGAAGCAGCTTGCGGGTGATGAGTGATTAAGTGATGAGTAATGCGTGATGGGTGAAGAGTAATGAGTGATGAGCTTGCAGGCTGGTATTCATCACCCATTACTCATCACTCATCACCTCTCCTAAAGACATGACACTAATCGTACAAAAATACGGCGGTACCTCCGTCGCCACCCCTGAACACATCGCGCGGGTGGCGGACAAGATCATCGCCGCCCGTGCCCAAGGCAACGACCTGGTGGTGGTGGTCTCCGCCATGAGCGGCGAGACCAACCGTCTGCTGGGCCTGGCGCGCGCCGTGGCGGAGACCCCCGTGCCCCGCGAACTGGACGTGATTCTCTCCACCGGCGAGCAGGTGACCATCGCCCTGCTGAGCATGGCCCTGCAGTCACGCGGCTGCCCGGCCCAGTCCTATACCGGTGCCCAGGTCCATATCCTCACCGACAGCATGCACAACAAGGCGCGCATCGTGGACATCGATGCGGCGCGCATCCAGCGCGACCTTGCGGCAGGGCGCGTGGTGGTGGTGGCCGGCTTCCAGGGGGTGGACGAGCAGGGCAACATCACCACCCTGGGTCGGGGCGGCTCGGACACCACGGCCGTGGCCCTGGCGGCGGCCCTGCAGGCCGACGAGTGTCAAATCTACACCGATGTGGACGGCGTCTACACTACCGATCCCCGGGTGGTGGCCGAGGCGCGCCGCCTGGAGCGCCTGACCTACGAGGAGATGTTGGAGATGTCCAGCCTGGGCGCCAAGGTCTTGCAGATCCGCTCGGTGGAATTCGCCAGTAAGTACAACGTTCCCCTGCGGGTGTTGTCCTCCTTCGAGGAGGGCGGGGGGACCCTCATCACAGCAGAGGAAGATGGTATGGAACAGGCGCAGATTTCCGGAATTGCATTCAACCGCGACGAAGCCAAGCTGACGGTGCTGGGGGTGCCGGACCAGCCCGGCGTGGCCAGCAAGATCCTGGGGCCCATTGCCGACGCCGGCATCGAGGTGGACATGATCGTGCAGAACGTGGCCGAGGACGCCACCACTGACTTCACTTTCACGGTTCACCGCAACGACTATGAAAAGGCCCTGGGCATCCTCCAGGACGTGGCCCGGGAACTGCGGGCCCGCGAGGTGAACGGCGACGACAAGATCGTCAAGATTTCCCTGGTGGGGGTGGGCATGCGCTCCCATGCCGGTATCGCCAGCAAGATGTTCCGCGCCCTGGCGGAGGAGGGCATCAATATCCGCATGATTTCCACTTCCGAGATCAAGGTGTCGGTGGTGCTGGATGAGAAATACCTGGAGTTGGGAGTGCGCGCACTCCATGAGGCCTTCGACCTGGGAGGTAAAAATATATGAAAAATGCTATAATTCAGGGGCGTGCCAGTGGATGGCTCAGGGATGGCTCGATTCGCCAGTAAAATCAGAACCTTAGTGATTTGGTTTAGTTTTGCTGGAAAACGGCCGATGAAATTCTGTGGGGGACACGGAGACGATAGCCATCGTTTGATTAGAGGGCGCTTTAGTAAGGAGACATACGATGCTGATTCTGACACGCCGGGTAGGCGAGACTTTGATAATAGGGGACGAGATTACCGTTACAGTGCTGGGAGTGCGGGGTAACCAAGTGCGCATTGGTGTCAATGCCCCCAAGCATATCACCGTGCATCGTGAAGAAATCTATGAGCGCATCCAGAAGGAAAACGAGGAGAACCAGGACCGGGACCCGGCTCAGGGCCCCGTTGTCGGGCGGCTCCATAGCAAATAAATCCCACCTCCCTTTCGATAACAACAATACCTTTTGCGTCCATCGCATTAATTCGTTATCCTTTCGCATTCGTTAGCTGCTGACCCGCGTGTCGCGGCCAATCTGGATGTATTTAAACAGCTGGTCCTTCCGTCACTGGCCGCCGAGAGGTAGTCGGGTGGCCCATGTTGAGATGGTGAGAGGGCCGGTGAAAAGGCAGTTTTGTGGAGAGATGGCCGAGCGGCTGAAGGCGCTCCCCTGCTAAGGGAGTATGGGGTTAAAAGCTCCATCGAGGGTTCGAATCCCTCTCTCTCCGCCAT
>CAYRLE010000122.1:0-4316 GCA_964425105.1 uncultured Gammaproteobacteria bacterium | reverse complement strand
AGGGGGTGAGAGTGATGGGTGATGGGTGATGGGTGATGTGTTGAGAAAGGTGTGTGGCACCCCATCACTCATTACGCATTACTCATCACGCGTAGAAGCCCCTCAACCCCTTTCATCTTGTATCTTGTATCTTGTATCTTTTCCCTCCCCTTCCAACATCTCATCAATGGCAAGGTTGGCCAGCTCATCAGCGCGCTCATTTTCTGCATGGCCGGAGTGCCCCCGCACCCAGTGCCACTGGACATCGTGGCGGGCAGCCGCCTCGTCCAGGCGCCGCCACAGGTCGGCGTTCTTGACGGGCTTGCGGGATGCGGTCTTCCAGCCACGTCGCTTCCAGTTCGCCAGCCATTCCATGATGCCCTTTTTCACGTATTCGGAATCGGTGGTGAGGCGCACCCTGCAGGGTCGCTTCAGGGATTCCAGGGCCTTGATGGCGGCAGTCAGTTCCATGCGGTTGTTGGTGGTCTCGGGCTGTGCACCGTAGAGTGTCTTTTCGTGGCCGCGATAGCGCAACAGTGCCCCCCAGCCACCTGGCCCGGGGTTGCCCCGGCAGGCGCCATCGGTAAATATTTCCACTACATCCTCATCAGGTGCATCAGACATGGTGGATCTCGCATTGCTTGTCACGGGTGAGGGCCTCTGTGTGTGCTGGACAAAATAACCACGGTGATTTCATTTGCCGTCCTGGTCACGACGGGGCGCCAGGGTAGCCTGCTGGTGTGGCATGCGGCGGGCCAGATCCACCTGCACCAGGCGGCGCCGCGGCCGCCAGCGCGGCTTGATGGGGGTCAGGGTTACCACCCGCTTTTTGGCCACCATCACATAGGCGCCGCCCAGAAAGGGCCACCAGCGCTTCCCCAAGCGTTCCAGAAAGCCCAGGCGGCGCATGAACCCGGCATGGCGCAACGGCGGCCGGTAAAAGTAATTGCAGGTCATGATAATATCGAAGCCCAGCAATGCCAGCCAGTCCTTGAGGCGCAGGACACTGCGGAAGGTGCCATACCAGGGCGGATGGCCGTGGCGCCGGCGCAGCAGGCGCCAGAGCCCCCACAGACTCCAGGGATTGAAGCCCAGGATGACCACATGGCCCTCCGCCACCAGCACCCGCTCCACCTCCCGCAGCACCTCGTGAGGATGGGCCTCGAACTCCAGGATGTGGGGCAACACCACCACATCCACGGAATCCCGCTGTAAAGGGAGCGCGTCCGGCCGCCCCAACAGGCCCGGCCCGCCTGCAGCCGCCTCCAGCCTGCAGAGATCTCCGTCCACCACCACCCGATGGCTGATGCGGCTGCTGTGCAGCAGATCATCGTCCACCATATGCCCCACCTGGATCAGGTGATAACCAAAGAGATTGGGCAATATCTGGTCCAACTGCTGCTGTTCACTTTCCAGCAACCAGCGCCCCAGCCCCTCTGCATACCACTGGCGCAGGCGCCAACGCTCGGCGCATCGTTTTCGATAATCGGTCTTGGCCATGATCTCAGCTTTTCCGGCAATGCCGATTAGGATACCCTATTCCACTCCATGCCTAGCGAGTTTTGCACACCATGCAGGCCATCCCTGTCTCCGCCTTCAGCGACAACTATATCTGGCTCGTACCTGGCCCGGCTGCGCCGCGTTCCGTGGCCATCGTCGACCCGGGGGATGCCGCCCCTGTGCTGGAGGCGCTGAGCCGCATGGAGTTGCGGCCTGTGGCCATTCTCGTCACCCATCACCATTACGACCACGTGGACGGCATCCAGGCACTGCGGTCTCATTTCGACATCCCCATCTATGGGCCGACAAGGAGTGCGATTCCTGCCTGTGACCACCCCATGGCCGAGGGCGATTCCCTGACCGTGGACAATGGCCTGTCTCTCACGGTACTGGAAACGCCGGGACATACCTTGGACCATCTCGCCTACTACGGGGATAAGGCGCTGTTCTGCGGTGACACCCTCTTTGCCGGCGGTTGCGGCAGGCTCTTCGAAGGCACGGCACAGCAGATGTACCTGTCGCTGGAGAAGATCCGCCGGCTGCCAGACGAGACCCGCATCTATTGCGCCCATGAATACACCTTGGGCAACCTGCGCTTCGCCACCCTGGTAGAACCCCACAACAGGGACCTGGCGGTACGACTGGAAGAAACCATCGTGCTGCGCAGCCAGGGACGGGCCACCGTCCCCTCCACCCTGGAGCTGGAAAAGAAGACCAATCCCTTCCTGCGCTGCCACCTCCCTGAGGTCCGCCAGGCGGCGGAGCGCTTCAGCCGCCGCCCCCTCGCCACGCCCCAGGAAGTGTTTGCCGTAATTCGATACTGGAAAGATTCATCATAACAACAGCTTATTGCGAACTCCCAAAGTGGAATAGATCTCAAGAATGCCGCTATAATTGCCGATCTATTATAACGAGCAAGGACGAAGCGCCCGCCCCATGAAGAAAACCAACAACAAACACCTCATGCCGCTCTTCCTCCTCGGCCTGACGCTCGCCTTCAGCGCCTGCACCCTGCAGGTGCCGCGGCCCTTCGCTCCCGATAGTGAACCCAGCGACGCTGCAGCAGACACCGCTGTCACTCAGACACCCCCTCTCTCCGCACCCCAGGCACAAGCTCCCGTTACGGCTGAGACTAGGATATCCATGACAGCGCCTGACAAACCTGGAGACGGTCAGCTGGACGAGCACATCGCCGCCATCTGGGACGGACATTTCCGAATCATCTATCCCTACCCCATGAGCGCAGTTCTGCAAGTGGCCGATGAAACCCTGGACCTGCCGGCAGCAGGGGCGAGTGCAGAGGCCGCGGCGGCTATGCCGGGGACGGAGCAGGAACTCACCCTGGAAGACGGCGCCGCCTCCCACGACCTGTGGGACCGCATCCGGGACGGTTTCGGCATCACAGCAGCCCCCAAGGGCCGCATCGAGGCGGAACGCAACTGGTACGCCAATCATCCCAGCTATCTACAACGGACCATAGAACGCGCCCGCCCCTATCTCCATTTGATCGTGGAAGCCCTGGACGAGCGCCACATGCCCATGGAGATTGCCCTGTTACCCATCGTAGAGAGCGCCTACCAACCCTTCGCCTATTCACACGGACGCGCCGCGGGGATCTGGCAGTTCATTCCCGGCACCGCGCGCCACTACGGACTGAAACAGAACTGGTGGTACGACGGCCGCCGCGACATCCTGGAATCCACCCGCGCCGCCCTGGACTATCTGCAATACCTGCACAAGACCTTCGATGGCGACTGGCTGCTGGCGCTGGCTGCCTACAACTCGGGCTCCGGCACTGTCAGGAATGCCATCAGGAAAAACCGCCGCCATGGCAAACCCACGGATTTCTGGTCCCTGCACCTGCCCCGGGAAACCCAGGCCTATGTTCCCAAACTCCTGGCCATCAGCGAAATCATCGCCGAACCAGAGAAGTTCCAGCTCAGCCTGGCGCCCATCTCAGATGAACCCTACTTGGTTCCGGTTACCACGGGCTCCCAGATCGACCTGGCCCTGGCCGCCGAACTGGCAGGCCTCAGCCTGGACGAAATCTACCGCTTCAACCCCGGCTTCAACCACTGGGCCACCGACCCCGATGGCCCTCACCGCCTGCTGTTGCCGGCCAGCGTCGCGGAACCATTCAGCCGCAAACTCGGCGAGGTACCCGCCGGGAAGCGCATCAAATGGGTCCGCCACCTCATCCGCGAAGGGGAGACCCTGGGTCATATCGCCCAACGCTACGGCACCACCGTAGCCGTCCTGAAGCAGGTCAACGGCATTGGCAGCCACCTGATCCATGCCGGCAAGAGCATGATCATTCCGGTCGCCACGAGGGATCTGCGGGCCTACCGCCTGAGCGAAGAGCAACGTCTGCGGGCCATCCAGAGCCGGCCCAAGAAGGGCATCAGGATCGTCCATACAGTACGCCAGGGGGATACGCTGTGGGATCTCTCCCACAAATACCACGTCGGGACGCGCCAACTGGCGAAATGGAATGGCATGGCGCCCCGCGACTATCTGCGCCCCGGCCAGAAGCTGGTAATCTGGAAAAAGGCCCGCAACCGCGGCGCCCGATCCCGGACCGCCAGCCTGACTCCCGGGCTCAACGGCATCACCCAACGCATCCACTACACTGTGCGCAAGGGCGATTCGCTGGCCCGCATCTCCCAGAAATTCAAGGTCACAGTCTCTGAGTTGCGCATGTGGAATGCCTTGCCCAAAGGCAAATATCTGCAGCCAGGCCAGAAGCTGACCCTCTATGTCGACGTCACACGCCAGACCGGAAGCTGATGGCAGGAGGCAAGGAAAGAAATATGAGGCATGGGGCGAAGCAATGATCC
>CAYRLE010000121.1:0-4485 GCA_964425105.1 uncultured Gammaproteobacteria bacterium | reverse complement strand
CTCATCACTCATTACGCATCACCTGTTTGGATCTTTCCACTGGCTTTCTCCCAGCGGCCCTGCAGACCCCCATACCCAGCCCCCCTCTGTCATGCTAAGCTACGCTGCTTTTAGATTTCTGGAACGGGCATAGTCTTTCATGAGCAGCAGCTACAACGCCTCCGAGATTGAAATCCTCAGCGGTCTGGACCCGGTGCGCAAGCGCCCCGGCATGTACACCGATACCAGCCGCCCCAATCACCTCGCCCAGGAGGTGATCGACAACAGCGTCGACGAGGTCATCGCCGGCCATGCCGACACCATCGAGGTGATTCTGCACAAGGACGGCGCCATGACCGTGCGCGACAACGGCCGCGGCATGCCGGTGGACCTCCATCCCGAGGAGGGCGTCAGCGGCGTGGAGGTGATCCTCACCCGGCTCCATGCCGGCGGCAAGTTCTCCAACAAGAATTACCGTTTCTCCGGCGGCCTCCACGGGGTGGGGGTGTCGGTGGTCAACGCCCTGTCCAAGTCCCTGGAGGTGTGGATCCGCCGCGGCGGCAAGGAATACCACATGGCCTTCGCCAACGGCGAGAAGGTCAGCGACCTGAAAGTGGTGGGCAAGGTGGGCAAGCAGAACACCGGCACCACCCTGCGTTTTCTGCCCGATCCGCGCTATTTCGACAGCCCCAAGTTCTCGGTCTCCCGCCTGCGCCACCTGCTGCGCGCCAAGGCGGTGCTGGCGCCGGGGCTGACCATCCGCTTCCGCAACGAGATCACGGGCGAGGAGGAGAGCTGGTGCTACCGCGACGGCCTGCGCGACTACCTGCTCAGCGAGTTGCGCGGCTGGACCCTGCTGCCCGAGGAGCCCTTCATGGGCAGCATGGAGGGCAACGAGGAGGCCGTGACCTGGGCCGTCACCTGGCTGCCGGAGGGCGGCGAGCCCATCACCGAGAGCTATGTCAACCTGGTGCCCACGCCTCAGGGCGGCACCCACGTCAACGGCCTGCGCAGCGGGCTCACCGATGCGGTGCGCGAGTTCTGCGAGTTCCGCAATCTGTTGCCGCGGGGCGTGAAGATCTCTCCCGAGGACGTCTGGGACAAGTGCAGCTATATCCTCTCGGTGAAGCTGGCCGATCCCCAGTTCTCCGGGCAGACCAAGGAGCGCCTGTCGTCGCGCGAGTGCGCCGCCTTCGTCTCCGGGGTGGTCAAGGACAGCTTCAGCCTGTGGCTCAACCAGCATGTGGAAACGGCTGAGGCCATCGCAGCCCTGGCCATCGATCACGCCCAGGCGCGGCTGCGGGCGGGGCGCAAGGTGGTGCGCAAGAAGGTCACCAGCGGGCCGGCCCTGCCGGGCAAGCTGGCCGACTGCACGGCCCAGGACCCGGCCTACAGCGAGTTGTTCCTGGTGGAGGGCGATTCCGCCGGCGGCTCCGCCAAGCAGGCGCGCGATCGCCAGTTCCAGGCGGTGATGCCCCTGCGTGGCAAGATCCTCAATACCTGGGAAGTGGATTCCGCCGAGGTGCTGGCCTCCCAGGAGGTGCACGACATCTCGGTGGCCATCGGTGTGGAGCCCGGCTCGCAGGACCTGGGGCGGTTGCGCTACGGCAAGGTGTGCATCCTGGCGGATGCCGATTCCGACGGCGCCCATATCGCAACCCTGCTGTGTGCCTTGTTCGTGCGCCACTACCGGCCGCTGGTGAAGGCCGGCCACATCTACGTGGCCATGCCGCCGCTGTACCGCATCGACGTGGGCAAGGATGTCTACTACGCCCTGGACGACGCCGAGAAGCAGGGCATCCTGGACCGCATTGCCGCCGAGCACAAGAAGGGCAAGATCAATGTGCAGCGCTTCAAGGGCCTGGGGGAGATGAACCCCCTGCAGCTGCGCGAGACCACCATCGCCCCCGACACCCGGCGCCTGGTCCAACTCACCATCGACACCGAGGACGACACCGACCAGTTGCTGGACATGCTGCTGGCCAAAAAACGCGCCGCCGATCGCAAGCACTGGCTGGAGGAGAAGGGGAATTTGGCGCAAGTTTAGATACAAGATACAAGGGGAAAGATACAAGAAAAAACATGGCAACGAGAAAAGGAAAAGAGAGAAACGATTGAAATGGGAAGTGTAATGGCTATTGCAGATTCCGGCGTGGGTGGCAGGCTGTCCTGCCGCCTTGTATCTTGTATCTTGTATCTTGTATCTGAAACATCATGTCTACACTGGAAATGAATTTCGAGGGCGTGGAGCGCCAGCCGCTGCGGGATTTCACCGAGAAGGCGTATCTGGACTATTCCATGTACGTGATCCTGGACCGGGCCCTGCCCCACATCGGTGACGGTCTCAAACCGGTACAGCGGCGCATCGTCTACGCCATGTCGGAGTTGGGCCTGGCGGCGACGGCCAAGTACAAGAAGGCGGCGCGCACCGTGGGCGACGTGCTGGGCAAGTTTCATCCCCATGGTGATGCCGCCTGCTACGAGGCCATGGTGCACATGGCCCAGCCCTTCACCTACCGCTATCCCCTCATCGACGGCCAGGGCAACTGGGGGGCGCCGGACGATCCCAAGTCCTTCGCCGCCATGCGCTACACCGAGGCGCGCCTGTCGCGTTTCGCCGAGGTGTTGCTCGCCGAACTGGGCCAGGGCACGGCGGATTGGGTGCCCAATTTCGACGGCACCCTGGAGGAGCCGCGGGTGTTGCCGGCGCGCCTGCCCCATGTGCTGCTCAACGGCACCACCGGTATCGCCGTGGGCATGGCCACCGACATCCCGCCCCACAATGTGCGCGAGGTGGCGGCCGCCTGCGTGCATCTGCTCGCTGACCCCAAGGCAGACGTCCACGCCCTGTGCCAGCACATCCAGGGGCCGGACTTCCCCACCGAGGCGGAGATCATCACGCCATCCGCGGAGTTGCGCAAGATCTATGAGAGCGGTGGCGGCAGTGTGCGCATGCGCGCCCGCTACGAGCGCGAGAACGGCGACATCGTGATCACCGCCCTGCCTCACCAGGTCTCCGGGGCGCGGGTGCTGGAGCAGATCGCCACCCAGATGAATGCCCGCAAGCTGCCCATGGTGGACGACCTGCGCGACGAATCGGACCACGAGAATCCCACCCGCCTGGTGATCGTGCCCCGTTCCAAAAGGGTGGACATGGAGGCCCTCATGTCCCATCTCTTTGCCACCACCGATCTGGAGCGCAGCTATCGGGTCAACATGAATGTCATCGGCCTGGATGGCCGCCCGGGCACCCGCAACCTGCGCGACCTGCTCCTGGAGTGGCTGGAGTTCCGCACCCGCACCGTGCGCCGCCGCCTGGAGCATCGCCTCGACAAGGTGCGGCAGCGTCTGCACATCCTCGAAGGCCTGCTCATCGCCTACCTCAACATCGACGAGGTGATCGAGATCATCCGCAGCGAGGACCATCCCAAGCAGGTGCTCATGGAGCGCTTTGCCATCAGCGAGATCCAGGCCAATGCCATTCTCGATATCCGCCTGCGTCAGCTGGCCAAGTTGGAGGAGATCAAGATCCGCGGCGAGCAGGAAGAACTGAGCGCCGAGCGTGACGCCCTGGAGAAGACCCTGGCCTCCAAGCAGCGCCTGCGCACCCTGGTGCGCAAGGAACTGGAAGCAGACGCCTTGGAGTATGGCGATGAACGCCGCTCGCCCATCGTAGCGCGGGAGGCGGCTCAGGCCATGGACGAATCTGCCCTGCTGAGTGCTGAGCCCATCACCATCGTGCTCTCCGAGAAGGGCTGGGTACGTGCCGCCAAGGGCCACGACCTCGATCCCCGCTCCCTGTCTTTCAAGGCTGGCGACGGGTTTCAGGCCGCGGCGCCTGGACGCAGCAACCAGCTGGCCCTGTTCATGGATTCCACCGGTCGCGTCTATTCCCTGCCGGCCCACACCCTGCCCTCGGCGCGCGGTCAGGGCGAACCCCTCACCGGACGCCTCAATCCCCCCGAGGGTGCCACTTTCGTGGGCGTCATGGCCGGCGACCCCGACAGCCGCTGGCTCATCGCCTCCGACGCCGGCTACGGCTTCGTGGCGCGCCTGGGAGACCTGTACACCAAAAACCGCTCCGGCAAGGCGGTGCTCAGCCTGCCCAAGGGCGCGCGGGTCCTGCCGCCGGTGCCGCTGACGGACGTGGAGCATGATAGCGTGGCGGCGGTCAGCAGCGAGGGCCGCCTGTTGCTGGTGGCGGTAAAGGAACTGCCCGCCCTGGCCAAGGGTAAGGGCGTCAAGATCATGGGCATTCCCGCGGCGCGGCTGGCGGCGCGGGATGAATACCTCTGCATCCTGACTGTGGTGCCCAAGGACAGCAGCCTCACCATCTATTCCGGCCAGCGCCACATGACCCTCAAGCCCCGCGACCTGGAGCACTACCGCGGCGAGCGGGGACGGCGCGGTAACAAGCTGCCCCAGGGGTTTCGCAAGGTGGATCGCTTGGAGGTTAAGGTTTGAGTTGGAGGGTGAGTGATGCGTAATGCGTAATGCGTGATGCGT
>CAYRLE010000120.1:0-4711 GCA_964425105.1 uncultured Gammaproteobacteria bacterium | reverse complement strand
ACCGGCATCGCCACCGCCTATATGGATTCCATTCCCCTGGTGGTGCTCACCGGCCAGGTGCCCACCAACCTGATCGGCAACGATGCCTTTCAGGAGGTGGATTCCGTGGGCATCACCCGGCCCTGCGTGAAGCACAATTTCCTGGTCAAGGACGTCAAGGACCTGGCCCTGACCCTCAAGAAGGCCTTTTATATCGCCACCACCGGCCGTCCCGGGCCGGTGGTGGTGGACATACCCAAGGATGTGACGGCGGCCAAGACGGACTACGTCTATCCCAAGCAGGTCCAGCTGCGCTCCTACAAGCCGGTGACCAAAGGGCACATTGGCCAGATCAAGCGCGCCGTCAAGCTGATGATGGCGGCGGAGCGCCCCATGGTCTACAGCGGCGGCGGCGTGATCCTGGGCGGCGGCTCCCAGGCGCTGACGGAGTTGGTGCGGCGCTTAGGTTTCCCCATCACCAATACCCTGATGGGGCTGGGCGCCTATCCGGCGACGGACAAGCAGTTCCTGGGTATGCTGGGCATGCACGGCACCTACGAGGCCAACATGGCCATGCATCACTGCGATGTGCTGGTGGCCATCGGCGCCCGCTTCGACGACCGGGTCACTGGCAACGTGGAGAAGTTCTGCTCCAAGGCCAAGATTATCCATGTGGATATCGACCCCTCCTCCATCTCCAAGAACGTGCGCGTGGATGTGCCCATCGTCGGCACCGTGGACAACGTGCTTCAGGAGATGCTGCGCATCATCAAGGAAAAGAAGCTCAAGCCGCGCCAGGAGGCCATCAAGACCTGGTGGCAGCAGATCGAGGAATGGCGCGCCACCGAGTGTCTCAAATACCAGATGAACGATGAGGTGATCAAGCCCCAGTACGTCTTGGAGCAACTCTACAAGGTGACCAAGGGCAACGCCTTCGTGACCTCCGATGTGGGCCAGCATCAGATGTGGACGGCGCAGTTCTACAAGTTCGACAAGCCCTACCGCTGGATCAATTCCGGGGGGCTGGGCACCATGGGCTTCGGCCTGCCCGCGGCCATGGGGGTGCAGTTCGCCCATCCCCGCTCCACGGTGGCCTGCGTCACCGGCGAGGGCAGCATCCAGATGTGTATCCAGGAACTGTCCACTTGCCTGCAGTACGGCCTGCCCATCAAGATCATCACCCTCAACAACCGTTACCTGGGCATGGTGCGCCAGTGGCAGGAGTTCTTCTATCAGGGACGCTATGCCATGTCCTACATGGACGCCCTGCCGGACTTCGTCAAGCTGGCAGAGAGCTACGGCCACGTGGGGATGCGCATCGAGAAGCCCGGCGACGTGGAAGCGGCGCTGAAGGAGGCCATGAAACTGAAGAAGCGCCTGGTGTTCATGGACTTTCTCACCGACCAGACGGAAAATGTCTATCCTATGATTCCGGCCGGCGCCGGACTCAACGAAATGATCCTGGTATAAGTCATGCGGCATATCATTTCCATATTGATGGAGAACGAGGCCGGGGCCCTGTCGCGGGTGGCGGGCCTGTTCTCGGCCCGTGGTTACAATATCGAGTCGCTAACCGTGGCGCCCACCGAGGATCCCTCGCTGTCGCGCATGACCGTGGTGACCCGGGGTTCCGAAGAAATCATCGAGCAGATCACCAAGCAACTCAACAAGCTCATCGACGTGGTCAAGCTGCAGGACCTCACCGAGGGCGCACACATCGAACGCGAGATGCTGCTCATCAAGGTCAAGGCGGTGGACGGCGAGCGCGAGGAACTGATGCGCCTCACCGACATTTTCCGCGGCAGCATCATCGATGTCACCGGCAACACCTTCACCATTGAACTTACCGGGACCAGCGAGAAACTGGACGCCTTTATCGAGGCCGTGGACAACAAGCTCATCCTGGAAACGGTACGTTCCGGTGTCACCGGTATCGCCCGCGGTGAGAGGAGTCTGCGGCCTTGAGGTGGGTGATGGGTGATGAGTAATGAGTGATGAGTGATGAGTGGCTAAGGTGTGTTGTGTCTCCCTTACTCTTTACGCATCACTCATCACTTTGTTGATCGATACCAAGCAATTCAGAACAAGCAACAATCAGAGAAGGAAACACTACGATGAACATCTACTACGATAAAGACGCCGACCTCTCCCTCATCCAAGGCATGAAGGTGGCGATTATCGGTTATGGTTCCCAGGGGCATGCCCATGCCAACAATCTCAAGGATTCCGGCGTCGAGGTGGTGGTCGGCCTGCGTCCCGGCTCCAGTTCCGAGGCCAAGGCGAAGAATGCCGGCCTGACGGTGCAGGCGGTGGATGAGGCGGTGCAGGGCGCCGATCTGGTGATGATCCTGGTGCCCGATGAGCACCAGGCCCGCCTCTACCGGGAGACCATCGTCCCCGCCGTCAAGCAAGGCGCGGCGCTGGCCTTTGCCCATGGTTTCAATATCCACTATGGCCAGATCGAGCCGCGCCCCGACCTGGATGTGATCATGATCGCCCCCAAGGGCCCTGGTCATCTGGTGCGCTCCACCTACACCCAGGGCGGCGGTGTGCCGACCCTGATCGCCATCCATCAGGATGCCAGCGGACGCGCCCGGGATATTGCCCTGTCCTATGCCAGCGCCAATGGCGGTGGCCGCGCCGGCGTCATCGAGACCACGTTCAAGGAAGAGACGGAAACCGACCTGTTCGGCGAGCAGGCGGTGTTGTGCGGCGGCGCCACCGCCCTGGTGCAGGCCGGTTTCGAGACCCTGGTGGAGGCGGGTTATGCCCCGGAGATGGCCTATTTCGAGTGTCTCCATGAGTTGAAGCTGATCGTGGACCTGATGTACGAGGGCGGTATCGCCAATATGCGCTACTCTATTTCCAATACCGCCGAATATGGGGACCTGACCCGCGGCCCGCGCGTGATCACCGATGAGACCCGCGCCGAGATGCGCCGCATTCTCACTGAAATCCAGAACGGCGAGTTTGCCCGGGAGTTCATTCTCGAGAACCAGGCCGGGGCGCCGACCCTCAAGGCCAAGCGCCGCATCGGCCGCGAGCATCCCATCGAGGCCGTTGGCAAACAACTCCGTGACATGATGCCCTGGATCAAGGCCAACAAGATCGTCGACCGGGAAAAGAACTGATCCTGATCAGCGCGGACAGGGGGTGAGGTGATAGTTTATGCTGGGGTTTCACCCAACTCCTCACCCTTGATGCCTCACGAATCTGGGCCTTAACCATGTCAGCGGAATATCCGTATATTGCGCGTCAGGGCTGGCCTTTCATACTGGCCGCGGTGTTGGTGGCCCTGGCGCTGCATTTCACGCTGGGAGAGCCATGGAGCCTGCCTTTTTGGCTACTGGCTCTGGTCTTGGCGTACCTGTTTCGGGATCCGGAGCGCAAAATTCCCGCGGTTCCACTGGCCGTGGTCAGTCCGGTAGACGGTGAGGTGACTGCCGTGGAGGCGTGCCGCGACCCCTATCTGGAGCGGGATGCGTTACGAATCGATTTGCGCATGCGGCGTTTTGGTGTCTATACCACGCGCAGCCCGGTAGAGGGAAAGATCATGGAGATCTGGTACTTTCCCGCCAACAGTTCCCGGCAGGGAGAGGCTAGCGCAGCTGATTATAATCGTTACGCCATCTGGGTGCAGACCGATGAACAGGATGACTTGGTGCTGGTGATCAGGGTGGCCGGACATCGTCTGCGGCCACGTTGTTACGTCCATATCGGCGAGCGTATCGGCCAGGGGCAGCGCTGCGGTATGGTGAGTTTTTCTGGCAACGTCAATGTCTATGTGCCGGCCAATTCCCGCATCGAGGTGCAGCCGGGCAGCCAAGTCCATGCTGGTTCCGATATCCTGGCGACATTGATCCACTGAACAGGCAAGGGGCTATCGTGAAGGAAGAGGTAAAGGAACTGAAGCGGCGCAGGGGCATCTATCTGTTGCCCAATTTATTCACCACCGCTGCCTTGTTTGCCGGATTTTATGCAATCATCGCCGCCATCGGCGGACGTTACGAGGCCGCCGGCATCGCCATATTTGTGGCCCAGTTCATGGACGGCATCGACGGCCGGGTGGCCCGCCTCACCAATACCCAAAGCGACTTCGGCGTGGAATACGACAGCCTCTCCGATATGATCGCCTTTGGTCTGGCGCCGGCCCTGGTGGTCTATGTCTGGTCCCTGTCCAGCCTGGGCAAGCTGGGTTGGCTGGCAGCCTTCGTCTATACGGCGGGGGCGGCGCTGCGTCTGGCACGCTTCAATACCCAGGCGGGCACGGCGGACAAGGCCTATTTTCAGGGGCTGCCGTCACCGCCGGCCGCTGCCCTGATCGCCGGGCTGGTGTGGCTGTGCAGCGATTACGGGATCCCGGGGAAAGACCTGGCGGTTATTGTCCTTCTGGTGACGGTGACAGCCGGCGTCTTGATGGTGAGCAATATCCGCTACCACAGTTTCAAGGATATCAACCTCAAGGACCGGGTGCCATTCGTGGCGATTCTGGTGCTGGTGCTGGTATTCGTCTTCATTTCCATCGATCCGCCCATCGTCCTGTTCACTATGGCGGCGGTCTATGCCCTGTCCGGCCCTCTGCTGACCCTGGTGTATCTGCGCCGCCGGCGTGCAGAGAAAGGGGCAGGCAGGGAGTAAGGCGTTCCGGCGGGCGCATCGCCGGCTTGCCCTGGGTATCAAGCCCCGCCCACAATCCCTCACCCCTCACCCCTCACCCCTCACCCCTCACCCC
>CAYRLE010000119.1:2090-5002 GCA_964425105.1 uncultured Gammaproteobacteria bacterium | reverse complement strand
ACCCATCACTGGAAAAGAAAAAACCCCGCAGGCTTAGACCCGCGGGGTTTTTTGCAAGTGGCCAGGACAGGGCGTCTTACATCATGCCGCCCATGCCACCCATGCCGCCCATGTCGGGCGCACCGCCGGCCTTCTCTTCCTGCGGGATTTCCGCCACCATGGCCTCGGTGGTAATCATGAGGCCGGCCACGGAGGCCGCATTCTGCAGGGCGCTGCGGGTCACCTTGGTGGGATCCAGGATGCCGAACTCCACCATGTCGCCGAACTCGCCGGTCGCAGCGTTGTAACCATAATTGGCTTTGCCTTCCAGCACCTTGTTGAGGATCACCGACGGTTCGTCACCGGCGTTGCCCACGATCTGGCGCAGGGGTTCCTCCATGGCGCGGGCGGCGATCTTGATGCCCACATCCTGGTCATGGTTGGCGCCACTCAGCTTCTGCACCGCGGGCAGGGCGCGGATCAGTGCCACGCCGCCACCGGGTACCACGCCTTCTTCCACTGCGGCGCGGGTGGCGTGCAGGGCGTCTTCAACGCGTGCCTTCTTTTCCTTCATCTCGATCTCGGTGGCGGCGCCTACCTTGATCACGGCCACACCACCAGCCAGCTTGGCAACCCGCTCCTGGAGCTTCTCCCTGTCATAGTCGGAAGTGGACTCCTCGATCTGGGCGCGGATCTGCTGCACCCGGGCTTCGATGTCGCTGGGTTTGCCGGCGCCGTCGATGATGGTGGTGTTGTCCTTGGTGATCACCACCTTTTTGGCGGTGCCCAGGTGCTCCTCGGGACGCGCCTTCTCCAGGGACAGGCCCAGCTCCTCGGAGATGACCTGGCCACCGGTGAGAATGGCGATGTCTTCCAGCATGGCCTTGCGGCGGTCGCCGAAGCCCGGCGCCTTGACAGCGGCCACTTTGACGATGCCGCGGATGTTGTTCACCACCAGGGTGGCCAGGGCCTCGCCTTCCACATCCTCGGCGATGATCAGCAGGGGCTTGCCGGCCTTGGCGACGCCCTCCAGCAGGGGCAGCATGTCGCGGATGTTGGAGACCTTCTTGTCGTGCAGCAGGATGTAGGGGTTCTCCAGCTCCACGCTCATGTTCTGCTGGTTGTTGATGAAGTAGGGGGAGAGGTAGCCGCGGTCGAACTGCATGCCTTCCACCACTTCCAGTTCGTTCTCCAGGCCGGAACCCTCTTCCACGGTGATGACGCCTTCCTTGCCTACCTTGTCCATGGCATCGGCGATGATGCGGCCGATGGCCTCGTCGGAGTTGGCGGAGATGGTGCCCACTTGGGCGATGGACTTGTCATCGGCGCAGGGCTTGGAGACCTTCTTCAGTTCCTCTACGGCCACGGTGATGGCCTTGTCGAGGCCACGCTTCAGGTCCATGGGGTTCATGCCGGCAGCCACGGCCTTCATGCCCTCACGCAGGATGGACTGGGCCAGCACAGTGGCGGTGGTGGTGCCGTCACCGGCCACGTCGGAGGTCTGGGAGGCCACTTCCTTCACCATCTGGGCGCCCATGTTCTCGAACTTGTCCGAGAGCTCGATTTCCTTGGCCACGGAGACGCCGTCCTTGGTGATGGTGGGGGCACCGAAGCTCTTGTCCAGGACCACGTTGCGGCCCTTGGGCCCCAGGGTGACCTTGACGGCGTCGGCCAGGATGTTGACCCCTGCCAGCATCCGCTGATGCGCTTCGTTGCTGAATTTAACTTCTTTTGCTGTCATGTCTGAATCCCTCTTAATTCTTCAGTTCAGTATTGATGTCTTGTATGGAATTAGCCTTCGATGACGGCCATGATGTCGTCTTCGCGCATCACGACCAGCTCTTCACCGTTGACCTTGACCTCGGTGCCGGAATACTTGCCGAACAGCACTTCGTCACCGACCTGCACGTCCAGGGGGCGCACGTCGCCGTTTTCCAGCAGCTTGCCGTTGCCGACGGCGATCACCTCGCCGCGGATGGGCTTCTCAGCAGCGGTGTCGGGAATCACGATACCGCCCGGGCTGGTTTGCTCCTCCTCCTTGCGGCGGATGATGACGCGGTCATGTAAAGGTCTGATATTCATTTGTTTAAAGCCTCCCTAGAAAAGTCACAAAGGTATGGTTGCTAACTTCTGATTTACGAGCCGGCGCAGGGTATTAGCACTCAGGGCCAGCGAGTGCCAATTATGATAGGGGCGAAAATTCGAGAGTCAAGGGGGTGGGGGTAAATTTGTGAGGGGTGGGGTGTTGTGGGTGTTGTGGGTGATGTGGGTGATGAGTGATGGGTGATGGGTAATGGGTGATGGAGGGGTGAGAGGCTGGGCACCCCCAGCGACCTTTCCAGCCGCATTACGCATCACTCATTACCCATCACCTGGTGGGGTTTCAACAGACCGTAATCATTGAGCCACTGTCCTTCGGCTCGCACCCCGCTCACCGGGCAATAAAGAGCAGCAACAGCAGCAGCGCCAGGGCCTCCAGGAGGGCGAGGCTGCGCCAGAAGGCCGTGGGGTCGCGCTCCAGAAGGGGGGCGCTTTCGCGGAGAAAGGCCGGGTTGGGGTGGGACAGGTCGTAGGTGAACTCCGAAAGAGTGTCGTAGCGGCTCTGGGGCTGCTTGTGCACCGCCTTCTGCAGGGCCCCGTCCACCCAGGCGGGCACTTCCGGATTGTGCTGGACGGCGGGATGGTAGCGCGCCTTTTTCAGGGCGCGGGCCGAGAGCGGCCCGCCGTAGGGAAGGTGGCCGGTGAGCATCTCGTAGGTGATGGCACCCAGGGAATAGATATCGGACTTGTAGGTGCCGGCATAGCCCCGGAAATACTCCGGAGCCGCATAGTCCAGGGTGCCCAGGGGGTGGTCGTGCCGCAGGGGGGAGGCGATTTCCTGGATGCCGGCGATGCGCGTGGAGCCGAAGTCCACGATCTTCACCGTGCCGTGG
>CAYRLE010000119.1:0-1990 GCA_964425105.1 uncultured Gammaproteobacteria bacterium | reverse complement strand
GACCACCCGTTCCCCGCTTTCCGTGTCCAGGGCGAGATAGACCTGGGTGCGGTTGCTGGCGTAGAGCTCACGCAGAATGCGGTAGCCGTCCAGGACCATGCCGTTTTCCAGGGGCGGGGGGAAGGGCAGTTCCACCAGCTGGCGGTAGAAGGCCTCCTCGTCCTGGCACGGCAGGCTGTCGATGATGAGTACCTGGCAGGTGACGTTGTCGTTGCTGCCGCGCTCCAGGGCCAGCCGGGACAGGGCGCGGGCGGCCTGCTCCGGCTGGGTCCGTTGCGCCTCCAGCAGGTCGGCCATCTCGCGCTCGGCCAGCCAGCCATGGACGCCGTCGGTGGTGAGCAGAAACAGGTCGCCTTGTTCCACCGGCAGGCTGCGATAGTCGATCTCCACATGGGTGTCGGCGCCCATGGCGCGGCTGAGAAAGGCCTTCTCGCCCGCGGCCCACAGCTGGTGGTCGCGGGTCAGGCATTCCAGTTCGCCGTCGCGCCAGCGGTAGATGCGGGTGTCGCCGATATGGAACAGATGGGCGGTGGTGGACTTGATCACCAGCGCGCTGAGGGTGCTGATCATGCCATGGGCGGAGCCATATTTGTGTTGCCCCTGGCCGTGGAGCCAGCGGTTCAGCGCCCCCAGCACCCGCTGTCCGGAGGTCTTGGCCACCCAGGACTCGGGGGTGCTGTAGTAGTCGTTGAGAAAGCCCTGCACGCAACTCTCGCTGGCCTCGCGGCCGCCGGCGCTGCTGCTCACGCCGTCGGCGATCACCACGGCAATGCCCTTGGTGGTGAGCAGGGGCTCATCGGGGATGCGGATGCCGCAGGCGTCCTCGTTGTTTTCCTTGACGCCCGCGCTGCTGTATTGGCCGGCGCTGATGGACAGGGGGGTGGTCATGGGGGGGCAGTATCAGGGCCGTGAGGCTGGCCTGGGAGGCCTGCTGGTGCCCGCTCAGTGTGTGCTGCGCTGGTAATAAGCAATGCGTGATGCGTAATGCGTAATGGGAAAGGGCATCTCTCTGTAGTTTTTACCTCATCACTCATCACGCATCACTCATCACGAAAAGGGTTTCAGAGGGCAGGTCCATTCAGCGAGCCGTTGTCCTCAGTCAAGATACACCATCGTTCATCCTACTTCGATCATCTGCACCGAGCCATCGGGCAGGGTCTCCACCATGTGACCCTTGGGTTCGTCCAGGAAGAACAACACCGCCAGCAACACGAGGAATGCCGCCAGGGCGATGACCAGGAAGAAGGTTTGGGGGGAGACGAAGGACAGCACCGTCAAGAAGGCCACGGCCCCCACATTGCCATAGGCCCCGGTCATGCCTGCGATCTGCCCGGTGAGGCGCCGCTTCACCAGGGGGACCATGGCGAATACCGCCCCTTCCCCGGCCTGCACGAAGAAGGAGCACAACATGGCCGCCGCCACCGCCAGGGCCAGCGCCCAGCCGCTGTCGATCTGGCTCATGAGGAAATAGCCGGCCATCAGCCCCACCAGCAAAATGCTCAGGGTGCGGCGGCGCCCGAAGCGGTCGCTGACCAGGCCGCCCACGGGACGCGACACCAGGTTCATGAAGGCATAGCCGGAGGCCAGCAGACCCGCCATGACCATGGACAGGCCGAAGGTATCCTGGAAGAACAGGGGCAGCATGGAGACCACCGCCAGTTCGGAGCCGAAGGTGACCATATAGGCCAGGTTCAGCACCGCCACCTGCTTGAAGCGGTAGCGCTCCATCTCCGGCACTGGCTTTTCGAAGACATGGCGGTTGACCCGGTGGATGTGCATGACCTGGTAAAGGAACAGGATGGCCAGTATGCCGTAGAGGGTGTTGGTGACGACCTTACCCAGCATCTCCAGGTTGCCCGGGCCCAGTTTCCAGGCCAGCAGGGCCAGGGTGAGGTAGAGGGGAATGCTCATGATGATATAGAGCGCGAAGTCGCCCTTGCTGGTGACCTCCATGGCGCCGCTCTTCTTGGGCTTGAAATAGGTGGAGCCC
>CAYRLE010000118.1:0-5040 GCA_964425105.1 uncultured Gammaproteobacteria bacterium | reverse complement strand
GGGCCGATCACCACCTGGATGGTGCCCGGGTATTTGAGAAAGCTGCGCCGCGGCCAGTATTCACCGGCGTTGTGGGCCACCGGCACCACGGGATAGCCGGTGCGCGCCGCCAGCAGGGCGCCGCCGGGCTGGAAGGGACGCTGTTCGCCGGGCGGCACCCGCGTGCCTTCGGGGAAGATCACCACCCAGCGGCCGGCGGCGAGGCGCTGCGCGCCCTGCTCCAGCAACTGGCGCATGGCGCGGCGCCCGGAGCTGCGGTCGATGGCGATGGGTTCCAGCAGGGCCAGCCCCCAGCCGAAGAAGGGGATGCGCAGCAGTTCCCGCTTCAGCACCCATACCTGGGGCGGGAAGATGCGCTGCAGAGCCAGGGTCTCCCAGGCCGACTGGTGTTTGCAGAAGATGATGCCGTTGCCGGCGGGGATATGCTCTGCGCCGCTGACACGGTAGCGCAGCCCACAGGTCAACTCCAGCCACCAGAGGTTGAAATGGGCCCAGCGCGAGATGACCGCGTAGCGCACCTCGAAGGGGAAGGGAAAGACCAGCAGGCCCAGGGTGGCGAACAGCAGGGTGGAAAGCAGCTGCCCCGTACTGAACAGCAGGGAACGGAGATAGATCATCACGACGACTCCAGCAGGACATCCACCGCCGCGGCCAGATCGTCCACCACCCGCACCCCCTCCAGTCCCGCCCCCCGTTCCTCGACGCGGCGGCCCATGCCGCTGCGCACCAGAATGGGCCGGGCGCCCACCGCCCGCGCCGCCTCCACATCCGCCAGGGAGTCGCCGATCACCGGCACACCGTGGAGATCGACCCCCAGGCGGCGGCCGATTTCGCGCAACATGCCGGGAGCCGGTTTGCGGCAGGCGCATTGTTCCGTCCTGCCATGGGGACAGAACAGGATGGCATCGATATGGCCCCCCTCGGCGGTCACCTCGCGCAGCATTTTCTCATGGATCCGGTTGAGGCAGCCCACGTCCAGGCGGCCGTCCGCCAACGCCGGCTGATTGCTGGTCACCACGATGTGATATCGGGCGCGGCTGAGGCGGGCGATGGCCCGCAGGCTGCCGGGCAGGGCCTGCCAGGCGGACGGTTCGCTCACGACGCCGTCTTCAGGAATGGCGTTGATCACCCCGTCGCGGCCCAGCACCACCAGCTGCATGGCAATCCGCCTCAGGCACCATGGTGTTGCAGACAGGAGAGGTCGGCCACCTGCAGAAACATGCGCCGCAGGGCGTTGAGCAGGGCCAGCCGGTTGGCCCGCAGCCCGGCCTCCTCCGTCATCACCATCACTTCATCGAAAAAACGGTCCACCGGACCGCGCAGCGCCGCCAGTCGGTTCAGCACCGCCGTATAGTCCCCCTGGTCCAGCAGTGGCTCCACCTCGGCGGCAAGCCCCGCCAGCGCCACCGCCAGCTGGCGCTCGGCCGCGTCGTGCAGCAGCTCATCCTCTACTGTTGCCGGAATCCTCTCCTGGGCCTTGCGCAGGATATTGGAAATCCGCTTGTTGGCGGCCGCCAGGCTCGAGGCCTCCGGCAACTGGCGGAAGGCCTCCACCGCCCGCAGCCTGGCGTCGAAGTCCAGCGGCCGGCCGGGGCGGCGCGCCAGCACCGCCTCGAAGGCATCGGGCGCGATGCCCTGTTCGTGGTAATAGGCGCGCAGGCGCTCCATCATGAAGTCGAAGATCTGCTCCACCAGACTGGCCTCGAAGCGCAGCCCGTTGCGCACCTGATAGCCCGCCAGCGCCGCCTCCAGCAGCGGCACCAGATCCAGGTCCAGGCGCCGTTCGATGAGGATGCGCAACACCCCCAGGGCGGCGCGGCGCAGGGCGAAGGGGTCCTTGTCGCCGCTGGGCGGCAGGCCGATGCCGAAGATGCCCACCAGGGCGTCCAGGCGGTCGGCTACCGCCAGGGCCTGGCCCGTCACCGTGGCCGGCAGGCGGTCGCCGGCGAAGCGCGGCATGTACTGTTCGTCCAGGGCCTCGGCCACCTCCTCCGCCTCCCCGTCGTGGCGCGCATAGTAACGCCCCATGATGCCCTGCAGTTCCGGAAACTCCCCCACCATGTCGGTGAGCAGGTCGCACTTGGCCAGCATGGCGGCGCGTTCCGCCCAGGCGCTGTTGCCGCCCAGCCCCCCGGCGATGAGCACCGCCAGGGGGACGAGGCGCTCGCACTTGTCCCGCAGGCTGCCCAGCTTTCTCTGGAACATGACCTGCTCCAGATCGGGCATGCGCGCGGCCAGGCTGCGGCGCCGGTCCTGCTCCCAGAAGAAGGCGGCATCCGCCAGGCGCGGCCGGATCACCCGCTCGTTGCCGGCGCGCACCACGGCGGGCTCGCGGCTCTCGATATTGCTGATGGTCACGAAACGGGGCAACAGCCGGCCGGCGCCGTCCACCAGGTGAAAATATTTCTGGTGGCCCTTCATGGCCGACACCAGGGCCTCCGGCGGCACCTCGAGAAACTTCTCCTCGAAGCCCCCCACCAGGGCCACCGGCCACTCCACCATGCCGGTGACCTCCTCCAGCAGGGCCTCATCGATCACCGCCGTGCCGCCGGCCTGCTGCGCCGCCGCCTTGACCTGGGCGCGGATGGACTCGCGGCGCGCGCCGAAGTCCACCATCACCCGCCCCTCGCGCTCCAGCAGCGCGGCATAGCTGGCGGGATCCGCGATAGGCAGGGGGGCGGGATGGTGGAAGCGGTGGCCGCGGGTCTCGCGTCCCGCCTGGAGGCCGAAAAATTCGGCCGCCACCACCTCGTCGCCCAGCAACAGCACCAGCCAATGCACGGGACGCACGAAACTCTCCTGGAGGCTGCCCCAGCGCATGCGTTTGGGGATGGGCAGGGCCGCCAGGGCCTCCCCCACCAGGGACGGCAGCAGCTCCTGGACCGGGCGGTCCGGCTGCCGGCTGCGGTACACCAGCCAGGCCCCCTTGTCGTTCTTCAGGGTCTCCAACTGGTCCACTTCGACGCCGCAGGAACGGGCGAAGCCCAAGGCCGCCGGGGTGGGCGCACCGTCGGCGTCGAAGGCGGCAGCCAGGGCGGGGCCGCGGCGCTCCTGCACCCCGCCGGCCTGCACCGTGTCCAGGGCCGTGACCAGCAGGGCCAGGCGGCGCGGACTGGCATAGGGAGTGATTTCATCATAGTGCAGCCCAGCCTTGTCCAGGCCGGCGGCGAAGGCTGCGGCCAGGGACTCGCTGAGACGCCGCAGCGCCTTGGGCGGCAGTTCCTCGGTGCCGATCTCAAGAAGAAAATCCAGATTTTTCATCAGCCTGCCTCCCTCTGCCGAGTACACATGGGGAAGCCCAGTTCCTCACGGCGCTGGTAATAGGCCTGCGCCACGGCCTGGGAGAGGGCCCGCACACGGCCGATGTAGCGCGCCCGCTCGGTAACACTGATGGCATGCCTGGCATCCAGCAGGTTGAAGGTATGGGAGGCCTTGAGCACCATCTCATAGGCGGCCAGGGGCAGCCCCGCTTCGATCAGCTTGTTGCTCTCCGACTCGCAACTGTCGAACCACTTGAACAGGGACGGCACATCGGCCTGCTCGAAATTGTAGGCCGACATCTCCACCTCGTTCTGATGAAAGACGTCGCCATAGGTCACCTTGCCCAGGGGACCGTCGGTCCACACCAGGTCGAAGATGCTCTCCACACCCTGAATATACATGGCGATGCGCTCCAGGCCATAGGTGATCTCGCCGCTGACCGGCTGGCACTCCAGGCCGCCCACCTGCTGGAAATAGGTGAACTGGGTCACCTCCATGCCGTTCAGCCAGACCTCCCAGCCCAGCCCCCAGGCCCCCAGAGTGGGCGACTCCCAGTTGTCCTCCACGAAGCGGATGTCGTGCACCAGGGGGTCGATGCCCAGGATCCGCAGCGAGCCCAGGTAGAGTTCCTGGATATCCAGGGGCGAGGGCTTGATCACCACCTGGAGTTGATAATAGTGCTGCAGGCGGTTGGGATTCTCGCCGTAGCGGCCGTCGGTGGGACGGCGCGAAGGCTGTACGTAGACGGCGCTCCAGGGCTCCGGCCCGATGGCCCGCAGAAAGGTGGCGGGGTGGAAGGTGCCGGCGCCCACCTCCATGTCGTAGGGCTGCAGCAGGGCGCAGCCCTGCGCGGCCCAATATTGCTGCAGGGCCAGGATCAAGCCCTGAAAGGTCTGGATGTCCGTGCTTTTTTCTGTCATTCCCAAGGCTCGTCGCAAAAAAGAACGCACAGTATAGCGTGAGGCTTGGTGAGGCGTAAGGCGCGAGGCGTGAGGGGCAGGAAATGGTGGCAGATAGAGCAGGCCCAAACCCTATACCCTAAAACAACTAGAGGCGTTGAATCAATTGCTTACAAGCAGGTATGATGAATTCTGGGCGCTCGCCCCTTCCTCGTCATTCAAGCAGGCGCCAGGCCTGCCGATGGAATATTCTGAAGGTAATGAATATGTCTGATCTCGTCGTACATCCCACATCCACCGCCCAGTGGCATGCCCTGGTCAGCGAGGCGGAATCCGCCAGCGGCTGCATGCTCAAGGAAGACCTGGAAAGCTACCTGGTCTTCCTGCTGATGCGCTTCGCCAAACAGCCCCACATGCTGGCCCGGGTACTGGCCACGGACTATCTCAACGGCCTCTCCGCCGGCGAACACCAACGCCGCGAAATGCTCAAGGAGGTGGGCGACCACTGCCTGCTGTTCTCAGGGCTGTTCCCCCAGCAGGCGGAGCGGCGCATGGTCAAGGTGAGTTATTTCGTGGACCTGGGACGGGTCGCCTACTCCCAGACCGCGGAACTCACCAGCAACCTCATGGCGCCAGTCTATGCCGACCTGGCCCGGGAATTCGTCTCCCTGATGGACATCCTGCAAACCATGCGCGCCCTGCGCGGCAAGGGATCCAAGCTCACCCCCATCAGCGCCTTCGAACTCTGGAACGAAACCGGCAGCCAGCACGCCTATCAGGTCATCCGCTCCGTCACCGACGCCCACCCGGTGCACTCCGGAGAGGGCGACCAGAACGACGGCGACGGGAACCAGAAGCTGCATTGAGGGAGAGGGTGATG
>CAYRLE010000117.1:0-5138 GCA_964425105.1 uncultured Gammaproteobacteria bacterium | reverse complement strand
ATGAACCAGAAACCCCGTCGACAGGCTTCCTTGATCAGGCATTGATAATGACGCACAAGGCTTCAGAAGGTTCCCACAGTCCACTGTATTTTAAGGCTATTTTAAGGCATGCCTGACACCTAGATGGCGCCAGGACAAACAGCACAAAAACACTTTTCTCCCACAAGACAGGCTGGGCTAAGATAGAGGCATGGAACACTCCTCCCGCAAGCTATGGTTCGCCCTCGCCCTCATCCTTCTCCTCGTGGCCGCCTGGTTCCTGCTGAGCCGGGAGCAACCGGTGCCCGTGACCCTGGGTAAGGCCGGTATCGGCCTCGTGGAGGCCACCGTCGCCAATACCCGCGCCGGCACCGTCAAGGCCTGCCGGCGGGCCCGCCTCTCACCCATGACAGGGGGGCAGATCGCCCGCCTCCATGTCCAGGAGGGCGATCGTGTCGAAAAGGGCCAGGTGCTGCTGGAGTTGTGGAACGAGGACCTGCAGGCCAGACTGCGTCTGGCGCAAAGCGAACGCCAGGCGGCCCAGGCCGCCGCCCGCCAGGCCTGCCTGCGGGCGGCAGAGGCAAAGCGCGATGCCCAACGCCTCGCCGAACTGCACAGCCGCCGCCTGGCCTCGGAGGAGGCGGCGGACGAGGCCGCCACCAACGCCGCCGTGAGCCAGGCCGGCTGCGAGGCGGCCCAGGCGCGGAGCCGGGTGAGCACGGCGCGCGTGGCCGTGGCCCGCGCCACCCTGGAGAGGACCATCCTGCGCGCTCCTTTTGCCGGCACCATCGCCGAGATCAACGGCGAACTCTCGGAATATGTCACGCCCTCGCCCCTGGGCGTCGCCACCCCCCCGGCGGTGGACCTCATCGACAACAGCTGCCTCTACGTCTCCGCCCCCATCGATGAAGTGGACGCCCCCGCCGTGCATCCTGCCATGGATGCGCGCATCACCCTGGACGCCTTTCCCGGACGCAGCTTCCCCGCCCTGGTGCAGCGCATCGCCCCCTATGTCCAGGAGGCGGAAAAACAGGCGCGCACCGTGGAAATCGAAGCAGTATTTGCCGACCCGGCGGACTTCACGGCCATGCTGCCGGGCTATAGCGCCGATGTGGAAGTCATCCTGGCGCGCCGGGAACAGGTGTTGCGCATTCCCACCGAAGCCCTCATGGAGGGCGGGCGCGTCCTGGTCTATGACTCCGCCAGCGGCCTGCTGGAGGAACGGCGCATCGAGACCGGCCTCTCCAACTGGCAATACACCGAGGTACTGAAAGGGCTGTCCGCCGGCGCCGCGGTGGTGCTGTCTATCGACCGCGAGGGAGTGAAGGCCGGCGCGCATGCGATCCCGGAAAATCAGCAGGCCCCATGATCCGCCTGGAGCAGGTATCGCGGATCTTCCCCGTCGGTGACCAGCGCGTCCACGCCCTGGCGGACGTCACCCTGCATATCGCCAGGGGCGAATACGTCTCCATCATGGGGCCCTCGGGCTCCGGCAAGTCCACCCTGCTGCACATCCTGGGGCTGCTGGACCGCCCCAGCAGCGGCCGTTATCTGCTGGACGGCGAGGATGTCACCCTGTTGGATGAGGCGGCCCAGTCGCGCACCCGGCGCGACAAGATCGGCTTCGTGTTCCAGTTCTTTCATCTCATCCCGCGCCTCACGGCGGCACAGAACATCGCCCTGCCCCTGCTGCTGGCGGGCCGCCCGCCGCTGGAGCGCCAACGGCGCGTGGCGCAACTGCTGGCCGCCACCGGCCTTGCGGACCGCGCCGGACACCGCCCCGACCAGCTCTCCGGCGGCCAGCGCCAGCGGGTGGCCATCGCCCGCGCCATGGTCATGTCCCCCGCGGTGCTGCTGGCCGACGAGCCCACCGGCAACCTGGACCGCCACTCGGGCCAGGAGATCATCGCCCTGCTGGAGGATCTCAACCGCCAGGGACTCACCCTGGTGGTGGTCACCCACGACCCGGAACTGGGCGCCCGCGCCCACAGGCGCCTGCGCATGATCGACGGGCGCATCGTCGCCGACAGCAGTTCGGACAGCGCGCCATGACCGTAGCCGATACCCTCGCCTTCTCCTTCCTGACCCTGCGCAGCTATCCCAGCCGCACTCTGATGATGCTGGCCGCCATGGCGCTGGGGGTCGCCGCCGTGGTGATCCTCACCGCCCTGGGGGAAGGGGCGCGGCGCTACATCAGCGGGGAATTCGCCTCCCTGGGCACCCATCTGCTCATTGTCCTGCCGGGACGCAACGAAACCACTGGCGCCGCGCCCAGCCTTTTCGTGGGGGCGACGCCGCGCGACCTCACCATCGCCGATGCCGTGGCCCTGCGCCGCAGCCGCAGCATCCGCCGCGTCGCGCCCCTGATCCTCGGCTCCGCCACTGCGGCCTGGCGCCAGCGCAGCCGCGAACTGGCGGTGCTGGGCAGCACCCGCAGCCTGCTGGCGTTGCGCCACTGGCGCATGCAGCAGGGGCGCTTCCTCCCTGAACTGGACCCGGAACTGGCCCAGCCGGTGTGCGTCATCGGCGCCAAGGTGCGCCGCGAGCTGTTCGCTGCCCATTCCCCCTTGGGCGAATGGCTGCGCCTGGGAGAACGGCGCTGCCGGGTGATCGGCGTGCTGGCCACCGAGGGGCGCTCCATCGGCCTCGACGTGGAGGATCTGGTGATCATCCCGGTGGCCTCGGCGCGCGCCCTGTTCAACAGCCCCGGCCTGTTCCGCATCCTGGTGGAGGCGCGCAGCCGCGCGGCCATTCCCAGGGCCAAGGCCTTCATTCTCGACACCCTGCGCCAGCGCCACCAGGGCGAGGAGGACGTCACCGTGGTGACCCAGGATGCCGTGCTGGCCACCTTCGACCGCATCTTCCAGGCCCTGACCCTGACGGTGGCCGGCATCGCCGCCATCAGCCTCACCGTGGCCGGGGTGCTGATCATGAACGTCATGCTGGTCACCGTCACCCAGCGGCGCGCGGAAATCGGCCTGCTCAAGGCCCTGGGGGCCTCGCAGCGCCTGATCCAGATGCTGTTCCTGAGCGAGGCCGCCCTGCTCTCCCTGGGCGGCGCCCTGCTGGGCCTGCTGCTGGGCTGGAGCGGCAGCCGCCTGCTGGCCGCCCTCTACCCCGCCCTGCCCGCCGGCGCCCCCGCCTGGGCGGTGATTGGCGCCTGCGCCATGGCGCTCGTCACCGGCCTGCTGTTCGCCCTGCTCCCGGCGCGACGCGCGGCGGCGCTCGACCCGGTGCAGGCCCTGATGCGGCATTAGCCCATAGACTGCACCAAGACCATGCTGATTCGCGACCAGATCCGCTTCGCCCTGAGCAGCGTCGGCGCGCGCCGCGGCAGCAGCTTTCTCACCGGCCTGGGCATCGCCATCGGCATCGCCGCCGTGGTGCTGCTCACCGCCATCGGCGAAGGCGTGCATCGCTTCGTGCTCAGCGAATTCACCCAGTTCGGCACCAATCTGGTGGCGGTCAATCCCGGCCGCGCCACCACCCACGGCGTCTCGGTGGGCGTCTTCGCCAGCGAGCGCCCCCTCACCCTGGCGGATGCCGAGGCCCTGCAGCGGGTGCCCAATGTGGAGGCCGTGGTGCCCTTCGTGCAGGGCAATGCAGAAGTGGAAGGACCCGGCCGCCAGCGCCGCACCACGGTGTACGGGGCGGGGCCCGACATGCCGCGCGCCTTCCGCTTCCAGGTCGCCAGCGGGCGCTTCCTGCCCCCCGACGATCCCAGCGCGCCGCGCGCCCTGGCGGTGCTGGGCAGCAAGCTGCGCAGCGAACTGTTCGGCAGCGCCAGCCCCCTGGGACAGCGCATCCGTATCGGCGGCCACCGCTACCGGGTGATCGGCGTCATGGAATCCAAGGGCGAGGTGCTGGGCTTCGACCTGGACGACGCCGTCTACATCCCCGCGGCCCGCGCCCTGGAGATGTTCAACCGCGACAGCCTCATGGAAGTGGATCTGCTCTACCGCGAGGGCGCCGCCGTCGCCGAGGTGGTGGCCGGCATCCGCCGCATCCTCGGCAACCGCCACGGCCGCGAGGACTTCACTATCACCACCCAGCAGCAGATGCTGGAGGTGCTAGGCAAGGTGCTGGACATCCTCACCTTCGCGGTGGCCGCCCTGGGAGGCATCTCCCTGCTGGTGGGCAGCGTGGGCATCCTCACCATCATGACCATCGCGGTCAACGAACGGACCGCGGAAATCGGCCTGCTGCGCGCCCTGGGCGCCACGCGCCGCCAGATACTGAGCCTGTTCCTGGGCGAATCCATCCTCCTGGCAGCCGCTGGAGGCAGCGCCGGCCTGCTGCTGGGGGTGGGGGGCGCCGGCCTGCTGCAACTGCTGCTGCCCGCCCTGCCCGTCCACATCGCCTGGCTCTACGTGCTCCTGGCGGAAGTGCTGGCGGTGGCCATCGGTCTGCTGGCCGGGGTGCTGCCGGCGCGCCACGCCGCCCTGCTGGACCCGGTGGATGCCCTGCGGGCGGAATGACGTTGAGGGAAGCCGGGGGGCGGCGCGCACCCTACAAGGCTTTATTAACAAACCCTTACCCGATACCGAGGGTTAAGGAAAACATAATCAACGCCCCCTATATTGTTAAGGAAGACAATCTCAGGGGATCAGGACAATGCACGAAGACAATCAGATCAAGGTATGGGACCCGCTGCTGCGCGTCTTTCACTGGCTGCTGGCCGGGGCCTTCTTCATCGCCTATCTGACGGAGGACGAACTGCTCACGCCCCATGTCTGGGCAGGCTATCTCATCATCGGCCTGCTGGTCTTCCGCATCCTGTGGGGCTTCATCGGACCGCGCCATGCCCGCTTCTCGGATTTCGTCTTTTCACCCGGCGCCGCCCTCGATTATCTGAAGGACGTCTTCAGCTTCAAGGCGCGCCGCTACCTGGGGCACAACCCTGCCGGCGGCTGGATGATCATTCTGCTGATAAGCGCCCTGATCATCACCTCCATCACCGGACTCATGGTCTACGCCGCCGAAGAGCAGGCCGGACCGCTGTTCTCTGTACTGGGCGCGGTGGGCGGAGGTTGGGAGGAAGTCTTCGAGGAAACCCACGAATTCTTCGCCAACTTCACCCTGCTGCTGGTCTTCATCCACCTGGGCGGCGTGATGGTGGAAAGCCTGCTGCACCACGAGAACCTGGTGCGCGCCATGAT
>CAYRLE010000116.1:0-5182 GCA_964425105.1 uncultured Gammaproteobacteria bacterium | reverse complement strand
GCGGGGATGCGCACGTCCGCGAGTCGGCGCCAGATGGTTCATGGGACCCTTCTTTGGGTTTGGCGCAGCGGTATGGAGTGCCTGACGCATGGCTATCGAAGGCATCCTCAAGGAAAGCGTCGTCACCACCACCGCCGACAAGCTCATCAACTGGGCGCGCACCGGCTCCCTGTGGCCCATGACCTTTGGTCTGGCCTGCTGTGCCGTGGAGATGATGCACGCCGGCGCCTCGCGTTATGACCTGGACCGTTTCGGGGTGGTGTTCCGCCCCAGTCCCCGCCAGTCGGATGTGATGATCGTGGCCGGCACCCTGGTGAACAAGATGGCGCCTGCCCTGCGCAAGGTCTATGACCAGATGAGCGAGCCGCGCTGGGTGATCTCCATGGGTTCCTGCGCCAACGGCGGCGGCTATTATCACTATTCCTATGCAGTGGTGCGCGGTTGCGACCGCATCGTGCCGGTGGACATCTATGTGCCGGGCTGTCCGCCCACGGCCGAGGCGCTGCTCTATGGCATCATCCAGTTGCAGAACAAGATCAAACGCACCAACACCATAGCCCGCTGAGAAATCATCATGCCGCAAAGCATTCAGACATTGGCCGCCCGGGTCCGGGACCGTTTCGGCGACGCCCTTGAGGAGGTGAACACCGCCTGCGGGGAACTCACCATCCATGTGGCGCGGGAGCGGACCCATGAGGTCTGCCTGGCGCTGCGCGACGAGCAGCCTTTCGCCTTCGAGATCCTGCTCGACCTGTGCGGGGTGGATTACCTGGAATACGGCGAGGATGGCTGGCAGGGGCCACGCTTTGCGGTGGTCTATCATCTGTTGTCCATCGCCAACAACCAGCGCATCCGCATCAAGACCTTTCTCGAGGAGGAGCAGCCGCGCCTGGAGTCGGTGATCGATATCTGGTCCTCTGCCAACTGGTACGAGCGCGAGTGCTTCGATCTGTTCGGCATTCTCTTTGAGGGCCATCCCGACCTGCGCCGCCTGCTGACGGACTACGGTTTCGTGGGGCACCCCTTCCGCAAGGACTTTCCGCTCATCGGCAATGTGGAGATGCGCTATGACCCGGAAAAGCGGCGCGTGATCTACGAGCCAGTGAGCATTGAGCCGCGCATCACCGTGCCGCGGGTGATTCGTCACGACCATCGTTATATCGCGGCGCAGGAAAACGACGAGGTGAAGCGTGGCTGAGATACGCAACTACACCATGAACTTCGGGCCCCAGCATCCCTCGGCCCACGGCGTGCTGCGCCTGGTGCTGGAGATGGATGGCGAGGTTATCGAGCGTGCCGATCCCCACATCGGCCTGCTGCACCGCGGCACCGAGAAGCTGGCCGAGAGCAAGCCCTACAACCAGAGTATCGGCTACATGGACCGCCTCGACTATGTGTCCATGATGTGCAACGAGCACGGCTATGTGCTGGCCATGGAGAAGCTGCTGGGCATCCAGCCGCCGCTGCGCGCCCAGTACATCCGCGTCATGTTCGCCGAGGTGACGCGTATTCTCAATCACCTGCTGTGGGTGGGCGCCCATGCCCTGGACATCGGCGCCATGACGGTGTTCCTCTACGCCTTCCGCGAGCGGGAAGACCTGCTGGACGTCTATGAAGCGGTCTCCGGCGCGCGCATGCACGCCACCTATTTCCGCCCGGGCGGCGTCTATCGCGATCTGCCCGGCAGCATGCCCCAGTACCGGGCTTCCAAGTGGCACAACGAAAAGGAGACCGCCCAGCGCAACCGTAATCGCCACGGTTCGCTGCTCGATTTCCTGGAGGATTTCACCGAGCGTTTCCCGCGCTACGTGGACGAATACGAAACCCTGTTGACCGACAACCGCATCTGGAAGCAGCGTACCGTGGGTATCGGTGTGGTGTCGCCGGAGCGCGCCCTGCAGCTGGGCTTTACCGGCCCCATGCTGCGCGGCTCGGGTTTCGAGTGGGACCTGCGCAAGAAGCAGCCCTATGAGGTCTACGACCGACTGGATTTCGATATCCCGGTGGGCACCGGCGGCGACTGCTACGACCGTTATCTGGTGCGCATGGAGGAGATGCGTCAGTCCAATCATATCGTGCGCCAGTGCATCGACTGGTTGCGTGCCAACCCCGGCCCGGTGATGCTGGAGAACCATAAGGTCACGCCGCCCAAGCGCACCGAGATGAAGGCCGACATGGAAGGCCTGATTCATCATTTCAAGCTTTTTACCGAGGGCTTCTGCATGCCTGAGGGCGAGGCCTACGCGGCGGTGGAGCATCCCAAGGGTGAGTTCGGCGTGTACATCGTGTCCGACGGCGCCAACAAGCCCTACCGGCTCAAGATCCGGGCGCCGGGCTATGCCCATCTGGCGTCCCTGGACGAGATGTGCCGCGGCCACATGCTGGCCGACGTGGTGGCCATTATCGGTACCCAGGATATCGTATTCGGAGAGGTGGATCGCTGATGTCTGCAGTGAAGGAAAAGAGCGCCCTGATTTCCGAGGCGGCGCGCAACAAGATCGAACACTGGTTGGCCAAATATCCCCAGGAACAGCGCCGCTCGGCCGTGTTGCCGGCCCTGAGTATCGTTCAGGAAGAGCACGACGGCTGGTTGAGCACCGAGTTGATGGACGCCGTGGCGGAATATCTGGGCATGCCAGCCATTGCCGTCTACGAGGTGGCGACCTTCTACAGCATGTACGATCTGGAGCCGGTGGGGCGCCACAAGATCGCGGTGTGCAACAATATCTCCTGCATGCTGTGCGGCGGCGACGAGATCATCGCCCATATCGAGAACAAGCTGGGTATCAAGATCGGCGAGACCAGTGCGGACGGCAAGTTCACCCTGAAGCGCGAAGAGGAATGCCTGGCGGCCTGCGCCGGTGCGCCCATGATGGCGGTGGACGGCCATTATTACGAAAATCTCACCCCGGAAAAGGTGGATGCCATCCTGGACGGGCTGGAGTAGCGCCATGACCAATCAAGTCTGTTTCACCACGCTCAAGTACGATCAGCCCTATACGCTGGAGAACTACCGCCGCGAGGGCGGCTATCAGGCCTGGGAGAAGATCCTCAAAAAGAAGACCCCGCCTGAAGACATCATCGACACCCTGAAGAAGTCGGCCCTACGCGGGCGTGGCGGGGCGGGTTTTCCCACCGGCCTGAAGTGGAGCTTCATGCCGCGCCAGTCACCGGGCCAGAAGTACATCGTGTGCAATTCCGACGAGAGCGAGCCGGGCACCTGCAAGGACCGCGACATTCTGCGCTTCAACCCCCACGCGGTGATCGAGGGCATGGCCATCGCCGGTTACGCCATCGGCGCCACGGTGGGCTACAACTACATGCGCGGCGAGTTTCATCACGAGCCCTACGAGCGCTTCGAGGCCGCCCTGGAAGAGGCCCGCGCCGCCGGACTCATCGGGCGCAACATCCTGCGTTCCGGGGTGGACTTCGAACTCTACTCCCATCTTGGCGCCGGCGCCTATATCTGCGGCGAGGAGACCGCGCTGCTGGAATCCCTGGAGGGCAAGAAGGGACAGCCCCGTTTCAAGCCGCCGTTCCCGGCCAATTTCGGCCTCTATGGCCGTCCCACCACCATCAACAACACCGAGACCCTGGCCTCGGTGCCGGCCATTATGCGCAATGGCGGCGAGTGGTTCCTCAACCTGGGCCGCCCCAACAATGGCGGTGAAAAGCTCTTTTCCATCTCCGGGCACGTGAACAAACCCGGTAACTATGAAATCCCCCTGGGCACGCCGTTCCGCGAGCTGCTGGAAATGGCCGGTGGGGTGCGCGAGGGGCGCCAGCTCAAGGCGGTGATCCCCGGCGGTTCTTCCATGCCGGTATTGCCTGCCGAGATCATCATGGACTGCGATATGGACTACGATTCCCTGGCCAAGGTGGGCTCGGCGCTGGGCTCCGGCGGCGTCATCGTGATGGATGACAGTACCTGCATGGTGCACGCCCTGCTGCGCATTTCCCGCTTCTATTTCAAGGAGTCCTGCGGCCAGTGCACCCCGTGCCGGGAAGGCACCGGCTGGATGTGGCGCATCATCAAGCGCATCGAGAACGGCCAGGGGCGGCCGGAGGACCTGGATCTGCTGGTCACTACCGCAGGGCGCATCGAGGGCCGCACCATCTGCGCCTTCGGCGATGCCGCCGCCTGGCCGGTGCAGAGTTTCCTCAAACACTTCCGGGACGAGTTCGCCTATCACATCGAGCACAAGCGCTGCCTGGTGGGCGGCGGTCCCGGCGGTTCAACAGCGGAGCAAGCGGCATGAGTGCGGCAGCCGACGACGTGAAGCAGGATCTCATCAATATCGAGATCGACGGCCGGCCTCTCCAGGCACAGCGCGGCGCCATGGTGATCGAGGTGGCGGATGCCGCCGGCATCGACATTCCCCGGTTCTGCTATCACAAGAAACTGTCCATCGCCGCCAACTGTCGCATGTGCCTGGTGGAGGTGGAGAAGGTGCCCAAGCCCCTGCCGGCCTGCGCCACCCCCGTGACCGAGGGCATGAAGGTCTATACCAAGTCGCCACGCGCCATCGAGGCCCAGCGCGGGACCATGGAATTCCTGCTCATCAACCACCCCCTGGACTGCCCCATTTGCGATCAGGGCGGAGAGTGCGAACTGCAGGAGGTCTCCATCGGCTATGGCAGCGATCACTCCGAGTACCGGGAAACCAAGCGCGTGGTGCCCGACAAGGATATCGGTCCGCTGATCGCCACCGATATGACCCGCTGCATCCACTGCACCCGCTGCGTGCGCTTCGGCGAAGAGGTCGCCGGGGTCCGTGAACTGGGGGCCACCGGCCGCGGCGAGAACACCCGCATCGGCACCTATATCGAAAAGGCAGTGTCTTCCGAACTGTCGGGCAATGTCATCGAGCTCTGCCCGGTGGGGGCGCTGACCTCCAAGCCATTCCGCTTCACCGCCCGCGCCTGGGAGATGGAGACCCATGAGGCCATCGCCGCCCATGACTGCCTCGGCTCCAATACCCAGGTCAAGGTGCGGCGTGGCGAGGTGATGCGTGTGGACCCGCGCGACAACGAGGCCGTCAACGAATGCTGGCTATCGGACCGCGACCGTTTCAGCTACCAGGGCCTGAACAGCGCCGAGCGCCTGGAACTGCCCATGATCCGCCGCGATGGCCAGTGGCAGACCGTGGACTGGAGCACCGCCCTGGAATTCACCGCCCAG
>CAYRLE010000115.1:0-5215 GCA_964425105.1 uncultured Gammaproteobacteria bacterium | reverse complement strand
ACCCATCACCTACCCTGCAACGCCTCCAGCACCTGCGCCAAGTCATCACTGAGGGGCGCCTCCACCGTCACTCTGTTATGGGTCACGGGGTGAAGGAATTCAAGGCGGGCGGCATGGAGAAAGAGCCGCTTCAGCCCCCGGCGCTTCATGTGGCGGTTGAACTCGGGGTCGCCGTATTTGGCGTCACCGGCAACGGGGTGTCCCAGCGCGGCGGCATGGACCCGGATCTGGTGCATGCGGCCGGTCCTGATGGTAACCGCCACCAGGCTGGCCTCATGGTACAAGGTCCGGGGCGTAAAGACACTGACAGCCGCCCTGCCCCCCTCTTCCACGCGCACCACCCGCTCGCCGGACTGCAGGCGGTTCTTGAACAACGGCAGTTCGACCAGCCGCTCCCCCTCCAACCAAACGCCCTTCAGCAGGGCCAGATAGTGCTTGCCGATGTCTTCCCCCTGAAACTGGGCCTGCAGCGCCAGCAGCACAGGGCGCTGTTTGGCGATCAGCAGGCAGCCGGAGGTCTCACGATCGAGGCGGTGCACCAGGGTCAGTTCAGGAGATTGCGGCCGCATCTGGCGCAGCACCTCGATGAGGCCCTGGCGGATGCCGCTGCCACCGTGCACCGCCATGCCGCCGGGTTTGTCCAACACCATCAGATGCTCGTCTTCATAGAGCACGGCCTGCTCCAGCCTGGCGCACAGCGCCGGGCCGGCGGCGGCCTGTTGCGCCGGCTCGGCGGTCCTCACCGGAGGAATGCGCACCACGTCGCCGGCCTTGAGGCGGTACACCGGCTTGATACGCCCCTTGTTGACCCGCACTTCCCCCTTGCGCAGCAGGCGATAGATACGGCTTTTCGGCACCCCCTTGAGGGTGGCGAGGAGAAAATTGTCAATTCTTTGACCTTCGTGGCTGGTGTCGATCTCCACCAGCCGTACTGCGCGATGCTCTCTGTCTTCCATAATGCGTCTGATTTTTTTAAGTAAATAATAGGCTTAGCCAGATTGATGCCACTCTGAAAGCCTGTTATATTATGCTCCGTAATAATGTATGAACATCCGGTCCGGATCTTTCATCATTGGCTTGCATGTAACTTGCATCATTCCTGCTGAGCGCAGAAATCGAGTGCCGTTACACAGACAGGATACAACATCCGGGGTGTCTGCCGGCTTCACGCCCTGGACATCCGTGTAACCGAATCCATAGGCGAATCTTGGACACATGCAGGCAGCAGCGGAATCCGCTTTGGAAATAACATTAGATTCACGGACCATCAGATTGATTGCTATGCATTATTATGACCTGATCGCCCCGCCCCCAAGCGGCCGGGCTGGAACAGGGTACGACGTTTTCGACAGGTTTATTTTCCCGCCCGGACTTATGCCGGGTGGGAGAAATAAGGACTAATACTCCCGATTCGCGATACGAGTTGCGGAGAATGTGCAATAAGTCATAGCCCCGCCGCCTTTGAGCGGCAGCGGCATCGGCAACAGGGTTTGACTGGCCAGGATCCATGCATCCTGCCAGCGACACAGCCGGCATTCTCCACGCAGGATTGCGTGACCGGGAATAACAAGGATTAACAAAATGAAGAGAATGCTGATTAACGCAACTCAGCCAGAAGAGTTGCGTGTGGCGCTGGTGGACGGCCAGCACCTCTATGATCTGGATATCGAACTTCCCTCCCGCGAACAAAAAAAGGCCAACATCTACAAGGGTAAAATCACCCGCATCGAACCCAGCCTGGAAGCCGCCTTCGTCGATTATGGCGCAGACCGCCACGGCTTCCTGCCCCTCAAGGAAGTGGCCCCCTCCCTGTTCGTGAAACAGCCCGAGAAGGGCCAGCGCCCCGAAATCAAGGAGGTCCTCAGGGAGGGCCAGGAACTGGTGGTGCAGATCGCCAAGGAGGAGCGGGGCACCAAGGGCGCGGCGCTGACCACCTTTATCAGTCTTGCCGGCCGCTATCTGGTGCTGATGCCCAACAACCCCCGCGCCGGCGGCATCTCGCGGCGCATCGAGGGCGACGACCGTAGCGAGTTGCGCGAGGCGCTGAGCCAGCTCAACATCCCCGAGGGCATGGGCATCATCATCCGCACCGCCGGTGTGGGCAAGAGCGCCGAGGAACTGCAGTGGGACCTGGACTACCTGGTGCGCCTGTGGACGGCGATAGACAAGGCCTCCAAGGAAAAACCGGCGCCCTTCCTGGTCTACCAGGAAAGCAACATCATCATCCGCGCCATCCGCGACTACCTGGGACCGGATATTGGCGAAATCCTCATCGACGACCCTGCCACCTTTGACCAGGCGCAGGAATTCATGCAGCAGGTGATGCCCCATAACCTCTCCAAGGTGAAGCGCTACGATGACGATATCCCGCTTTTCACCCGCTACCAGATCGAGAGCCAGATCGAGGCCGCCTTCCAGCACGAACTGAGCCTGCCCTCCGGCGGCTCCATCGTCATCGACCACACCGAGGCCCTGATCTCCATCGACATCAACTCCAGCCGCGCCACCAAGGGCGAGGACATCGAGGCGACCGCGCTGAACACCAACCTGGAGGCCGCCGACGAGATCGCCCGCCAGCTGCGCCTGCGGGACCTGGGTGGCTTGATCGTCATCGACTTCATCGACATGACTCCGGCCCGCAATCAGCGCGAGGTGGAAAACCGCCTGCGCGAGGCAGTGAAGCGCGACCGCGCCCGCATCCAACTGGGCCGCATCTCCCGCTTCGGCCTGCTGGAGATGTCGCGCCAGCGCCTGCGCCCCTCCCTGGGCGAGTCCAGCCACGAAACCTGCCCGCGCTGCAGCGGCCTGGGCGCCATCCGCAACGTGGAATCCCTGGCCCTGTCCATCCTCAGGATCATCGAGGAAGAGGCCATGAAGGAAAACACGGCGCGCATCGTCTGTCAGCTGCCGGTGAACGTGGCCACTTATCTCCTCAACGAAAAACGGGAGACCGTCACCCAGATCGAAAAACGCCAGGGCGTCAAGCTGGTGCTGATCGCCAACACCGCCCTGGAGACGCCGGCCTTCGAGGTCAACCGCATCCGCGTGGACGAACTGCCAGCCGAGGAGAAAGTCAGCTATGAGCTGGCCAAGGAAGTCCAGAAATCGGATGAAGCGGCACTGCCGACCCAGAAACAGACCAGCGAAAAACCCATGGTCAAAGGCGTCATGCCCAGCACCCCCATGCCCAGCCGACGCCCGGCAGCGGCCCGGACCCAGCAAGAAGCCGAGAGGGACAAAGAAGGCGGCTTCATCAAACAGCTCTTCTCCTCCATCTTCGGCGGCGCCCCCAAGGAAGAAACACCGGCTGAAGAACCCAAACCGCAGCGCAAACCGGCAAGCGGCAGATCCCGCCGAGGAGGTGGAGGCGGTGGCAGGGGACGAACGACGGGCAGCAGCGCAGCGGGTACTGCCGGCACCCAGCAGGCCACCGGCAGCGGATCCGCCACATCCCGCAGCCGTGGCGGCAGACGCCGCGGCGGCCAGTCGCGACGCGGCGGCACCGCACAGCGCCAGCGCAGAAGCGGCACAGAGGGCAGGCAGGATAAAGATCAGGCCACCAGCCCGGCCAACGTTGGCGACCAGGCACAGCGCGTGGCGCCCCAGGCGCAAAGGCAGGAGAGCAAACCTGCAGCCGCCGTAGAACCCAAAGCACCGCAAGCAGCCACAGAGGCGCCTGCCGCCGCACCCAGCAGCGACAACGGACGTGAATCAGAGGCGCCCTCCTCCCGCCCGCCACGACGCCGCGGCGGCAGCCGTGGCCGAGGCCGCCAGCAGCAGGGCGCGGCAACTCAGGAAAAACGTGCAGAACAAAAGGAGCCGGGCAAGACGGCGCCTCAGGAGCAGGACAAGACAGCATCTCAAAGTCAGGAGAAAATCGTCCCCATGCCGGCCCAGACCGAGGCCCCCAAACCCGACTTCGCCCCCTCCCCGGTGCACAGCGCCGTCGCCAAGACCGTGGCCGCCGAGAAAAAGGAACCACGGCCAGGCACCGAGACACCGGCCGCCCCTCCGGCGGAAAACAAGGCGGAGAATAAGATACCCTGATGAAAAACCGGTCCCCCCTATTGCTATAGGCTTTTTGCAATAGGGGGGCAATGGCGAATATTCAGTTTCGACCCAAATCCAATTGACCGGATCTTTATCGCTGCTAGAGAGATTGCCTCGCAGAGGCCAGCCTGTTTATACTACAAGTCACGCTACTTGTAGTATAATTTCATGGCTCCCACTCACCCATCCGCCATCACAACGCCACCGTCACCAGCCTCTACGCGGAACTTCTCGATATGCTCTTCGCACTGGAAGGCCAGCGCTCTATCGCTAACCTGCGCGGTGGATTCACAGAGAAAACTATCAATGGGCGTCGTTACTGGTATTTCCAATACCGGGATATTCGCCAGGGCATCCGCCAGGTTTATATCGGTCCCGACAACGAAACAACACGCCGTTTCGTGGAACGCTTCAGGCAGGGGCGCACAGCCGTTGAGGCCGACGAACGCCGTATTGCGGCATTCCACGCCAAGGCTGCCAAGGATCGCGCACAGGCTGCCCAGTTGCTCGAGGTGCTAATCGAGGAGCGCCCTTTTGATCTGGAAAATGCCTGGTCAGCTGTTAGCGCGCGCGGCCGACGATGGAGCCATGCCGCACTTGCCGGCCTCGAGCAGCTTGAAAAATCTCACGCCAGCCTCGTCGCCAAAACTCGCAAGCTTTTCAACCATCGGCAACCCCTGGCTTGATCCCAAAGTAGCCTGCGATACCCCGGCAAAAGTAGGGTGGGCACCGCCCACCAAAACCTGCCTTCAGGCACTCGAACGAACTGCTCTAGATCTTCTCCAAGTCACGCCACCAATCGCACATGGGCATCGATCACATCCCATGGAGCCACCAGCAGTCCTTCTTCGGTGCGCTGAATAAGACCCGCTTCCTCCAGGGCACTGACATCGACATGAACATTTTTATAATCACGTTTCAGCTGCTTCGCCAATGCCCGTACACTCAGCGGGCCATGCTGGCGCAGTGACTTCATCAACTCCAGACGCTTGGGTGTCAGTATCGAAGCCAGCATGGAAAGATCCTCATAATTGAGATGTATTTCCACCTCTTCCGATCCGCCAGCCTCGGCCTTATGCCAAGCCTTGATAAAACGCTCAAAACCATGATCTGCATCTTCCACACCGATATGGATATGCCGTTTAGTCATGCCGATCACCTCGTA
>CAYRLE010000114.1:0-5436 GCA_964425105.1 uncultured Gammaproteobacteria bacterium | reverse complement strand
ATGGGTGATGGGTGATGTAGAGCGACTAGCACCATCACTCATCACTGCTTACTCATCACCTCTTGACAGATCGGAGCGGTCAAAATTTAGAAGGGTAATGAGTAATGGGTGATGGGTGATGGGTGATGTAGAGCGACTAGCGCCATCACTCATCACTGTTTACTCATCACCGCTTGACGGATCGAAGAAGTGGCGTGCCGGGTGTGGTGAGCTTGCTGCGTGCAAGTCACCGCGCTCAAACGGCACCGGCTCTCACACCAGCATCAACACCACCCCATAGCGCAGCACCTTGCCCGCGGCGATGAACAGCAGGCTGGGCCAGAAGGCGATGCGCAGCCAGCCCGCCACCAGGCACAGGGGATCCCCCACCAAAGGCAACCAGGACAACAGCAACAGCGGACTGCCCCAACGGCGCAGGCGCGCCAGGGCCTGCTGATAACGGGGGCGCCGCAGCAGGCGATGACCGGGCCAGCGCCAGGCCAGCAGCCGCCCCAGCAGCCAGGAACTCAGTCCGCCCAGGGTATTGCCGGCACCGGCCACCAGCAGCAGCAACCAGGGATCGCGTCCGCCGCCGGCCGCCAGTGCGTACAGCAGCACTTCGGAACCACCGGGCAGCAGGGAGGCCGACAGAAAGGCGCTGAGGAACAAGCCCCACAGGTCCAGTACAGCGCTGTCGGAGACCACTTCCATCAGGGGAGGCGATGGTGTTCAGAGAACAGCGGGACAGGCAAAAAAAAAGCGGCCGGAAGCCGCCAAGAGTTTTGTTTTTCTATCATTATTGTTATTAACCCTGGACGGCTTGTGTTGGTCCCTCCCGCCCTCATATGAATAAACAATCTAATCACCCATGAAATGCAAGTCAAGAGCGGCCACGTCGTTCATGATAAACTGCCGCCCACTATGTACCGCCGCCACTTGATGCGCACCCACCGCCGGCTCTTTTCGCGCCGTTCCTGGCAGCTGCGCCTGGTATTCTGGGGCAGCGCCCTCATCGTGGGCGCGGTAGCAGCGGCCTTCGCCCTGCTGGCGGCTTATGGTGAAAGCCTCTTTCACCGCCTCCACGGCGAACAGCCCTGGCTGGCCTATGCGCTGACGCCCCTGGGACTGGCCACCATCGCCTGGCTGACGCGGCGCTTCTTCCGCGGCAGCGAGGGCAGCGGCATCCCCCAGACCATCGCCGCGCTGTCCCTGCACACCCACAGCATGCGTTGCCGCATCCTGTCGCTGCGCCTGGCGCTGGCCAAGATTCTCCTCACCTGCCTGGGCCTGCTGTGTGGGGCCTCCATCGGCCGCGAAGGTCCCACGGTGCACGTCGGGGCCTCCATCATGTATGCGGTGCGCCGCATCACACCCTTCCACAGCCGCCAGACCACTCGCGCCCTGATCCTGGCTGGCGGCGCCGCCGGCATCACTGCCGCCTTCAACACGCCACTGGCCGGGCTGCTGTTCGCCATCGAGGAAATGAGCCGCTCCTATGAACAGCGCAACAGCGGCACCCTGGTGATCGCCGTGGTGCTGGCGGGCATCACCGCCCTGATGATCCTCGGCGACTACACCTATTTCGGCTCCACCGACGCGGTGCTGCCCCTGGCCACCGTGCTGCCGGCGGTGCTGTTGTGCGGCATCGCCGGCGGCGCCCTGGGCGGCCTGTTCGCCACCACCCTGGTGGAGGGCAGCCGCCGCATCGTCCCCCTGGTGCAGCGCCACCCGGTATTACTGGCCTTCGGCTGCGGCCTGCTGCTGAGCCTCATCGGCTATCTGTCGGGTGGCGCCACCTACGGCACCGGCTATGACAGCGCCAAACACCTGGTGGACGGCCACAGCGGGGTGGTCGAATACCCCTTTCTGAAATTGCTGGCCACCATGGTCTCCTATCTGAGCGGCATTCCCGGAGGCATTTTCTCACCCTCCCTCTCGGTGGGCGCCGGACTGGGCGCCGATCTCGCCCCCTTGCTGCCCGCGGCGCCGGCTGCGGCCATTGTCATCCTGGGCATGGTGGGCTATTTTACCGGCGTCGTGCAGACCCCCATTACCGCCTTTGTCATCGTCATGGAGATGAACGGCGACTCCGCCATGCTGCTGCCCCTCATGGCCACGGCCCTGGTGGCCAACGGCGTGTCACGGCTGATCTGCCCGCGCCCCATCTACCAGGCCCTGGCGGATGCCTATCTGAGCTACCGGCCACTGGCAAAACGCGCATAGCGGGGCTCACCCCCAGCCAACGACAGGAGCATAGCAATGCTGTGGATCAAGGCCTTTCACATCATCTTCATGGTCACCTGGTTCGCCGGGCTGTTCTATCTGCCGCGCCTCTTTGTCTATCACGCCATGAGCGAGGACGCCATCAGCGACCAGCGTTTCAAAATCATGGAGCGCAAGCTGTTCTATGGCATCATGACCCCGGGCGCCGTGCTCACTGTGCTGTGTGGCGCCTGGCTGCTGGCCGACTACGCCTGGGCGGCCTATGCCCACAGCGGCTGGCTGCATGCCAAGCTGATGCTGGTGCTGCTGCTGGTGGCCTATCATGTCTACTGCGGCCGCCTGCTGCAGGCCTTCAAAAATGGCGCCAATCGCCACTCACACCGCTTCTACCGCTGGGTCAACGAAATCCCGGTACTGTTCCTGGTAGCCATTGTCATTCTGGCAGTGACCAAGCCCTTTTGACGGCTTCCGCCCCATTCCACACCCTCAAACCGCCCCCTTGTCAAGCCTTTTCAGGGGCTTTCGGAAAATCTTATGCACAGTTTCGAGGACCACTGCCGGGATTCCGGCCCAGCCGGCGGCGTTTTCTTGACCACTGCCTACAGATACAATTAAGCCACTGATATTTATATTGTTTTAATTTTGGGCGAAATTGTCATCAAATTGTCAAAAAGCCAATATCCACGCGGCTTAAGACGCCATCACCCCATTTCTTCCACAAAGTTATCCACAGAAATTGTGGAAAACTTCCAAACCCGCGGCACGACAAGCAGTTAGCCCCATAACATGAGAGCCCTGATAAAAGGTTGCTCATAATTGAGGAAGCATCTCTCGCACATTGGCGCGGATTTCCTCCCCCTACTCATGCTACCCTTGGCCGCCATGGATCACAGCGAAGGCATCATCACAGTCGCCGTGCCCGCCCCCCTCTATCAGTGCTACGACTACCTGCCGCCCGGCGACTGCCCCCTGACTGCCATCAAGGCGGGGGTGCGGCTGCGTGTGCCCTTCGGGCGCGGCACGAAAATCGCCCTGGTGCTGGGCAGCGCCGCCCACAGCGAGCTTGCGCAACACCGCCTGAAACGGGCCCGGGCGCTGCTGGACCGGGAGCCCCTGCTGCCGCCGGCCATGCTCTCCCTGCTGCGCTGGGCCGCCGACTATTATCACCATCCCTTAGGGGAGGTGATCTTCAGCGCCCTCCCCGCCCTGCTGCGGGAAGGCCGCCCGGCCCAGGGACAGACCCTGCGCCGCTACCGATTGACGCCCGCCGGCAATACCCTCGAACCCGGCCAGCTGCAGCGGGCGCCGCGCCAGGCTGCCCTGCTGGAGTTGTTGCGGCAACATCCCGAGGGCCTGGAACAGAGCTGGCTCCAGGCCCAGGGCGGCGACTGGCGCGGTGCGTTGCGCGCCCTGGAGGCCAAGGGCTGGCTGGCCAGAGAGGAAATCGCCCACCATCCTGCCTACTGCGCGGAACCCGCCGGAGACTACCGCCCCCACCCCCTGCACCCTCCCCAGCAGGCGGCTGCGGATGCCGTCTGCCAGGGGTTGGGACAGTTTCAACCCTTTCTCCTGGAAGGCGTCACAGGCAGCGGCAAAACCGAGGTCTACCTGCACATCATCGAACAAGTTGTCCAGCAAGGCCTGCAGGCCCTGGTGCTGATCCCGGAAATCGGCCTCACCCCCCAACTGGTGCAACGCTTCCGTCAGCATCTGCGCCTGCCCCTGGCGGTGCTCCATTCGGGACTCACCGACCGCCAGCGCCTGCATGCCTGGCTGGCGGCGCGCGACGGGGAGGCGCCGGTGGTCATCGGCACCCGCTCCGCGGTGTTCACCCCCCTGCAGCGGCCCGGTGTGATCATCATCGACGAGGAACACGATCCCTCCTTCAAGCAGCAGGACGGCTTCCGCTACCATGCCCGCGACATCGCCGTGATGCGCGCCCGGCGCAGCGCCATCCCCGTGGTGCTGGGCTCCGCCACCCCCTCACTGGAGAGCCTGCACAACGCTGCGAGCGGCCGCTATGCCCACCTGCGCCTGGAACGGCGCGCCGGCGGTGCAGCGCCACCGCGCATGGGCCTCATCGACATCCGCAACCAGCGCCTGGATCATGGCCTGTCCCCAGCGCTGCTCAAGACCATCGGCGAGCACCTGCGCGACGACCATCAGGTGCTGCTGTTCCTCAACCGGCGCGGCTATGCCCCCACCCTCTACTGCCAGCACTGCGGCTGGGTCGCCCGCTGCCAGCGCTGCGACGCCCACCTGGTGCTGCACCAGTCCCGCGCCCTGTTGCGCTGCCATCACTGCGACAGCCGCCATGTGCTGGAACGCCAGTGCCCCCAGTGCGGCGGCCTGGATCTCCATGCCCTGGGACAAGGCACGGAGCGCGTGGAGGAGGCCCTGGCGCGGCACTTTCCCGACACCGAGATCATCCGCGTCGACCGCGACAGCACGCGGCGCAAGGGCAGCCTGCAGGCCTTGCTGGAACGCCTCCAGGACGGCGGGCGCCGCATCCTGCTGGGCACCCAGATGATCGCCAAGGGCCATCACCTGCCGGGCATCACCCTGGTGGGAGTGCTGGATGCCGACCAGGGCCTGTTCGGCGCCGACTTCCGCGCCACGGAGCGCATGGCCCAGCTGGTGCTGCAGGTGGCGGGGCGCGCCGGGCGCGCCCGGCTGGCCGGTGAAGTACTGATCCAGAGCCGCTATCCGGACCATCCCCTCTTCGCCCGCCTGCTGCGCCAGGACTATCCAGGCATCAGCCAGCTGCTCCTGGAAGAGCGGCGCCTCAGCCAGTTGCCGCCCTTCAGCGCCCTGGCCCTGCTGCGCGCCGAGGCCGTGGACCAGGAGGCGCCGCTGGCCTTCCTGGAGGCGGCGGCGCAGCTGGCCGCCCCCCTGCTCCCCAAACAGCTGCAGCTGCTGGGCCCGGTGCCGGCTCCCATGGAGCGCCGCGCCGGGCGCTACCGCGCCCAGCTGCTGCTGCAGTCCCGGCACCGCGGACCGCTGCACCAGCTGCTGACGGCGCTGGTGCCGCAGCTGGGCCAACTGCCGCAGGCGCGCAAGGTGCGCTGGTCGCTGGACGTGGACCCTCAGGAGATGTTCTGAGCACCAGAAGCAGCAATGCGCCCTTGCATGTCCGCGGCCAGCGGCGATAATAGGCGCTTTGCCCGAGCGGAATTAAGCCATGAAACTTCTTCTTGAAAACCTGCTGGCGAGCGCCGTGACGCGGCTCCAGGA
>CAYRLE010000113.1:0-5602 GCA_964425105.1 uncultured Gammaproteobacteria bacterium | reverse complement strand
GCCGATCAGAAAATTCTTAAGTAACAAGCGTATTTGCCGTTGTATACAGGGTGAGAACAAGGCGGGAGCCTCTCTTTGCCCGAGGCCGTGCCGTGTGCGCCTCCGGTCCGGCGAGCGACAATTGAACAAGATACCTTCATGATGACAACAAACGACAGCGCCAAGGCAACTCTCAGCAGCAATGTACAACTGCTCAAGGCCAAGGCAAGCAAATTCTCTGTCTATGGCGCCCTCATCGCCGCCATCGCCATTGTGCTGGCCACCCTGCTGGTGAGCTACCAGCAGTTCGGGGAATACTCCCTGAATGCCTTCATCCAGGCCCAACAAGGCAATCCCGTCCTCTGGCTGCTGGACAGCATGCCCTTCATCTTCGGTCTCTGGGGCCAGTACGCCACCGCCATCATGGCCTATGAGGCAGGGGCGCTCATCGTCGACCAGACCAATGAGTTGCGGGCCCAGACCGCGAGCCTGGAAACCCAGGCGAACTACCACACCACCCATGACGGCCTCACCGACCTCCCCAACCGGGTACTGTTCAGCGACCGCGCCCAGCAGGCCCTGGCCAGTGCCCTGCGCGACAAATATCCGGTGGCCATACTCATGCTGGGGCTCCATGACTTCAAAGAAATCAACACCACCCTGGGGCACTACAATGGTGACCGTCTGCTGAAGCATGTCGCTGCACGCCTCACCAGCGTGGTGCGCGAGTCCGACACGGTGGCGCGCCTGGGCGGAGACGAATTCGGTATACTCCTGCCACGCATCGGCGGCCAGCGGGACGGCGTCACCCTCAGCCAGAAACTGATCCGCGCCCTGGAAATGCCCTTCGAACTGGACGGCCTGTCCATCGGCATCCAGGCCAGCATCGGCATCACCCTCCATCCCCTGCACGGCAGCGATGCGGATACCCTGCTGCAGCGGGCCCATGTGGCCATGAATGCCGCCCGCAAGAACAACAGCGGCATCATGAGCTACGAGCAGAATCTGGATCAGCACAGCCCCCAGCGCCTCACCCTGATGGGAGAACTGCGCCAAGCCATCTGCCGCGACGAACTGATGCTCCACTTCCAGCCCAAGGTGGACATCCAGCAGCAGCGCCTCACCGGCGTCGAGGCCCTGGTGCGCTGGCACCACAAGCAGCACGGTCTCATCGGCCCCGATGAATTCATTCCCCTGGCGGAGCGCACCGGCCTCATCAAACCCCTCACCCAATGGGTGCTGAACCAGGCATTGTGCCAGCACCGCAGCTGGCTGGCAGACGGCATGGACATCAGCATCGCCGTCAACCTCTCCGCCCACAGCCTGCTGGACCAGGACCTGCCGGACATGCTGACCGGCATGCTGAGTTCCCATGAGGTCCCCCACCAACGCCTCACCCTGGAACTCACCGAGAGCGCCATGATGCAGGATCCCCAGCGCACCATGGAGATCCTCAACCAACTCAACAAGATGGGCCTGCACCTGTCCATCGACGACTTCGGTACCGGCTATTCCTCGCTGGCCTATCTCAGCAAACTGCCGGTGGGTGAAATCAAGATCGACAAATCCTTCGTGATGTCCATGGCCCAGAACGACAACAACGCCATGATCGTGCGCACCACCATCGACCTGGCCCACAACCTCGACCTCAAGGTCATCGCCGAGGGGGTGGAGGATCAGCAGACCCTGGAGATGCTGCAGGCCATGGGCTGCGACTATGTCCAGGGCTATCACATCAGCAGGCCGATGCCGGCCGAGAAACTGGCCGCCTGGCTGCAGAGCGACGCCTGGCCGCTCGTCCCCTCAGCCGCAAGCGGCGGCCGGGTCTACCCCTTCAAACAGGCCACCTGAGACCCGGCAGCCTGTCCTAGACCAGCAGTTCGCGCGCCTCGGCCGGCAGGCCGAAGGACTGCGGATAGTACACCCGCATGAAATACAGCCCCCCGGGCGGCGCAGTCACACCACCCAGCTTGCGGTCGCGCAGTTCCAACACCTCCCGGCTCCAGGCCGGCGGCCGTTCACCCGCCCCGATGGCCATCAGCACCCCGGCGATGTTGCGCACCATGTGATGGAGAAAGGCATTGGCCTCGATATCGAGCACCACGTAATCGCCCCGCCGCACCACCTCCAGACGGTACACGGTGCGCGTGGGGGTCTTCGCCTGGCAGGCATAGGCGCGGTAGGAAGAAAAATCATGTTCACCAATGAGAAAGGCGGCCGCTTTGTTCATGAGCGCCACCTCCAGGGGCCGGTAGTCCCAGGAAACCCGCCCCTCCCCCAGTGCGGGCCGCACCCGGTGATTATAGATCACATAGCGGTAATGACGGCGCAAGGCCCCGAAACGGGCATGGAATTCCGACGGCACCGATCGCGCCCAGCGCACGCTCACATCAGGCGGCAGATTGGCGTTGGCGCCCAGAACCCAGGCGTGCTGGGGACGCTGCGCCGTGGTATCGAAATGCACCACCTGCCCCAGGGCGTGCACCCCGGTATCGGTGCGCCCCGCACACACCACCCGCAGCGCATGATCCGCCACCCGCGCCAGCGCATGCTCCACACAACCCTGCACGGTGCGCGTGCCATCCTGCACCTGCCAGCCGCAAAAGCCGCTGCCGTCATACTCGATACCCAACGCAATTCTCATCATCTTCAAACAGCAACTCCCAGTGAATGACAGCACGCTCATCCACGCCACAAATACCCGACAAACTACCCGTGGGCACCGCCCACCAAGACCAACTCATAGAAACCACCGCTCGGTGGGCATTGCCCACAACTCACGACAAGCCTCATGTAGGCGCCACCCCGTGATACTTTCATGACAATTCTATCCCATAATAGTCACCATCGTAGCAAGCAAGGGAGCACCCATGCTGATCAAATCGCGAACCCGCAACAGCATCGCGCCATCCGAGATCACCGGCCAGCAGCTGTATCTCGACCGGCGGCGCTTTCTCACCTCCTCAGCGGCCCTGCTCGCCGCCGCAGCCCTGCCCCCCGCCCTGCTCTATCCCGAGCTGGGGCGCGCGGCGCTGCAACTGGGCCCCATCGCCAAGACCCGCTATACCCTGGATGAAGAACTCACCGACTACAAGGACATCACCCACTACAACAACTTCTATGAATTCTCCACCGACAAGGAAGACGTCGCGCCCCTGGCCCGCAACTTCCGCAGCGACCCTTGGAGCGTCGCCATCGAGGGCGAGGTGGAAAAACCCGGCATCTACCAGCTGGAGGACATCCTCCGCCCCCATGCCCTGGAAGAACGCATCTACCGCCTGCGCTGCGTGGAGGCCTGGTCCATGGTCATCCCCTGGGTGGGCTTCCCCCTGGCCGATCTCATCAGGCGCTTCCAGCCCACCTCGCGCGCCAAATACGTGGAGTTCACCACCCTCTACGACCCCGAGCAGATGCCCGGCCAGCGGCGCCGGGTCCTGGACTGGCCCTATGTGGAAGGCCTGCGCATGGACGAGGCCCTGCACCCCCTCACCATCCTGGCGGTGGGCCTCTACGGCAAGGTGCTGCCCAACCAGAACGGCGCCCCGCTGCGCCTGGTGGTGCCCTGGAAATACGGCTTCAAGAACGTCAAATCCATTGTCAGGATCCGCTTCACCGAACGACAACCCCTGACCACCTGGATGAAGGCCGGTCCGCGGGAATACGGCTTCTACGCCAACGTCAATCCCGCAGTGGACCACCCGCGCTGGAGCCAGGCCCGGGAACGGCGCATCGGCGATTTCTTCAAACGCGAGACCTTGATGTTCAACGGCTATGCAGAGGAGGTGGCGCAACTCTATGCGGGCATGGATCTCAAACGCTTCTTCTGAGGGCCTCCTGGCGCAAAAGGCGCGCGCGGTGCACTGGCTCAAGCCGCTGACCTTCACGCTCTGCCTGCTGCCCTTCGTCCTGCTGCTCTTTGCTGCCTTCAGCGACGCCCTGGGCGCCAACCCGGTGGAGAAGATCACCCACCGCACCGGCGACTGGACCCTGCGCCTGCTGCTGCTCACGCTCAGCATCACCCCTCTGCGGCGCCTCAGCGGCTGGCATGAACTGCTGCGCATCCGCCGCATGCTGGGGCTCTTCACCTTTTTCTATGCCTGCCTGCACTTCCTCACCTACCTGGTATTCGACCAGTTCTTCGATCTCCAGGAAATCTACAAGGACATCGTCAAGCGCCCCTACATCACCCTCGGTTTCAGTGCCTACCTGCTCCTCATCCCCCTGGCCGTCACCTCCAGCAAAGCCATGATAAAACGCCTCGGGCGGCGCTGGCGTCAGCTCCATCAACTGGTCTACGTCATCGCCACCCTGGGAGTGCTGCACTATCTGTGGCTGGTGAAGAAGGATCTGCGGGAACCACTGATCTATGCAGTGATTCTGCTGCTGTTGCTGGCTTGGCGGGTATGGGCCAGGAGAGCCGGCCCACACCGCACATGAGCGACTCAATCCGCCAGCAGCTGGCAGATTGCTTCTATCTCCGGCTGGTGGGTGCGGATCAGGGTCCTGGCTTCTCTTTTCAGATTCTCGATATTGCCAGCAGTCACATCATCCATGTCGTCGGAGGCAACGGACAGGCTGGTCTGCAAACGGATGTATTTGTCACCAAGGAGCAGCTCCATCTGATAGTCTGCCGCATCCGCAACGCCGTCGAACATGCAGCTCAAGAGCGGCAGCAGCCACCCGGCCCGCCCCCAGTCTTTTGCCTCATCATATGAGATTGGGCGAATCAATTCGCCAGTACCCAGCGCCAGCACAAGGAATTCCTTTTCATCATCCTCAGGAAACACCTTCTTGGCCTCCACAAATGCCGACACAACAGGAGAATTGATGAAGACGCCGCCGTCGATCAGGGCCTTGGTGGCACTGCCAATGGGAACCAGGGCGGGTTCAAAATAAGTCGGCGCTGCAGAAGTTGCGCGCGCCGCGTGCCTCATCTGCACGGCCCGATGCTCTTCTTTCCAGCTTTTCAGAAATAGCGGCTCCCTGTTCTGAATGTCATAGCATGGCAGGACTGTCTTGGTGAGCGAGGAACTCAGGGGATCATCGGAAAAATATTCATCGAGCACCTTTTCCAGCCCTTTATGGCTATACAGTTCATCAGTCAGTCCTCCCAGCGAGGACACACCCTTCCACAAAGAACGGGAAAAGATCTCGCTGCCCCGCTTTTCGTAGATATCGACAAGTTCAGCTGCCGTGTACTGGGGTTTCCTGCTGCCATCATCCTTACTCAAACCCAAGGCGAGAATACCACCGGTTGAAGTGCCTGCAATCAGGTCGAAGCACTCTGCAATACGCCTGCCCGTCCTGTTTTCGATTTCGGCCAGCACCAGGGCCGGGATAATCCCCCGTATGCCACCGCCGTCGATACTCAGTATCCTTTTCATGTCACCCTCCTCTGGTTATTACTAAGACAAACGATAACAAAGCTGAATGGCGCTTTGTTATCGTTTGTCTTAGTAACCCGGCCACTTGCAGAATACTGAAGAATCACCTCACCCCGCTGACTGCAATTGACTAGCAGTGGGTGCTACAACAACGCTTTCCTAAGCGGTGGACAATAATTGAGGCATCCTAGGAGTCTGTCGGGTTTAGGATGAATCTACTGCGGAAAAGCCATTTTGGC
>CAYRLE010000112.1:0-5731 GCA_964425105.1 uncultured Gammaproteobacteria bacterium | reverse complement strand
CTCATCGCGCATCACTCATTACTAACTTAAAAAGGCGGAGCCCGTGAACCTGCAACAATCCCTGAACAAGATCCGGCATCACATCAGCCTGGGCGAGATCGAGAGCGCAGAAAATCTGACCCGGCGCCTGCGCAGGAAACGGCCCAGCCACAAAGAAGTGCTGTTCCTGGAGGGTTGTGTTCAGTATCAGAAGGGCAATTACCGGGAGGCCATACAACGCTTCCGCAAGTTGCTGGACAAACAGCCGGACAATCTCGAGGTGCGCATGAATCTGGCGGTCACCCTGTTGGGTGCCGGCCGCGAGGAGGAGGCTGCAAGCCTGCTGCTGGAGGTGACGGCTCAGCAGCCCGGCAATCACCTGGCCTGGTATAACCTCGGCAATGCCTGCCGCATATTGGGGCGCAATGAGGAGGCCAGAGATGCCTATCTTCAGGTGCTGGCCACAGAGCCGGCCTATGCGCCGGCCTGCAACAACCTGAGCGTGGTCTGCAGGCAGCTGGGCGATTACCGGCAGGCGGTGGCCTATGGCAGGCGCGCCGTTGCCTTGCAAGCGGACGCCGTGTTCTATACCAATCTGATCATTGCCCTCATAGGCAGCGATTTGCCCGCGGCCTATGAGGCCGCCTGTGAGGCGCTGCAGGGAGAGGCTCCGCCAATGCTCCAGGCGCTGTCCTTCCCCCTCATGGTCTCATGTTGCGACTGGCAGCGCAGCTGTGAGTTGCTGCCCCATCTCCAGCAGGCGGCACATGGCAGGAGCGTGCCCCTCGGGATTCTCCAGGACATGCTGCTGTCCCTCAACACCTGCAGTGACATCGCGCCCGAGGTGATTTTCGATATTCACCGCTGCTGGGGTGCCGCAATCAGCCGCGGCAAGGCGGCAGTCTTGCCCGCGGCCTGCCTCCCCGCTGGCGATGACAAGTTGAATATCGGCTATGTGTCGGGTGATTTCAGCGGCCATTCCGTTGGGCTGTTCATGAACCACGTGCTGGCTGCCCACGATGCGGCGCACTTTCGGGTCCATTGTTATGCTAGTAACAGCGGCGACGACGACATGACCCGGAAGATCCGCCAGTCTGTGCATCAGTATCGGGATATCCGTGACATGAGCGACGAGGACTTTGCCGCCCAGGTGAGGCGCGATGGGATCCATATCCTGGTAGACCTCTCCGGTCATACCCGCAACGGCCGTCTCGCTGCATTCGTCCTGCGCCCGGCGCCGCTGCAGATGACCTGGCTGGGCTATCCCAACAGCACGGGTCTGGCGGCGCTGGACTATCGGATCAGCGACGGCTATGCCGAGGCCGAGGGCGGAACGTTGTACACGGAAGAACTGCTGCGCCTGCCGCAGTCCTTCCTGTGCTTCGGCGCCTTTCAGGAGCGTCCCCGGCAGGCCAGGCCGCCGCTTGTGGAGCGGGGTCATGTGACCTTCGGTTCCTTCAACGACACCCGCAAGCTGACGCCCGATGTCATACGTACCTGGAGCGCCATCCTGCAGCAGCTGCCGGACAGCCGTCTGGTGATCAAGGCGCGCCTGGCGGGGGAGGCCGTGGTGCAGGAGAATATCCGGCGTGAATTCGCGCGCCACGGCATCGAGGCACAGCGTCTGGAATTGCGGGGCTTCACGGAGAGCCGCGAGGCCCATCTGGACAGTTACCGGGAGATCGACATTGCCCTGGACACCTTTCCCTACAATGGCACCACCACCACCTGCGAGGCCCTGTGGATGGGGGTGCCGGTGGTGACCCTGGTGGGGCGGGTGCATGCCCAGCGGGTGAGTTATTCGATTTTGAAGAACATCGGCATCGAGGAGACGGTGGCGGAGACGGAGGCGGCCTATATCGAACAGGCGCTGGCCCTGGCGCGGGATCCGGCCTTGCTGGAGGGCCTGCGGCGGCGCATCCCCGGGGCCATCCGCAACTCCATCCTATGCGACCCGCAGCGCTTCACCCGCCAGTTGGAGAACCTCTATCGCCAGGCCTGGGAAGCGAAGCGCCATTCCTTGCCAGAGGATATCCATAGAGATGGGGCAGAAGCTGAAATGCCACTTCAAGCTGCCAAGGATAAGAATGCATTGCTGCGTGCGGCGCAGCAGGCCCTGCGGGAGGAGCGCAGTCATGAGGCAGCCTCCCTGGCCCAGCAGGTGTTGGCCAGCCATCCCCATGATATCGATGCCCGCTTTGTACTGGGTACCGCGGAATACCAGCGCAGGAACTTCGCGCGCAGCTGCGAGCTGCTGGGCGCGGTGGCTGAGCAAGCGCCGGATTTCATCGATGCCCGCCTCAACCTGGGGGCTGCCCTGCAGGAGGTGGGTAGGGATGAGGAGGCGGTGCGGCACTACCAGGCGGTCCTGACGCAGAAGCCGGATCACTGGCTGGCGCTCAATAATCTGGGCAAGCTCTATCATGCCTCCCTGCAACTCGCCAAGGCCCGCGATTGCCTGGAGCGTTCTATTGCCATCAAGAAGGATGACTGGCTGGCCTGGTTCAACCTGGGCAGTGTGTATGCTGCCCAGCAGGATTATGGGCAGGCCGTGTCCCACTACCGGCAGGCACTGGCTCTGCAACGGGTGGCACCGGTCTATGCCGGCCTGATCAGCGCCCTGAAGCAGGTCGGCGAATTCGGTCAGGCCTATGCCCTGGCCCGTCGTTTTATCGAGGAATGTGGGATTCAGGAGGCAGGCTTGGCGGCCTTCAGTACCTTCTATGAGGCCTGTGCCTGGGATATGGTCGCACGTCATCAGCCGGCGCTCCTGGAGCTGGCCGGCTGTGAAGATTCGCAGCCGCGCTATGTCAGCAGCCTGCTGCTGTGTCTGGTGGCCCGTCCCGAGATCGATCCTCAGACACTGTTTCAGATCCACCGCAGCTGGGGAGACAAGGTCAGCCGTGTCTGCAAGCCCTTCGTACATGACTGGCAGCGCCTGGAGAATGTGGAGAAGCTGCGCATTGCCTATTTGTCGCCTGATTTCTGTGCACACTCCGTAGGCTTTTTTCTGCGTCACGTGCTGGCCGCCCATGACCAGGAGCATTTCGAAATCATCTGTTATTCGCGGGGCTTCCAGGAGGACGCCATGGGCGCCGAGATGCGTCAGGCCGTGAGCCGCTTCGTCGATGTCAGTGAGCTTGCTACTGATGATCTTGCCCGGATGATCAAGGATGACGGTATTCATATTCTGGTGGACCTTGCCGGCCATACCGGCAACAGTGCCCTGACCGTGCTGGCCCGACGTCCGGCGCCGCTGCAGATGAGTTGGCTGGGCTATCCCAACAGCACGGGTCTGGCGGCGCTGGACTATCGGATCAGCGACGGCTATGCCGAGGCCGAGGGCGGAACGTTGTACACGGAAGAACTGCTGCGCCTGCCGCAGTCCTTCCTGTGCTTCGGCGCCTTTCAGGAGCGTCCCCGGCAGGCCAGGCCGCCGCTTGTGGAGCGGGGTCATGTGACCTTCGGTTCCTTCAACGACACCCGCAAGCTGACGCCCGATGTCATACGTACCTGGAGCGCCATCCTGCAGCAGCTGCCGGACAGCCGTCTGGTGATCAAGGCGCGCCTGGCGGGGGAGGCCGTGGTGCAGGAGAATATCCGGCGTGAATTCGCGCGCCACGGCATCGAGGCACAGCGTCTGGAATTGCGGGGCTTCACGGAGAGCCGCGAGGCCCATCTGGACAGTTACCGGGAGATCGACATTGCCCTGGACACCTTTCCCTACAATGGCACCACCACCACCTGCGAGGCCCTGTGGATGGGGGTGCCGGTGGTGACCCTGGTGGGGCGGGTGCATGCCCAGCGGGTGAGTTATTCGATTTTGAAGAACATCGGCATCGAGGAGACGGTGGCGGAGACGGAGGCGGCCTATATCGAACAGGCGCTGGCCCTGGCGCGGGATCCGGCCTTGCTGGAGGGCCTGCGGCGGCGCATCCCCGGGGCCATCCGCAACTCCATCCTATGCGACCCGCAGCGCTTCACCCGCCAGCTGGAAGACCTCTATCGCCAGGCCTGGGAGGACAGGCTGGCGGCCGACCGGGGTTTCCACAGCAGTCTGTTGCAGGATAATGGCTATGGTATTTTTCAGCGCTTGCCGGAAAGCGATGTCTATGCGCCTTTGCCGGAAGAAGCAGAGTGCGCCCGACATGACGGCTTTCTGTTCGGCGCCGCACGGCGCCGGCAGCTGGCTGCAGAGGGCCGTCTGCTGGAGGAGGTGCCGGCTGAGATCCAGCCCCCCTCTCTGATCACCGGTGGCTGGGTGGAGGCCCTGCAGGGACCCTATGCCTTGCGGCTCAGGCAGGACTGGCTGGCCTATCTCGAACAGCAGGGGGAGAGTGTTCCCTGGCAGCTGCATCAGCAGGCACTGGATTGCCATGCCTATGCCCGGCATGCCGCCAGTGCAGTGCAGGGTTTTTATGCCCGCCTCTACGGCTACCGCATCCTGTTTCAGCTCCTGCAGCAGCATGCCAGCCTGGCCAATCTCCAGACCTTTGCCCGCTTGGCGCTGGCCGTGGGCGAATACGAAAATTGCCGCCTCGCCCTGGCGCAGATCGAGAGCCTGGTGCACAGCGGCAGCGTGGAACTGGCGGAGCCCTTCCTGCCGGTGGTGGCCAGCTATGATGAGATCGCCCCCGGCAGGGATCTGCGAGAGTGGCTGCTGGCATCCCTTGGCGAGGCACGGCGCCTGTTGCCCGCGGCAGAAGGCGCGGTGGAGACCGTGCCTGTACCGCTCCGCGACAAGTCGCATAGCAGTGAGGCGCGGCGCATCCGCCTGTTGCACAATCTGGCCCGCTCGGGCGGCACCCTGATCGCCAAGTGTCTGGGCTGCATGGAAGGCGTCGTATTATTGAGTGAGATCCACCCCAAGGGCAGCGAGCGCTTCAATCCCCTGCAGCAGGCGGTGCAATGGTTTCACCTGTTCGATGAGCAAGCATTGATGGAGATCCAGGCCCGCGGCCGCCTGAACTTCATTCAACAGCTGGACATGATCGAGGCACGCTGCCACGAACTGGGCAAGATACTGGTGGTGCGCGATTGGTCGCACTATGATTTTACCGCCGTGCCCTTCGCGCCCGAGCCCAGTTACCGCTTCACCACGGCCGAGGTGCTGGAGTTGAGCGGTTGTTTCTCACTCCTGCGTCATGCCATAGTGCGCCACCCCATCGACCAGTGGCTCAGTTTGAGCCAGCTGTCTCTGGTCAAGAAGCAATTGACGCTGGAAGCCTTCCTCGAAGGATATCTGCGCTATGCCGAGCACTGCCGGGATATCGGTTTCCTGCGCTATGAGGATTTCATCGCCGCGCCCGGGACATGGATGGAGCGCCTCTGCGACAGCCTGGATATGCCTTTTGATGCGAACTTCATGGATAAATGGCAGCACTATGAAACCATCAGCGGCGAGGTGACATCGGAGCGCGCAGGGCGCGAGATCCGTAAGATTGAGCGCCGCCCCCTGGACGAGGGGACGCTCGATGCCTTCGCCACCAATAAGCATTACCAGGCCGCCATCGGGATGCTGGGTTATGGCCATCCAGAATAAAGGCATGGGACGCGAGTGAACTGGCGCCAGCTGATTCCTAGTGAGCTTTGCTAGCCTCTGCATAAGCTGTTGTTCCGGGCGGAGACCCGGAATCCAGTCTCTATGATTCAGCTGCCGGCGGTTGGATAAGACGTCATTAACCCCTTCTCTTCAGACCATTTTTTCGCGGATTTCTATTGTTCTCTGACTGCGCAGGCGCATGATGAGGAG
>CAYRLE010000111.1:5746-5846 GCA_964425105.1 uncultured Gammaproteobacteria bacterium | reverse complement strand
GAGCGGTCAAAATTTAGAAGGGTAATGAGTAATGGGTGATGGGTGATGGGTGATGGGTGATGTAGAGCGACTAGCACCATCACTCATCACTGCTTACTCA
>CAYRLE010000111.1:0-5646 GCA_964425105.1 uncultured Gammaproteobacteria bacterium | reverse complement strand
GAGCGGTCAAAATTTAGAAGGGTAATGAGTAATGGGTGATGGGTGATGGGTGATGTAGAGCGACTAGCGCCATCACTCATCACTGTTTACTCATCACCGCTTGACGGATCGAAGAAGTGGCGTGCCGGGTGTGGTGAGCTTGCTGCGTGCAAGTCACCGCGCTCAAACGGCACCGGCTCTCACACCAGCATCAACACCACCCCATAGCGCAGCACCTTGCCCGCGGCGATGAACAGCAGGCTGGGCCAGAAGGCGATGCGCAGCCAGCCCGCCACCAGGCACAGGGGATCCCCCACCAAAGGCAACCAGGACAACAGCAACAGCGGACTGCCCCAACGGCGCAGGCGCGCCAGGGCCTGCTGATAACGGGGGCGCCGCAGCAGGCGATGACCGGGCCAGCGCCAGGCCAGCAGCCGCCCCAGCAGCCAGGAACTCAGTCCGCCCAGGGTATTGCCGGCACCGGCCACCAGCAGCAGCAACCAGGGATCGCGTCCGCCGCCGGCCGCCAGTGCGTACAGCAGCACTTCGGAACCACCGGGCAGCAGGGAGGCCGACAGAAAGGCGCTGAGGAACAAGCCCCACAGGTCCAGTACAGCGCTGTCGGAGACCACTTCCATCAGGGGAGGCGATGGTGTTCAGAGAACAGCGGGACAGGCAAAAAAAAAGCGGCCGGAAGCCGCCAAGAGTTTTGTTTTTCTATCATTATTGTTATTAACCCTGGACGGCTTGTGTTGGTCCCTCCCGCCCTCATATGAATAAACAATCTAATCACCCATGAAATGCAAGTCAAGAGCGGCCACGTCGTTCATGATAAACTGCCGCCCACTATGTACCGCCGCCACTTGATGCGCACCCACCGCCGGCTCTTTTCGCGCCGTTCCTGGCAGCTGCGCCTGGTATTCTGGGGCAGCGCCCTCATCGTGGGCGCGGTAGCAGCGGCCTTCGCCCTGCTGGCGGCTTATGGTGAAAGCCTCTTTCACCGCCTCCACGGCGAACAGCCCTGGCTGGCCTATGCGCTGACGCCCCTGGGACTGGCCACCATCGCCTGGCTGACGCGGCGCTTCTTCCGCGGCAGCGAGGGCAGCGGCATCCCCCAGACCATCGCCGCGCTGTCCCTGCACACCCACAGCATGCGTTGCCGCATCCTGTCGCTGCGCCTGGCGCTGGCCAAGATTCTCCTCACCTGCCTGGGCCTGCTGTGTGGGGCCTCCATCGGCCGCGAAGGTCCCACGGTGCACGTCGGGGCCTCCATCATGTATGCGGTGCGCCGCATCACACCCTTCCACAGCCGCCAGACCACTCGCGCCCTGATCCTGGCTGGCGGCGCCGCCGGCATCACTGCCGCCTTCAACACGCCACTGGCCGGGCTGCTGTTCGCCATCGAGGAAATGAGCCGCTCCTATGAACAGCGCAACAGCGGCACCCTGGTGATCGCCGTGGTGCTGGCGGGCATCACCGCCCTGATGATCCTCGGCGACTACACCTATTTCGGCTCCACCGACGCGGTGCTGCCCCTGGCCACCGTGCTGCCGGCGGTGCTGTTGTGCGGCATCGCCGGCGGCGCCCTGGGCGGCCTGTTCGCCACCACCCTGGTGGAGGGCAGCCGCCGCATCGTCCCCCTGGTGCAGCGCCACCCGGTATTACTGGCCTTCGGCTGCGGCCTGCTGCTGAGCCTCATCGGCTATCTGTCGGGTGGCGCCACCTACGGCACCGGCTATGACAGCGCCAAACACCTGGTGGACGGCCACAGCGGGGTGGTCGAATACCCCTTTCTGAAATTGCTGGCCACCATGGTCTCCTATCTGAGCGGCATTCCCGGAGGCATTTTCTCACCCTCCCTCTCGGTGGGCGCCGGACTGGGCGCCGATCTCGCCCCCTTGCTGCCCGCGGCGCCGGCTGCGGCCATTGTCATCCTGGGCATGGTGGGCTATTTTACCGGCGTCGTGCAGACCCCCATTACCGCCTTTGTCATCGTCATGGAGATGAACGGCGACTCCGCCATGCTGCTGCCCCTCATGGCCACGGCCCTGGTGGCCAACGGCGTGTCACGGCTGATCTGCCCGCGCCCCATCTACCAGGCCCTGGCGGATGCCTATCTGAGCTACCGGCCACTGGCAAAACGCGCATAGCGGGGCTCACCCCCAGCCAACGACAGGAGCATAGCAATGCTGTGGATCAAGGCCTTTCACATCATCTTCATGGTCACCTGGTTCGCCGGGCTGTTCTATCTGCCGCGCCTCTTTGTCTATCACGCCATGAGCGAGGACGCCATCAGCGACCAGCGTTTCAAAATCATGGAGCGCAAGCTGTTCTATGGCATCATGACCCCGGGCGCCGTGCTCACTGTGCTGTGTGGCGCCTGGCTGCTGGCCGACTACGCCTGGGCGGCCTATGCCCACAGCGGCTGGCTGCATGCCAAGCTGATGCTGGTGCTGCTGCTGGTGGCCTATCATGTCTACTGCGGCCGCCTGCTGCAGGCCTTCAAAAATGGCGCCAATCGCCACTCACACCGCTTCTACCGCTGGGTCAACGAAATCCCGGTACTGTTCCTGGTAGCCATTGTCATTCTGGCAGTGACCAAGCCCTTTTGACGGCTTCCGCCCCATTCCACACCCTCAAACCGCCCCCTTGTCAAGCCTTTTCAGGGGCTTTCGGAAAATCTTATGCACAGTTTCGAGGACCACTGCCGGGATTCCGGCCCAGCCGGCGGCGTTTTCTTGACCACTGCCTACAGATACAATTAAGCCACTGATATTTATATTGTTTTAATTTTGGGCGAAATTGTCATCAAATTGTCAAAAAGCCAATATCCACGCGGCTTAAGACGCCATCACCCCATTTCTTCCACAAAGTTATCCACAGAAATTGTGGAAAACTTCCAAACCCGCGGCACGACAAGCAGTTAGCCCCATAACATGAGAGCCCTGATAAAAGGTTGCTCATAATTGAGGAAGCATCTCTCGCACATTGGCGCGGATTTCCTCCCCCTACTCATGCTACCCTTGGCCGCCATGGATCACAGCGAAGGCATCATCACAGTCGCCGTGCCCGCCCCCCTCTATCAGTGCTACGACTACCTGCCGCCCGGCGACTGCCCCCTGACTGCCATCAAGGCGGGGGTGCGGCTGCGTGTGCCCTTCGGGCGCGGCACGAAAATCGCCCTGGTGCTGGGCAGCGCCGCCCACAGCGAGCTTGCGCAACACCGCCTGAAACGGGCCCGGGCGCTGCTGGACCGGGAGCCCCTGCTGCCGCCGGCCATGCTCTCCCTGCTGCGCTGGGCCGCCGACTATTATCACCATCCCTTAGGGGAGGTGATCTTCAGCGCCCTCCCCGCCCTGCTGCGGGAAGGCCGCCCGGCCCAGGGACAGACCCTGCGCCGCTACCGATTGACGCCCGCCGGCAATACCCTCGAACCCGGCCAGCTGCAGCGGGCGCCGCGCCAGGCTGCCCTGCTGGAGTTGTTGCGGCAACATCCCGAGGGCCTGGAACAGAGCTGGCTCCAGGCCCAGGGCGGCGACTGGCGCGGTGCGTTGCGCGCCCTGGAGGCCAAGGGCTGGCTGGCCAGAGAGGAAATCGCCCACCATCCTGCCTACTGCGCGGAACCCGCCGGAGACTACCGCCCCCACCCCCTGCACCCTCCCCAGCAGGCGGCTGCGGATGCCGTCTGCCAGGGGTTGGGACAGTTTCAACCCTTTCTCCTGGAAGGCGTCACAGGCAGCGGCAAAACCGAGGTCTACCTGCACATCATCGAACAAGTTGTCCAGCAAGGCCTGCAGGCCCTGGTGCTGATCCCGGAAATCGGCCTCACCCCCCAACTGGTGCAACGCTTCCGTCAGCATCTGCGCCTGCCCCTGGCGGTGCTCCATTCGGGACTCACCGACCGCCAGCGCCTGCATGCCTGGCTGGCGGCGCGCGACGGGGAGGCGCCGGTGGTCATCGGCACCCGCTCCGCGGTGTTCACCCCCCTGCAGCGGCCCGGTGTGATCATCATCGACGAGGAACACGATCCCTCCTTCAAGCAGCAGGACGGCTTCCGCTACCATGCCCGCGACATCGCCGTGATGCGCGCCCGGCGCAGCGCCATCCCCGTGGTGCTGGGCTCCGCCACCCCCTCACTGGAGAGCCTGCACAACGCTGCGAGCGGCCGCTATGCCCACCTGCGCCTGGAACGGCGCGCCGGCGGTGCAGCGCCACCGCGCATGGGCCTCATCGACATCCGCAACCAGCGCCTGGATCATGGCCTGTCCCCAGCGCTGCTCAAGACCATCGGCGAGCACCTGCGCGACGACCATCAGGTGCTGCTGTTCCTCAACCGGCGCGGCTATGCCCCCACCCTCTACTGCCAGCACTGCGGCTGGGTCGCCCGCTGCCAGCGCTGCGACGCCCACCTGGTGCTGCACCAGTCCCGCGCCCTGTTGCGCTGCCATCACTGCGACAGCCGCCATGTGCTGGAACGCCAGTGCCCCCAGTGCGGCGGCCTGGATCTCCATGCCCTGGGACAAGGCACGGAGCGCGTGGAGGAGGCCCTGGCGCGGCACTTTCCCGACACCGAGATCATCCGCGTCGACCGCGACAGCACGCGGCGCAAGGGCAGCCTGCAGGCCTTGCTGGAACGCCTCCAGGACGGCGGGCGCCGCATCCTGCTGGGCACCCAGATGATCGCCAAGGGCCATCACCTGCCGGGCATCACCCTGGTGGGAGTGCTGGATGCCGACCAGGGCCTGTTCGGCGCCGACTTCCGCGCCACGGAGCGCATGGCCCAGCTGGTGCTGCAGGTGGCGGGGCGCGCCGGGCGCGCCCGGCTGGCCGGTGAAGTACTGATCCAGAGCCGCTATCCGGACCATCCCCTCTTCGCCCGCCTGCTGCGCCAGGACTATCCAGGCATCAGCCAGCTGCTCCTGGAAGAGCGGCGCCTCAGCCAGTTGCCGCCCTTCAGCGCCCTGGCCCTGCTGCGCGCCGAGGCCGTGGACCAGGAGGCGCCGCTGGCCTTCCTGGAGGCGGCGGCGCAGCTGGCCGCCCCCCTGCTCCCCAAACAGCTGCAGCTGCTGGGCCCGGTGCCGGCTCCCATGGAGCGCCGCGCCGGGCGCTACCGCGCCCAGCTGCTGCTGCAGTCCCGGCACCGCGGACCGCTGCACCAGCTGCTGACGGCGCTGGTGCCGCAGCTGGGCCAACTGCCGCAGGCGCGCAAGGTGCGCTGGTCGCTGGACGTGGACCCTCAGGAGATGTTCTGAGCACCACACAGCACCAAGAAGCAGCAATGCGCCCTTGCATGTCCGCGGCCAGCGGCGATAATAGGCGCTTTGCCCGAGCGGAAAACCTTAGGGCCTGTTAACATTATTTGCGCCGCCGCGTTGCAGCCCCAAAATGGGCCAGGCAAGGCGCGAGGAGAGAAGTTTGGTGATTCCAAATGAAAGACGAGCAACGCCGCATGGCCCATTTTGGGGCTGCAACCCGAAGGGACGGGGCCATTTTCTCGCAGGACGGCGTTGCATCTCGCTTATGTACATTAAGTACATCACGCTCGATGCGCCTTGTCCTGCAGGAAAATGGCCTCCGTCGCGGCGGCGCAAATAATGTTAACAGGCCCTAAACCATGAAACTTCTTCTTGAAAACCTGCTGGCGAGCGCCGTGACGCGGCTCCAGGA
>CAYRLE010000110.1:2778-5998 GCA_964425105.1 uncultured Gammaproteobacteria bacterium | reverse complement strand
TCTCGTCCCACTGGAACAGTTCGCCGGGGGGGACCTCCAGGGCATTCCACTCGTGACTGCCGCGGAAGATGTCGGCATAGTTGCGCTGGAACTGCTCGGCGAGCACATGGTGCGCGACGGTCTCCTGGATCTCTTCCTGGCTGGGCCAGATGTCCTTCAAATAGACATATTCGCCGTTGGGGTCGATCCCCAGAGGGTCGCTGGTGAGGTCGATGTTGAGATTGCCGGCCAGGGCGTAGGCGATCACCAGAGGCGGCGAGGCCAGATAGTTGGCCCGCACATGGGGGTTGACCCGGCCCTCGAAGTTGCGGTTGCCCGACAGCACCGAGGCCACTGCCAGGTCGCCGCCGCGGATGGCCTCCACGATATGCTCGCTCAGGGGTCCGCTGTTGCCGATGCAGGTGGTGCAGCCATAGCCCACCAAGTGAAAGCCCAGGCCCTGCAGAAAGGGCGTCAGGCCGGCGTCTTCGAGATAGTCGGTGACCACCCGGGAGCCGGGGGCCAGACTGGTCTTTACCCAGGGCTTGGTCTTGAGGCCGCGGCGCACCGCATTGCGGGCCAGCAGGCCGGCGGCCAGCATCACCGCCGGGTTGGAGGTGTTGGTGCAGCTGGTGATGGCGGCGATCACCACCGAACCATGGCAGAGATTATAGGAGATGCCGTCCGGATTGCGCACCGGGACGCAGGCGCCGTAGATGTCCAGTTCCTCGTCGGGGTGGGCATGGGCCAGTTCGGGGGCGGTCATCATGGGGTTGCCGCCTTCCTCCAGCCAGCTGGTCAGCGCATCGTGGTCGATGTGGCTGGCGTCCTCCTGCAACTGTTTCACCAGGCTCTTGCGGAAGGAGGTGCGCACCTCCGGCAGAGGCACCCGGTCCTGGGGGCGGCTGGGGCCGGCCAGGCAGGGCACCACCTCACCCAGGTCGAATTCGACGATAGTGGAATAGGCCGGCTCGGCGGTCTCAGGCGTATACCACAGTCCCTGGGCCTGGTAATAGGCCTCCACCAGGGGGACGATGTCGCCGCGCCCGGTGAGGCGCAGATAGTCCACGGTCTTCTCGTCCACAGGAAAGAAGCCGCAGGTGGCGCCGTATTCCGGCGCCATATTGGCGATGGTGGCTCGGTCCGCCAGGCTCAGGTGTTTCAGGGCGGGGCCCATGAATTCCACGAACTTGCCTACCACGCCGTGGCCGCGCAGGCGCTCGGTGATGGTCAGTACTATGTCGGTGGCGGTGGTGCCGGGAGCGGCCTCGCCCACCAGGCGGAAGCCCACCACCTGGGGGATCAGCAGGGAGGAGGGCTGGCCCAGCAGCGCTGCCTCCGCCTCGATGCCGCCCACGCCCCAGCCCAGCACGCCCAGGCCGTTGATCATGGTGGTGTGGGAGTCGGTGCCGATCACCGTGTCGGGATAGACCCACTGGCCGTCGTCACGGCTGGAGACCATGGCGACCTGGGCCAGGTATTCCAGGTTGATCTGATGGACGATGCCGTTGTCGGGCGGGACGACGCGGAAGTTGTGGAAGGCATTCTGGCCCCAACGCAGGAACTGATAGCGTTCCCTGTTGCGCTCCAATTCGCAGATGGCGTTGACGCGAAAGGCCACCGAGCTGCCATGGCGGTCCACCTGCACCGAATGGTCGATCACCAGATCGGCCGGGGTGAAGGGGTTGATGCGCGCGGGATCGCCGCCCAGGGATTTGAGGGCCGCACGCATGGCGGCCAGATCCGCCACCGCGGGCACGCCCGTGAAGTCCTGCAACAGCACCCGGGAAGGCATGAAGAAGATTTCCTTGTCCGGTTTGGCCTGGGGGTCCCAGGCCAGCAGCGCCTCGATATCGGCCTTTTTGACGGTGACGCCGTCCTCGAAGCGCAGCAGATTTTCCAGCAGCACCCGGTGGACATAGGGCAGGCGGGGGATCTTGCCGCCTGCCGACTCGTAAAGGCGGGGCAGCGAATGATAATGATAGTCCTGGCCCTCGATGGAGAGGGTGGCGTGGCTTGCAAAGCTGTTGCTGTTATTGTTCGTCATCGGGTTCTTCCAAAAAAAGACTGTGAAAATCGCGTGCTTATCGCCGGCGGCAGGGCGGCGAGGACGTCCCGATTATACCCGATGGAAGCAAGCTGTCAGCGGATTTCATGGCGCCGCCCCCTGTCAGGGCTTGGATATTTGCGCAAAATTGCTTTTGCGACAAGTAGATGGCGTCCTTGCGGCGGGGCGGCGACCTTTCCCGCCAGGGCGTGTAAACTGCCTCTGCTATGAACGAAAACCACAAGACCATTCTCATCACCGGCTGTTCCTCCGGCATTGGCCTGTGCGTGGCGCGCGGCCTGCGGGCGCGCGGTTACCGGGTGTTTGCCAGTGCCCGCCAGGCGGCGGACGTGGCCGGCCTGGAGGCGGAGGGCCTGGAGGCCCTGCAACTGGATCTGGACGACTCCGCCTCCATCGCAGCGGCCGTGGCGGCGCTGCTGGAGCGCACTGGCGACCGCCTCTACGCCTTGTTCAACAACGGCGCCTACGGGCAACCCGGCGCCCTGGAGGACCTCAGCCGCGAGGCCCTGCGGCGCCAGTTCGAGACCAACGTCTTCGGCTGGCAGGAACTCACCAACCGGGTGATCCCGGTGATGCGCCGCCAGGGCTACGGGCGCATCATCCACAACAGTTCCGTGCTGGGCTTCGTGGCCATGGCCTACCGCGGCGCCTACAACGCCAGCAAATATGCCCTGGAGGGCCTGGCCGACACCCAGCGCCTGGAGCTGCGCGGCAGCGGCATCCATGTCTCGCTGATCCAGCCCGGGCCTATCGAGAGCCGCTTCCGCGCCAACGCCTATCAGGCCTTCCAGGCCTGGGTGGATGCCGAGGCCAGCCCCCACCGCGACAACTACCGCGCCATGATCGCGCGCCTCACCAAGAGTGGTCCCGCTGTGCCCTTCACCCTGCCGCCCCAGGCGGTGCTGGCCAAGGTGATCCACGCCCTGGAGAGCCGCCGCCCCAAGATCCGCTACCGCGTGACCGTGCCTACCCATGCCTTCGCCATGCTCAAGCGCCTGCTGCCCGACGCCTGGCTGGACCGGGTGTTGAGCAGGTCGTCGGGTGGGGGAAAGCGGTAATGGGTCATGAGTGATGGGTAATGGGTGATGAGCGAGGCGTGATGAGTGCGTAACAGGGCTCCGGGAAAACTTGTCATTTCGGGGGTAGCCCCAAACCCATCACCCATCACCCATT
>CAYRLE010000110.1:0-2678 GCA_964425105.1 uncultured Gammaproteobacteria bacterium | reverse complement strand
CCCAAGCCAAAGGGTGGGCACTGCCCACGGCCTTACTTCTCATACTTGGCAATCAGCGCCTTGATCTCAGGAATGCACGAGCCGCAATTGGTGCCGGCCTTGAGGCAGGCACCAACTGCGGCGGCATCCTTGAGGTCCTGGCGGCGTATGGCTTCCGTGATGGTTTTCTCGCCGATGCCGAAGCAGGCGCAGATCACGGGGCCGCTGTCCGGCGCATCCTTGGGAGGCTTGCCGGCCAGCAGGCTGAGGCGGTCGCGGGCCGCGATGGCCTCGCGGGCGAAGAAGGAGCCGGGCCAGTCGGGGGCGGGGAGGTCGGGTTGCCGGCTCAGGAACACGCAGCTGTCCAGACGGCCGTTGCGGATGCGCAGGCCGCGGTAGCGGCCGCTGGCCTTGTCCAGGTAGTCGGTCCACTCGATCTCGGCATCCGGGGTGCAGAGGAAGCTGCGCGCCCAGGCGGGATGATCCTCTATGGCGTCGGCGCCGGCAATCTCGTAGCGGTAGTAGCCGTCTTCGCGGATGCGCACGCAGTATTCAGCGCCGGGGATCTCCACCTCGCGCACTGACAGCACATAGCCGTACCAGGCCGCGGCCCAGGGCGCCACTTGTACCGGCGTGTGCTTGAATTCGGGTTCGCCGGAAATGGGATCGGTGACAGGATTCACCAGGGCGTCCACCCGTGCCTGGCGGGCGTACTGGTCGTTCCAGTGCATGGGCACGAAGACGCTGCCGGGACGCTGGCCCTCGCTGAGGTGCACGCGCGCCAGCATCTCGCCCCAGCGGCTGCGCAGATGGGCGATGGCGCCGTCCTGGAGGCGGAAGCTGATGGCGTCTACGGGGTGGACCTCTACGTAGGGTTCCGGCAGGTGAACGGACAGCCGCGCCGCCTTGGCGGTGCGGGTCATGGTATGCCACTGGTCGCGGATGCGCCCGGTGTTGAGCACCAGGGGATAGTCGCGGTCGGGATGGTGGGCCGGCGGCCGGGGCTCGATGGGGATCAGGCGCGCCTTGCGCTGTTCCGTAAAGAAAATGCGGTCGTCGAAAAGCCGTGCCCTGCCGTCGGGGTAGGCATCGTTCACCGGCCACTGCAGCGGTTGCAGAGTATCGTAGGTGTTGTCGTCGAGTTTGGCCAGGGCGCCGATGTCGAAGTCACGCACTGTCTCCCCTGCGTTGCGCCAGGCCGACAGTGCGGCATGTTCGCGGAAGATTTGCGCCGCCGTGCGGTAGGGAAAGGCTGCCTCGAAGCCCATATGACGCGCCACGGCGCTGATGATCCACCAGTCGGGGCGTGCCTCGCCGGGCGGGTCGAGGAAGGCGCGCTGGCGGGAGATGCGCCGCTCGGAGTTGGTGACGGTGCCGTCTTTCTCGCCCCAGGCCAGGGCCGGCAGCAGGATATGGGCGCAGGCAGTGGTGTCGGTGTGAGCCATGCAGTCGGAGACCACCACCAGTTCGCAGCGCTGCAGGGCGGCCCGCGCCTGGTCGGCGTCAGGCAGGCTCACCACCGGATTGGTGCCCATGATCCATACCGCCTTGATGCGGCCCTCGGCCATGGCCTGGAACAGTTCCACCGCCTTCAGGCCCGGATCCTGCGCCAGGGCCGGCGCCTGCCAGAATTCGCGCACCAGTTCCCGGTGGCGGGGATTCTCCAGTTCCATGTGTGCCGCCAGCTGGTTGGCCAGGCCGCCCACTTCGCGGCCGCCCATGGCGTTGGGCTGGCCGGTGAGGGAAAAAGGCCCCATGCCGGGGCGCCCGATGCGCCCTGTGAGTAAATGGCAGTTGATGATGGCACCGACCTTGTCGGTGCCGGAACTGGACTGGTTGATACCCTGGGAATAGGCGCTGACCACCTTTTCGGTGGTGAGAAACCAGTTATAGAAGGTGGCCACGTCGTTTTCCGCCAGGCCGCAGGCGCGGGCCACAGCGGGGATGGAAGGCGCGCTGTGCTCCGCCGCCGCCAGTGCCTCGCTGTATCCCTCGCAATGGTGTTCGAGAAAGTCGAAGTCCAGCGCCCCGTGGCGGCGCAGGTGGTGAGCGAGGCCGTTCCACAGCGTGGCATCGCTGCCCGGCGCCAGGGCCAGGTGCAGGTCGGCCTCTTCGGCGCTGGCCGTGCGCCGCGGGTCGATGACCACCAGCCGTGGACCGTTTTTGCCCTCGCGGGCGGCGCGGATGCGCTGGAACAAAACCGGGTGGCACCAGGCGCTGTTGGCGCCCGCCAGCACGATCAGTTCGGTCTCTTCCAGGTCCTCGTAGCAGCCGGGTACGGTGTCGCTGCCGAAGGCCCGCTTGTGGCCCGCCACCGAGGAGGACATGCAGAGCCGGGAGTTGGTGTCGATATTGGCGCTGCCCAGAAAGCCCTTCATCAGCTTGTTGGCCACATAATAGTCTTCGGTGAGCAGCTGGCCGGAGACATAGAAGGCCACGGCATCGGGGCCGTGTTCCTCGATGATGCGCTGAAAACCTGAAGCCGCGGCCTGCAGGGCCGTGGCCCAGTCGGTTTCCCTGCCTTTGATCCGGGGTTGCAGGAGGCGTCCCTCCAGGCCGATGGTGTCCGCCAGGGCCGCCCCCTTGGAGCACAGGCGGCCTTGGTTTGCGGGGTGGGTCTTGTCGCCCTGGATACGAACCTCCCCTTGTTCCACTGCGGCAATGACGCCGCAGCCCACGCCGCAGTAGGCGCAGGTGGT
>CAYRLE010000109.1:0-6051 GCA_964425105.1 uncultured Gammaproteobacteria bacterium | reverse complement strand
TTTTCCGCCTTTCGAGCAGCGGCTGCAAGCTGTATTGCCATGGTGTGTTACCTCTTCAATTCATCCACAAGTTGTGATTTGCCCATCTTCTCTAATTGGCCAAAGACCTTCTTCTTCATTTCGTCACGGTCCTTGTCCGCCTTCTCCAGCTTCTCCAGCTTCTCCAGTATCCTGTTCAGGTCTTTTCTGGTGGCGGCATTCTTGGGCACGGCGGTCTGAGTGTCGGGCGTTTCTTGCGATATTTGCTCTGGTGCATACGAGCCGTCTTCGCCCTGGACCATCTTCACGGCCTTCTTGCCGCCAGCGGTGTCGATGTTGAATGGGCCGACATTGACTGCCATAGGCTCTTCCGGTTCTACCCGGGCCTGGTTAACCTTCTCGACCAGTTCAGAGACGCGGGCAATAGCCTTGTCCTGCTCTTCTTTCACTCCTTCCATGAGTTTTTGCCCGATGGTTTCGAGAACTTCTTGCAGGTCCTTACCGTCATCAGCGCCGTCCTTCGCCGCATTAATCTCGGCTATACGGACCTGGGCCTCGCTATCGAGTCGGGCCTTGGCGACTTCTGCGTCGTATCCCTTTTCTGCCTCGAATCGCTTGGCATTGATTTCCTCAAGCTGATTCCTGGCCTCAATCTGCGATTGCTGCAACTGTTCCTGCAGGGCAGATATTTGCTGAGTTGCGGCCTGCTGTATCTCGGCTATCTTCTGCTCATAGGCTTGCGCCTGCTGATCGTTATCGCCATTGCCGGCCTGCTGGAGGGCCTGCATGGATGCCGCCGCCTGTGCTGCTATGTTCTGGGCCTCAGCGCGGACCCTGGCTATCTCGGCCTCCTTGCTGTCCAGTTCCAGCAACATGGCCTTTTCGTTGACTTGTTTCTGCATGGCCGCATCCTGTTCGGCCTGTTGCTTGGCTTGTTGCGACTCTGGCGTGTCTTCGGCATCAGGGTCCACTTGCCCGGTCATCTTGCGTATCCGCTCGACCAGGGCCTGTTTCCCGGGGATGTCAGACATATCCACGACCAGATCCAGGAACTGCATTGCGGCCTCTGGGGCAACCTGGGCGATTTGCGAGGTCACTTCCATAAGTTGATCGTGCATAGCCTGCCGGATGGATTCACGATAGGACTCTTCGCCGATTACGAAATCAGCCTTTGTGGCGGTGATGTCATTCTCAACAGTGGGGTTTCCCTCTTCGTCCTGAGTGGGCTTGTTGATCTCGGTAAATTCAGCCTTGCCACCATCACCCAAAACGCGGATCACCTTCTCGGCATCCATGAATTGCTCTACCAGACTGAGCTGCAGTTCTCCCTGTAGCTGATTTGCGAGACGCAGATTATCGAACAGAGGGGTATTGACCACCCCGCCCTCGTTCTGTCTGGCCTGTATCGCTTTCCCGGAAGTGGCGTTGGTTTCCTCTCCCAGGTTCTCGGCTGTCACGCCGCCGGCTGAGTTGATGTAATTCCGGTCTATCTGTTCGAGCTGGACATGGGCGTCAGCCAGGGCGATATTCCGCTCCAGGCGCAATTCAAAGCCCTTTCTCTTGCGGATGATGCCGTTCGGATCTGCTGCCTCATCGCGCAATTCCTCCAAATTATCGACAGCCCCCTCATCCATGACAATCTGATTTGCTGAAAGCAGGAATTGGCTCTTGCTGCGGCGCTTGTTGAGATCCTCTTGTGGATCTCGCATGTTGCGGATCTTGCCGTATGGGGCACCATCTCTCTGGCGCCGGTAGCCCCATACTGGGGTGAACGGGAACCGGTCATGCCGATACGGCGATGGCTGTAGCTGCAGCAGGTGATCTTCTATGAAGATGGCCAACCAGACCTGCATCCGCACGCCGTCATACATGCTGGCGCGGCCTTCATCCAAGATCTTCCCTTGTCTTGGGTCTTCTGGATCATACCTGCCGCCCAGATGAGCGTACCGGCTGTCTTCCGGGACCACATACTGCCCACGTACCGGCCTGCGGAACCAGCACTCCACCAGCCGCGCCCTGGCTCGCCGGTTACGGGTCGTCCAGCTCGCGTCTTCGATATAGGTGCGCTTGCCCAGCGGCCGGCCATTTCGGTCAGTCGAATAGTACAGTTGCGATGAAAAGAACTCGTCATCATCAGTGCCGCCATACAAATCATGGGCCTTTGATGCGGCCTTGATGATGTCGGCGCGGTCCGGGAAATAGGATTCAGCCACGTCCAGATCCAGCCACTTGTCACGGAAGACATAGCGCCAGTCGGTGGTGTCGGCTTCCAGCCCCAGGTGGTCGTACCACATGTTCCGCCACGACTGGTAACGAGAGTAGATCAGCTCATCAATGGGATCTGCGCGGATGCCGTCTTCCAGCCAGCCCAGCCCGATGCGTGATGCGTCCTCGAACGCCCGTGACCGGTGAAATGGCGTCCGATTCACATCTGACAGATATTTCAGCAGTTTGGTTTTGGCCCGGGCGCTCTTTTCGTCCTCACTGCCACGTGGCACGACATTGAAGTCAATGCGTGACCGGCGCTCTGTCCCGGCTATCCAGTCGCATACCCGCTTGATCTCGTTGAACACCAGCGGCGCCTGGCCTCGTTCGTCCAGTACCTGCTTGTCTTCATCAGACCATTGCAGCCCGTCATAAAAATCCTCATCCAGGGCCATCTCATAACGCCCATCCGACTGGACGAACCTCGCCTGATACCACCAGTCCTCCAACTGCCGCATGACCTTGATGGCCTCCAGGGAGTCCAGCGGGTGTTGTTTCTCATCGGGCTCCAGGGTCAGCGAATCGAATTCCTGTGGGGTATAGGTCGGGATGACCTGTACATTCTCAATCCCCATCAGTGCACGACCGCTTCGGCCACAGTGTCACCATTGACCCGTATCTCAACCTCACCCTTGGCCTTCTTCGGCTCGGGGTGACGCTGGTCCTCAACCAGCTCATATTCAGCGGCCATGACCAAATCATCGAGACCATCCATGATGGCATCTGCGATCTGCCGGGTGGCATACCAGCTATCGTGGCCCAGCATCCGGGCGAAAATCTGCGCCTGCTGGATCAAATAGGTCTCGCTGACGTACTTATGGGCCGCCGACAGCGCAATCCCACACAGTTTTTTGGCATCTATCCTGGATTTCCGATTGACGACACACAGTATCGGCTCTTTGCTGCCGTCCTCATCGTCAAAATATGAGATGAAGGTCTTGAACTCGCCTTTATCGCGCAAGTACATACCCTGATTTCTCAACAAATCAGCCATTTGTCACCTCGTTGGATTGGTTTAAGCGCAGCGCCAGTTGCGGTTCTTCTTGCTGGCCCTGTATGCGATCTCTGGTTTCCATCCCTGGGCGAGCTGACGGAAGGCATCGGCACCATTACTAGCCTGGTCATGCAGCGGGATGTCCTCGTAGGACTCCGTGCGCTCATTGAAGCGGCGCTGGTAGGATTCCATGTGGACAATGCCTATGCCGCATCCTTCCTCGGAGAAATAGCACTCCGGCAGCAGTGCCCGGCTGGCCTCTATTCCGTCCATGGCATTCGGCACCCGTGGCACCGTGACGATATTGGTCATGCCCAGCGCCTCCAGCATGTCCCTACGGGTCTCCATACCCTCCTGCGTCAGATCAGACACCTCGATGTCATGTGGCATGAAGTGTCTACCAAAAGAGCCTCCGTGCTTCTCCCGCCACTCCTGCAGCCATTCCCAGTAATGCCCCAGCCCGCGCCCCGAATTTTCGTAGTAGCCGATCATGCGGTGCTGAAAATGCACGTACTGATGCAGCCATATTGCCCCTTCGTCGTTCTTCCCCAAGTCCCAACACGTATCCACAGGAATGCTGGGCACCAGAGGGATATGTTTCATGATCCGCCCTTCGCGCCTGGCCCTGAGCATCTCTTGGCCGAAGTACGTCCCCTCGGTCGAGGCCCAAAAAGCCTCCTCTGGCGTCGATGGGTGCTCCCGGTACATGAGATCCCGCTGGACCTTCTCCTTGGCCACCCACCAGGCTTTCTGGCCCGGGGTCAACTTTATGCCGTGTTCCTCCCGCAGCTCCTTGAAATATTTCCTGTGCTCATCCGTGATAGTGATGGTGCGCGGGTCGATGACGTTCTTCGGATCACGCCACCAGGGATAAAAGAAGTACCTGAAATCCAGCTTTGAGAGTTCCTTGCCAGCGTCATAGTTACGCTTGGCTTCCATGGTGTACTCGTAGAAATCGCCGCGGCGACCCTCTGCAGTCGATTCTATGATGAGGATCTGCCCTGGATGCACCGTGTTCAGCGCGCCGGAACGTATTTCCTGGGCCTTGTCCGGGAACTTCGCGCAAATTTTCCCGTGCTCGGATACATGCAGGAGCTGCAGGGTGCCTGACCGCATCGACGTGCCGACCCCGATCGATGAGCCGCTCTTGAACACCAGTTCATTGGTGGTGTCCTGTGATGCCGGATTCATGGAACGGACCCAGCCAGGCAGTTTTCGATAAGGGAACCGGATCTTGTTCCGAAACAGTTTCTTCACATCATCACGGGTATGGGCAATCACGCCGGCAGCGTAATTTTCGTTCCAGAAGCAGGCATCCAGGGCATATATCAGGATCAGGGTGCTGAACCCATGCTGCCGGGACTTCAGGACAATATTGCAGTACCACATGGATTCGTAGTATTCGCGCTGCACCGGTCTCAGTTTGAAAAGGACTTCCTTGCCTTCCTCATTCTGTATCCAGTACAGGTTTTCGATACGCCAGCGCCGATCGGCCAATAGATCAGGATTTGCTGTCAGTGCCTCGCGTAACCAGTCGCACCAGGCTTCATGGGCTATATCAGCCGGCGCCTGGGGGTTCGACATCACGCTTGCCGGCTATCTGTGCAAAGAACTTGGCCATTTCCTCCCCGGGCTCCAGTTCATGCTTGTCACGCCAGTACTCGGACTTGCGGTTCTTCAACCAGATGATGCAGGCCGCGGTATCCGGGGGGTAGTGTTTGATGGTTGGGACAATGACCGGTGAACCCTCGAACAGGAAAATCTTGTCCTCCGGGTGCGAGTACCCGGTCGCCCTATGGTGCAGGCTTTCGGCCACCTCCGCATCTGCAACATCCTTGCCATTCCTTAAGGCCTGTAGAAATGACGGGTGCTTGTTTTTCCATGTATTGATGGTTTTCTCATTAACTCCAAACATATCAGCAAGTTGCACGTCTGTTGCGCCAAGGAGACACATTTTTCGGGCAACTTCGTCGAAGTCTTTCCGGTATTCGGTCGGCCTCCCTAACGTCTTTGATTTCTTCTGCTCCTTCACCAGGGTCTTTGCCGGCCGCACCTTGCTCTGTATCCTCTTGCTCGACCCCCGCTTTTTTGTCACTTTCTTCTTGATGGCCATCAGGAGCCCCGCTTCATGTCCGAAGCCAGGGCGTCTATCCTGTCGTGGACGCGCCCAAAGCCCGTATCGATCGACTTGGTAATCTTGTCCTCCAAGCGGTCAAGATCCGCGCGCCGCGCGTAATCCAGCTTCATCGTCTGGAGCTCACTAGCGTTTTTTGTTGCGCTCTCACTGGCTGAGGCGATTTCTCCCTGCATCTTTTGAGCCTTCTTGCCGATACCGAATGCGGCAGTCAGAGCGCCGGCTATTGCCCCGCCTGCCGCATACGCCGCTGCCAGCACCCCGGTTGTATGTGGTTCAGGCATACCGATTTCCGGGCAAAAAAAAGCCCGGCGGGTAGCCGGGCTGTTGGGTTGTTCGTGACTGACATCGCATAGATTCAATACGCTCCAGTGATAAATTGTCTCATTGTAGCAATTCTAGGACAGGATTGGTGGCTTGTCAAAGTGGTTCTTTGCGGATCTTTCTTGCGGCCTCACGGATACCTAGCGATAGATTGCCGCCACCGATGGCGGTCATGGCATCGATAGTCTGCTGGTCCAGCCGGACCTGCTTGCGCTGGAGTCCGGTCGCGCCGTCGTCCGCGCGGCGGCCCTGACCCCTGCCGGGGCCGCCGTGAGATGTAATGCCGAGCGCCGCGCGGATCTTGCCCTGCGGCAGTGAGCGGATAGCCCCGGCGTTGACCTGGACATAGATCCCT
>CAYRLE010000108.1:0-6076 GCA_964425105.1 uncultured Gammaproteobacteria bacterium | reverse complement strand
CTACCCCTCTATGTGGACGGCACCGATGAAAGCACCAAGTATCTGCATCTCATCAAGGGCGGTGGCGGGGCGCTGACCCGCGAGAAAATCGTCGCTGCGGTGAGCCGCACCTTCGTGTGCATCGCCGACGATTCCAAACTGGTGGACGTGCTGGGCGCCTTCCCCCTGCCCATCGAGGTGATCCCCATGGCGCGCAGCTATGTGGCCCGCGAACTGCTCAAGATGGGCGGCAAGCCGGAACTGCGGGAAGGCTTCATCACCGACAATGGCAACGAGATCCTCGATGTCCACAACCTGGAAATCCTGGACCCGGAAAAGATGGAATCGGACCTCAATCAGATCGTGGGCATCGTCAGCAACGGCCTGTTCGCGCGCCGCCCCGCCGACGTGCTGCTGCTGGGCAGCGAGCAGGGGGTCAGGAAACTCACCTAAAACAGGACACCAAGAAGACGTCATGCAAAAGGTGCTCATCACCCTCGGCATCGCCCTGGTCCTCATGGGCATCCTCTGGCCCTGGCTGGCGAAAAGCGGTCTGGGGCGCCTGCCGGGGGACATCGTCATCGAGCGCGAGAACTTCCGCTTCTACTTTCCCGTCACCACCTCCATCCTCATCAGCCTGGTGCTGACTTTGATTTTCTGGTTGATGAGGAAATGAGGACCGGACGCAGTACTCCTGCATCCTTGCCCCCCGGCGGGGATGCCTGCAGCGCGGACTCATTCGGGCAAGTTAAGGTAATGAGTGATGGGTGATGCGTGATGGGTAATGAGTGAGAGAAGATGCCGCCCCATCACTCATCACTCATCACTCATAGAAGCACCCGCTCGATACCCCCCTCGCGCACGCGATCGATGAACTTCTCCTGCCAACCCTCCCCCAAGTGGTGCCTGGCCAGCTCCACCACGATGTAGTCGGTCTCCAGGCCGGTGTCGTCCCGGTAGCGCGCCAGGCCCTGCTGGCAGGCGGGACAGGAGGTCAGCAGCTTGACCTCGCCGTGGGCCACGCGCTCAGTGCCCGTCAGGCGCTGGATGCCGGCCTGCAACTCCTCCTGCTTGCGGAAGCGCACCTGGGTGGCGATGTCCGGTCGCGACAGGGCGAAGGTGCCCGCCTCGCCGCAGCAGCGATCCGAGAGTTGCACATCCTTGCCCATCAGGGTGGACGCCACCTGCAGCGGCTCGTGCTGCTTCATGGGGCTATGACAGGGATCGTGGTAGAGGTACTGCACACCCTCCACGCCATCCAGGGAAACGCCCTGCTCCACGAGGTATTCATGGATATCCAACAGGCGACAGCCGGGAAAGATCTGCTGAAACTCGTAGAGCAGCAATTGATCCATGCAGGTGCCGCAGGAGACGATGACGGTGCGGATATCCATGTAGTTGAGAGTGTTGGCCACGCGGTGGAACAACACCCGGTTGTCGGTGGTGATCTGGCGCCCGCGCTGCTCGTCACCGGCGGAGCGCTGGGGATAGCCACAGCACAGGTAGCCCGGCGGCAGCACCGTCTGGGCGCCCGTTTCATAGAGCATGGCCAGGGTGGCCAGGCCCACCTCGCTGAAGAGGCGCTCGGAACCACAGCCGGGGAAGTAGAACACCGCATCCCGCTCTTCGCCGCTGCGCTGCGGATCGCGCACGATGGGCACCAGGGTCTTGTCTTCGATGCCCAGCAGGGCGCGGGTGGTGCGGCTGGGCAGATTGCCCGGCAGGGGCTTCTTGACGAAATGGATCACCTGCACGGGGATGGAAGGCTTGCCGGTGGTGGCGGCCGGTCGTCCCCGGCCGCCCAGCCCGAGACGGCGTGCCAGCTGATAACCCAGGCGCTGGAAGCGGCTGCCCCATTGAATGACCACGGCGCGCAGCAGCTTGATCTTGAGGGGATCGGTGGCGTTGAGATAGGCCATGGCCAGCCAGGTGCCGGCATTGAGGCGCTTGCGGCCGCGCGCGCGCAGGATGTTGCGCATGCGGATGGAGACATCACCGAAGTCGATGTCCACCGGACAGGCAGGCAGGCACTTGTGGCACACCGTGCAGTGGTCCGAGACATCGTTCAGTTCGTCGAAGTGGCGCACCGAGACCCCGCGCCGCGTCTGCTCCTCGTAGAGAAAGGCCTCCAGGATCAGGCCGGTGGCGAGAATCTTGTTGCGCGGCGAATAGAGCAGATTGGCGCGCGGCACATGGGTGTTGCATACCGGCTTGCATTTGCCGCAACGCAGACAATGGCGGATGTCGTCGTTGAGCGCCCCCAGTTCGCTCTCTTCCAGGATCAGCGCCTCCTGCTGCAACAGGCGCAGGGAAGGGGTATAGGCGTTGTCCAGCCCGGAGCCCGGCAGCAGCTTGCCGCGATTGAACACGCCGCCGGGATCGATGCGCTGCTTGTAGTCGGCGAAGACCTCCAACTCGCGGGGCTGCAGATACTGGATCTTGGTAAGCCCAATGCCGTGCTCACCGGAGATCACGCCGCCTAGGGAGACCGCCAGCGCCATGATGCGGTCGACGATGCGCTCCGCCTCCTGGAGCATTTCATAGTCGTTGGAGTTGACGGGGATGTTGGTGTGGACATTGCCGTCCCCGGCATGCATGTGCAGGGCCACGAACAGGCGGCTGGAACGTATGCGGCGGTGGATCTCGTCGAAGCGCTCATGGACCGGCGCGAATTCCATGCCGCTGAAGATCTCCTTCAGGGGCCGCTCCACCTCGTGGCGGTAGGAAATGCGCAGGTCGCGGCGCAGCAGCAGATCCAGCAGCCGGTCGCCGGGGCGGATGCACGCCCGCTCGGCCTCGGTGACCAAGTCCAGGTGGGACTGGGCGGGCTCGTCCAGGTGCTCCAGCAGAGCCAACCAGCGCTGCTTCACCGCCAGCAGGTGCTCCATGGCCGCCAGCACCTTGGTGGCGACGATGGCCTCGTCCTCGCGGCTGGCCTCCGCCTCCGGCAACAGGCGCAGGGTGGGCAGTTCCTCATCGAGAAAGTCCTGCAGGGCGCCGATCATGCGCAGCTTGTTGCGCGTGGACTGCTCGATATTGATGCGTTCGATGTGTTCGCTGTAGTCCCCCAGGCGCTCCAGGGGGATCACCACGTCCTCGTTGATCTTGAAGGCATTGGTGTGGGCGGCGATGGCCGCGGTGCGGGCGCGGTCCTGCCAGAAGCGGCGCCGCGCCTCGGGGCTGACGGCGATGAAGCCCTCGGCCTGGCGCTGGTTGGCGATGCCCACTACCGCCGAGGCGGCGTCGCCTACCAGCTGCTCGTCGTTGCCCGCCAGGTCCATGAGCAGCACCATCTTGGGCAGCTGGGGACGCGGCGCCTTGGCGGAATACTTCACCGCGCGCAGATAGCGCTCGTCGAGATGCTCGAGCCCCGCCAGCAGCACGCCGTCCTGGCCCTCGCAGTGGCGGATGATCTCACCGATGGTGTCCACCGCTGCCTTGATGTCCGGCCCGTAGAACTCCAGACACACGGTGCGCGTGTGGCGCGGCTGGGGATGGAGAATGAACACCGCGGAGGTGATGAAACCGTCGCAGCCTTCCTTCTGCACGCCGGGCAGACCGCCCAGGAACTTGTTGGTGACGTCCTTGCCCAGGCCCTGGTGACGGAACAGCCGTCCCGGCAGCTTCAGCAGCGTGGGCTCCCCCAGCACCGTGGTGCCATCGGGGGCATAACGGGTGATGCGGAAGGACACCTCCTCCTGCTGGTGAATCTTGCCCAGGTTGTGGTTGAGGCGCTCCACTTCCAGCCAGTGGGCATCCGGCGTCACCATACGCCAGGACACCAGATTGTCCACGGTGGTGCCCCACAGCACCGCCTTCTTGCCGCCGGCATTCATGGCGATGTTGCCGCCGATGGTGCAGGCGTCCTGGGACGTGGGGTCCACCGCGAACACCAGCCCCCGGGACTCGGCCAGTTCCGCCACGCGGCGCGTCACCACCCCCGCCTCGCTGCGCACCGTGGCCACCTCCCGCTCCACCCCCGGCAGGCGGCGGTATTCCACCGCCCCCAGGCCCTCCAGCTTTTCCGTATTGATCACCGCGGTATCGGCGAACAGGGGCACGGCGCTGCCGGTGTAACCGGTGCCGCCGCCGCGCGGGATGATGGTCAGGCCCAGCCTGATGCAGGCCTGCACCACCGGCAGGATCTCCGCCTCGCTGTCGGGGGTAACCACCACGAAGGGAAACTCCACGCGCCAGTCAGTAGCATCTGTGACATGGGACACCCGCGCCAGGCCGCCGAAGTCGATGTTGTCGCGCCGCGTCACCCGGCTGAGCTGCTTCAGGGCCTCCTGGCGCAGTTCCTGCTGACGCGGCAGCCAGTCCTCGAAGTCGCGCACCGCGCGGCGTGCCGCCGACACCAGTTGTAGGGCCAGTTCGTTGTCCTCGGCGCGGGCCACGATCTGGTCCAGGCGGTGGTGCAGGGCGCGGGTCAGGGAGCGCCAGCGCTTGGGATTCTCCAGCAGGTCGTCCTGCAGATAAGGATTGCGGGTCACCACCCACATATCCCCCAGCACCTCGAACAACATGCGCGCCGAACGCCCGGTGCGCCGTTCCCGGCGCAGGCGGTTGAGGACGTCCCACTGCGCCTCGCCGAGGAAGCGGATGACGATCTCCCGGTCCGAGAACGAGGTGTAGTTATAGGGGATTTCGCGAATCCGCGCTGCTGCTTCCTTCATGACCTATCGAATTGTGAAGTTTTTCCCGGATATGCCGATGTTACCAAGGCAATCATAGTAAACGGCAGAGATCAAAATGCCTGCAGAGTCTAACATGCCTCGCCAGGGGGAACAGCATGCGGCCCATGGGGGAATTCCGGCTCCCCGGCACGCCGCCACAGTCAACCGGAGCACAGGGTAAGGACAGAGCGCCATGGCAGTACCTGAACAGGATATCTATCTCGATGCGCTGCGCGTACTGGAACCCATCGCCTCGCTGGCCCCGGACCAGATCCGCGACCTGGCGGAACATTCACAGCGGGAGAGCCTGGAGGCGGGCGTCTATTTGTTCCGCGAGGGAGAGAACGACCAGGAGACCATCTATCTGCTGCACGGCAGCCTGGAACTGTCTCAGGCAGGCAGCCCCGTCAAGCAGCTGCTGTGCAGCGGCAGCGAGGAGGCCCGCCATCCGGTTGCCGACGACAAACCGCGCCGCTATACCGCAGTCACCGCCACGGCAGCGGAGATCGTGCGCGTCAACAAGGAACTGCTGGACACCCTGCTGACCTGGGGCCAGATCTCGGCCCCCGAAGAGGAAGTGGTGATGAGCGAGGCCGGCATCATCACCATCAACAAGGGGGACTGGCTGAAGACCATGATCAAGTCGCCCACCTTCCGCAATCTGCCGCCCGCCAACATCGAGACCCTGCTCACGCGCCTGGAACCCGTCATGGTGCAGGCCGGCGACGTCATCATCCGCCAGGGCGACGCGGGCGACTATTTCTACATGATCGACAAGGGGGTCGCCATGGTGACCCGCAACCCGGACGACGACGAGGATTCCATCGAGATGGCGGAACTGAACGCAGGCGACACCTTCGGGGAGGCGGCGCTGATCTCTGATAATCCGCGCAACGCCACGGTCTCCATGATGGACGACGGCATCCTGCTGCGCCTGGCCAAGGAAGACTTCATCGAACTCCTCAAACAGCCCACCCTGCAATGGCACAGCTTCGCCGCGGCCCAGCAGGAAGTCGCCGCCGGCGCCTGCTGGATCGACGTGCGCCTGCCGGCGGAATTTCAGCGCGGCCACCTGCCCGGCGCCCGCAACATCCCCATGCGCGCCCTGCACAAGGAGGCCCGCGAACTGGACCCCGCGCTGCGCTACATCTGCTGCTGCCAGACCGGGCGCCGCAGTTCGGCCGCCGCCTTCGTGCTGGCCCAGTACGGCCTGCAGGCCAGCGTGCTGGAAGGCGGTCTGGCCGCCGTCGACCGCCAGCAGCTGGTTGGCTGAATCCGTGCAGGGCACCTGTCATACGATGTGCCGAAGACGGAATCGCTGCCTCCGTTCAAAATTAGAAGGGTAATGAGTAATGAGTAATGAGTAATGGGTGATGGGTGATGTAGAGCGACTAGCACCATCACTCATCACTGCTTACTCA
>CAYRLE010000107.1:0-6242 GCA_964425105.1 uncultured Gammaproteobacteria bacterium | reverse complement strand
CCAGGTCCTGATAGCGCACCCCGGGACGGCGCAGCAGTTCCAGCAGGGTGTATTCCCGGCTCAGGGGGCCGCCGATGCGCTCTTCGTCCACGGGGCCGGCGCCGGGCCGCAGCCAGGTGGCCCGCAGGCGCTGCTGTTCGCGTTCGATGGCGGCCTGTTTCGTCTCGAAGGCGCGGTAGCGCGCATCGTCCACCAGTCCCAGTTCGCGGCCCACAGGGGTGAGGCGCAGGTCGGCGTTGTCCTCGCGCAGCAGCAGCCGGTACTCGGCGCGGCTGGTGAACATGCGGTAGGGCTCGCGGGTGCCGCGGGTCACCAGATCGTCGATGAGCACGCCCAGATAGGCCTGGTGGCGGCGCGGCCACCAGGGCTCCTCGCCGCGCACCTTGCGCACCGCATTGACGCCCGCCAGCAGGCCTTGGGCGGCGGCCTCCTCATAACCGGTGGTGCCATTGATCTGACCGGCGAAGAACAGGCCCGCGATGGGACGGGTCTCCAGGGAGGGCTGCAGGTCGCGGGGGTCGAAATAGTCGTATTCGATGGCATAGCCGGGGCGGGTGATATGGGCCTTTTCGAAGCCGGGGATGGAGCGCACCAATTCATACTGCACGTCGAAGGGCAGGCTGGTGGAGATGCCGTTGGGATAGACCTCGCTGCTGTGCAGGCCCTCCGGCTCCACGAAGATCTGGTGGGAATCCTTGTCGGCGAAACGCACCACCTTGTCCTCGATGGAGGGGCAATAGCGGGGACCGGTGCCCTCGATGAGCCCGCTGTAGAGGGGGGAGCGGTCCAGGCCGGCGCGGATGATGTCATGGCTGCGCGCACAAGTGGCGGTGATGTGACAGGACACCTGGGCGGGGTGATCCGCCGCCGAGCCCATGAAGGAGAATACCGGGCGCGGATCGTCGCCGGGCTGCCGGCTCATGCGGCTGTAGTCCAGGCTGCGCCCGTCCAGGCGCGGCGGCGTGCCGGTCTTGAGGCGTCCCACCCGCAAGGGCAGGGCCCGCAGGCGCTGGGCCAGGGCCGTGGCGGGGGGGTCGCCGGCGCGGCCCCCGGCGTGGCTGCTCTGGCCGATATGGATGCGCCCGCCCAGAAAGGTGCCCACGGTGAGCACCACGCTGGGGGCGCTGAAGCGCAGCCCCATCTGGGTGACCACCCCCCGCACCTGCCCGCCCTCCACCATGAGGTCGTCCACCGCCTGCTGGAACAGGGTCAGGCCGGGCTGGTTCTCCACCGCGCGGCGCACCGCCTGCCGGTAGAGGCTGCGGTCCGCCTGGGCGCGGGTGGCGCGAACCGCCGGCCCCTTGCGGCTGTTGAGGATGCGGAAATGGATGCCAGCCTGGTCCGCGGCGCGCGCCATGAGGCCGCCCAGGGCATCGATCTCCTTCACCAGGTGACCCTTGCCGATGCCGCCGATGGCGGGGTTGCAGCTCATCTGCCCCAGGGTCTCGATGTTGTGGGTCAGCAGCAGGGTCCGGGCCCCCATGCGGGCCGCCGCCAGGGCCGCCTCCACCCCGGCGTGGCCGCCGCCCACCACGATGACATCGAAGACATCCCGAAAATGCATGACTGTATCAACCCCTTGTACAGAAAACGATTAAAGCGGCGAACTTCCCTGTTTCCCCATATATATAGGAATAGTTCCCGGAATCCCCGGCCGGGGGCGTAAAGTCCGGGCAGGCCTTGCCGTTAATTACTGTGACGGGGGTCCACTGCCCCGCCACGGACTGTCCTCCCGCCAGCATCCCTGGCGAGGACAAGATAATATCAAGATCAAGGACTTATTCATATACACATGCAAAGCCCCGCCACCACCTCCATGGCTGAGAAACGGCTCAACGCCGCTCTCGACAAGGTCATCGCCACTATTGGCGAAATCATCCTGGGCAAGGAACATATCATCCGCCAGGCCTTCACCTGTCTCATCGCCCGCGGTCATCTGCTCATCGAGGACCTGCCGGGGGTGGGCAAGACCACCCTGGCCCATGTCCTGGCGCGCGCCCTGGGGCTGCAGTTCCACCGCATCCAGTTCACCAGCGACATGCTGCCCGCGGATATCCTGGGGGTGTCGGTCTACGACCAGCAGGCCGCCGCCTTCAAATTCCATCCCGGCCCCATCTTTTCCCAGCTGGTGCTGGCGGACGAGGTGAACCGCGCCACCCCCAAGGCCCAGAGCGCGCTGCTGGAGGCCATGGAGGAATATCAGGTGACCACCGAGGGGGAGACCCACGCCCTGCCGGAGCCCTTTTTCGTCATCGCTACCCAGAACCCCGCCAACCAGATCGGGACCTTTCCCCTGCCCGAATCCCAGCTGGACCGCTTCCTGATGCGCCTGCATCTGGGCTATCCCGACGGCAAGGCGGAACGTGAACTGCTCAAGGGCAGCGACCGCCGCGAACTGCTGCGCCACATGCAGCCGGTGATGGAACCGGCGGAACTGCTGGCCGTCCAGGCACGGGTGCCGGCGGTCCATGTCTCGGACGCGCTGATCGATTACCTGCAGGCCCTGCTGGCCTTCACCCGCGAGTCGCCCCTGTACCGCAATGGCCTGTCGCCACGGGCCGGCCTCGCCCTGCTGCGCTGCGCCCAGGCCTGGGCCCTGGTGGCAGGACGCGATCACGTGCTCCCCGAGGATGTGCAGGCGGTGCTGCCCGCCGTGGCCAACCACCGCCTGCAGGCGGCCGTGGATCACAGCACCCAGAGCAGCGACGATCTGGTGGCGGCCTTGCTGAGCGCGGTGCCCCTGCCCTGAGCCCATGGCCTTTTCCTTCACCGCCCTGCCCCATCAGCTCTACCGCATCTTCCGCATCGACCGCCGCCGGTCCAGCCGCAACGGGCCGGTGGTGCTGTCCCGGCAGCGCATCTATATCCTGCCCACGCGCTATGGTCTGCTGTATGCCTTCCTGGTCTTTCTCATGACGCTGGGGGCGACCAATTACAACAACAGCATCGGTTTCCTGCTTGCCTTCCTGCTGGCGGGGCTGGGGATGGTCACGGCCCTGCACACCTACCGCAACCTGGCAGGGCTGCGCTTCCGCAACGGCCGCACCTTCCGGGTGTTCTGTGGTGAGGCGGCACGCTACACCATCTATGTGGACAATCCCCGCGCCGGAGCGCGTTATACCGTGGCCCTGCAGTTGGCAGGGGAGGCGCCGGTCCATGCCGACATCGCGGCCCGGGAAACTCGTGAAATCGAACTGTCCATGGCGGCGGTGCAGCGCGGCTACCAGCCTCTGAGCACCTTGACGGTGGCCAGCCGCTACCCCCTAGGGCTGTTCCATGCCTGGTCCCGAATCAGACTGGACATGAACTGCCTGATCTACCCGCGCCCCGCCGAGGGCTGCCTGCCGGCGCCTCGGGCACGCAGCGACAGCGGTAGCAAAGCGGCACAACGCACCGGCTGTGACGACTTCCTCGGCTACCGCCGCTACCAGCCCAGCGATTCACCGCGCCACGTGGACTGGAAGGCTGCGGCACGGGGGCGCGAACTGCTGACCAAGCAGTTCACCAACAATGAAAGCGATCAACAGTGGTTCGACTGGGACAGCCTGGCGGGCATGGACCCGGAGGCGCGCCTCAGCCGCCTGTGCCGCTGGGTCCTGGATGCCGAAGACGCCAGTTTCAGCTACGGCCTGCGAATGCCCGGCGGGGAGATCCCCATCAGCCGCGGCGATGCCCACAAACACCGCTGCCTGGAGGCACTGGCACTGTATCCCGTAGGGGCCGGCCAATGAGCAACGGCGGCCAGCCCCCCCTGCAGGGGATCCACGTCCGCTGGCTGCTGGCCGCCCTGGCGCTGGCCTTTCTGCCCCATCTTGCCCACCTGCCGCCCGTCATCGGTGCGGCCTGCCTTCTCGCCGGGGTATGGCGTTGGCAGGCCGCGCGCCAGCTCTGGCGCCTGCCGGGGAAAACCCTGCGTCTGCTGCTGACCCTGGCGGCCATGGGCACCGTGTACCTCACTTTCGGCACGGTGCTGGGGCGGGATGCCGGCACGGCCCTGCTGGCCCTGATGCTGGCCCTGAAACTGCTGGAGATGCAGCGCCAGCGCGATGCCGCCATCGTCATCGCCCTGGCCTATTTCTTCACCGTCACCCTGGCGCTCTACAGCCAGGCGGCGCCTCTGCTGGCCTACCAGTTTCTGGTCCTGCTCATGATCACCGCCAGCCTGCTGCAGCTGAATCGCCCCAATAATCCTGCTGCCACCGGCCAGGCATTGCGCCAGGCGGGCAAGCTGCTGCTCCAGGCGCTGCCGGTGATGCTGGTGTTGTTCCTGCTGTTTCCTCGCCTGCCCGGCCCCCTCTGGGGCAGCCCCCAGGGCGGCGGTGGCAGCGGCCTGGACGACAATATGACACCTGGCAGCATCAGTCATCTGGGGCTGTCCGATGCCGTGGCCTTCCGGGTGGAATTCAACGGGCCGATACCCGACAACAGACAACTCTACTGGCGCGGCCCGGTGCTGTGGTACAGCGATGGCCGCAGTTGGCATGCCGAGGAACCGGGCCGCAGGCCAGCAGCGTCGCTGGTCGAACTCATGCTGGCCGGCGATCCGCTGCGCTACCACGTCACCCTGGAACCTCACGGACGCCGCTGGCTCTATGCCCTGGACCTGCCCACCACCATCCCACCCGGCAGCCAGCGCAGCAGCGATCTGTTGCTGCTGGCCAACCACCCGGTAAACCGGGTAACGCGCTATACCGTATCCTCACATCTCCATTACCGCACCGGTCCCCTGACAGCAGGACAGCGGCGCCGTGCCCTGCAGCAGCCACCCGGCATCAATCCGCGCACTCGCGCCCTGGGCAGACAATGGGCCGCGGCGGCACCTGACCAATGGGCGGTGGTGCAAGAGGCACTGCGCTATTTCCGGGAGCAACCCTTCCACTACACCCTGGAACCCCCGCTGCTGGAACAGCCCGATCCCATGGACCAGTTCCTGTTCGAGACCCGGCGCGGCTTCTGCGAACACTATGCCGCCGCCTTTACCGTGCTGATGCGCGCCGCCGGCATCCCCAGCCGCATCGTCACCGGTTACCAGGGCGGCGAACTCAATCCGGTGGGAAAATATCTCATCGTGCGTCAGCGCGACGCCCATGCCTGGGCCGAGGTGTGGCTGGCGGGGCGGGGCTGGGTGCGCATCGACCCCACGGCGGCGGTCGCACCCGAGCGCATCGAAAAGGGCATCGACAGCGTACTGGAACCGGAATTCCGGCAGGGATTCGAAAAAGGCGCCCTGGCCCCCCTATGGCAGCGGCTGCGCTACGGCATGGACGCCCTCAACAATGGCTGGAACCAGTGGGTGCTGGGCTACGGCCCCCAGTTGCAGCAGCAGCTGCTGTCGCGCTGGGGCATGGACTCCTGGGCGGCCAAGGCCCTGGGCATGATCGTCACCCTGGCGGTGGTGATCGCCGCGCTCGCCCTCTACCTGCTGTATCGTCAGCAGGGCCGTCGGGACCCCGTGGCCCACGCCTATCGCCGCTTCTGCCGCAAACTGGCGCGGCGCGGCCTGGGGCGGCGTCACAGTGAAGGTCCGCAGGATTTTGCCGATAGAATCATGAGAGAACGGCCAGACCTGGCGCCTGAAGTCAGTCTCATCAGCCGCCTCTACATCGCCCTGCGCTATGGCAGCGGCGGAGAGAACAGCCAACTGGTGGAGTTGCGGCGGCAGATCAGGCGCTTCAGCCCCTGATGGCGGGCAATACCGTCAAGCGAGGAAGATCATGGCAAGCAACAGACAGAAAATCGCCACACCCGGCCTGGAACAACTGGGCTCAGGGGAGGCATTCAGGAAAAATCTGGTCAACATGCTGGAAAGCACCCAGATGTTCGGGGACTTCTACCAGGATGAAAACCAGATCATGGCCAATTACATGCTGGCCTATGGCGCGAAAAAGGGCGTGATCATTTTCCGCGAGGGTGATCGCACCGGCCATATGTGCCTGCTGGTGGAAGGGCGCCTGGAACTCTACAAGAACGACGAGCACGGCGGTTACAAGAAACTGGTGGAAATCCGCGCCGGCAAGTCCATCGGGGAAATGTCCGTACTGGACGGCCTGCCCTATTCCGCCACCGCCATCACTGCCTCCACTGCCAAGCTGCTGATCCTGACCCGCGACAATCTGTCGCGCATCACCCACGACCATCCCAAGCTGGCCGCCAAGATCCTCTGGAAACTGGCCAATCTGCTCAGCCTGCGCCTGCGACAGACCACGGGGAAGCTGATCGGGTATTTGTAATTTTGTGAGGGG
>CAYRLE010000106.1:1713-6375 GCA_964425105.1 uncultured Gammaproteobacteria bacterium | reverse complement strand
AGTTCCCGGTTGCCGATGCGCGCGGCATGCATCAGCGCCGTCCAGCCATAGTTGTTGCGTTCGTCCACATCCACGCCCTTGGCCAGCATCTCCTTGGCAGTGCTGACATTTTCATGCATGACCTCGGTCATCAGGGGGGTATTGTTATCACAACCGGCCAGTGCTGCCAACACCAGCAGCAACGCAAAGATCTCTTTTTTCAACATCACACCTGTATTCGCTGTTTGTTCCCGTGACACCACCATCTCCCACGGGAGTGGCGGCAACCATCCTGGCATGAATCCACTTCAGCCGCTAAGATAATACCACTCCCTAACCATCGCAGCCCGATTCCAGCCATGAAGCCCTACAAGTGCCCCAAGTGTAAAGAGGAATGCATTCCCGCCAAGGACAAGTACAAGGCGGGCATCTGGCGGGTGATCCACTGCCCACAGTGCGGCGCCCGCCTGTGCGGCCAACCGTGGGTGATGGCGGCCAGCTATACGCTCTACGTCTGGGCCTTCGCCTGGTTCGGCTTCTGGGCCTACATGGATCACAGCTGGGAACCGCTGCTCTATCTCATCCCGGTGTGGCTGCTGCTGGACCTGCTCAACATGCGCTTCATGCCGCTGTCCATCCTGCGCGCCAGGAAGACCGGCAAACCCGATAAATCATAAATCATCGTGGCGCGAATCCTCGCCATCGGCGTCGCCACCCTGGACGTCATCAATACGGTGGACGGCTATCCGCGGGAAAACGACAAGGTCCGCGCCTGCCGCCGGCGCCTGGTGCGCGGCGGCAATGCCGCCAACACCCTGGTGGTGCTGAGCAGGCTGGGCCATGACTGCGCCTGGGCCGGCACCCTGGCGTCAGACGAGACGGCGCAGACCATCCGCGACGACCTCGGCTGCCACGGCATCGATCAGCGCCACTGCCGCGTCCACGAGGACGGCGCCAGTCCCACCTCCTATGTCATCCACAACCGCCGCAACGGCTCGCGCACCATCGTCCACTACCGGGATCTGGAGGAATTCAGCGCCGCCGACTTCCGGCGCATCGACCTGGCACCCTACGCCTGGTGCCACTTCGAGGGCCGCAATGTGACGGAACTGGCAGCCATGCTGGCCCTGGCCGCGCAACGCCGGCCCGGCCTGCCCCTGTCCCTGGAGGTGGAGAAGCCGCGGCCCGCTATCGAAGGCCTCTTTTGCCATGCCCAGGTACTGCTGTTTTCCAGGGACTACGCCCTGGCCCGGGGCGCTGCCGATGGTGAACGATTTCTCGCGGACATGCAGCGCCAACTGCCCGGGCGGCGCCTGTTCTGTACCTGGGGAGAGGCCGGCGCCTGGGCCGTGGACGAAACGGGCCGCTGCCTGCATGCCCCCGCCTTCAGTCCCGCCGCGGTGGTGGATACCCTGGGGGCGGGAGACACCTTCAACGCCGGCGTGATCCATGGCTGCCTGGCGGGCTATACTACGGCAGAGACGCTGCGCCTGGCCTGCCGCCTGGCGGGCGAGAAATGCGGCCACGAGGGACTGGACTTCACGCTACCGGCATGATCACCATCTACGACAAAAAGGGCTTTACCCCCCTGCTGACCCTGGAAGGCAACACCCTGGTGGGCAGTGATCTGTCGGGTGCGCACCTCAAGGAGGCCAACCTGGTGGAGGTCGACCTCAGCGGCAGCAATCTCAGCGGCGCCGACCTGCGCCATGCCGACCTGCGCCTCGCCAAGCTCTCCGGCGCCGACCTGCGTGGCAGCGACCTGTCCCACGCCGACCTCTCGGGCGCCAATCTCACCGGCGCCCGCCTGGACGAGGCCAACATCACCGGCGCCAACTTCAGCGGCGCCCTGCTCACCGCCGATACCCTGGCCAATGCCATCCTGGAACAAGAACTCAGCGAGGCGAAGATCACCTTCCGGGACTGAAACGCAGCGCTTTCATTCTCCACCCTTATAGACCAGTTCCTCCTCCAGCCGGTAGGTATAGGGCAGGCCGTTGACCTTCCAGCCGCCCACGGTGCGGTGGCCCTGGGCGTCCTTGGGCCCCTCGAAACTGTCGGTCATGTAATAGACCCGCTGGAAGCCGTGTTCCAGCAGCTGGCGCGCCGCGGCCTGGGCACGCTTGCCGCTGCGGCACATGGTGATGAGCACTTCGTCCTTGCCGAAACGCTTGGCCACGTCCGTCACGAAATGGGTGTTGAGGCGCCAGCCGGGATAGAACTTGAAAGGGATGTTGGGCACCCCGTTGGGCAGGTCGGGATGGCCCACGAACTCATACTCCGCGCGCGTGCGCACATCGATGATATGGGTATGGGCGGGGTCGTCCAGCACCATGCGGTAGGCGGTGCGCGAATCCACGCCCTGGAGTTCCTCCGCCGCCTGCAACAGGGGCATGGAGCACAGGCCCAGCAACAACAGGCCGTGGGTAATCCAGCGCATCCCGATCATAGCCAACACCTCCTTTCATCTGCCACAAGCCATCACATTACTCCGCCGAGACAACGGCGACAAGCCGGGCAAATCTGCTACAATGCCCGCCCATGGACGTCAGTCATATCCTCGATCCCCTCAACGATGCCCAACGCGAAGCCGTGGCTGCGCCCCCCGGCAATGCCCTGATCCTGGCTGGCGCCGGCAGCGGCAAGACCCGGGTGCTGGTGCACCGCATCGCCTGGCTGATCCAGGCGCAAGGCGTCTCGCCCTACGGCATCATGGCGGTCACCTTCACCAACAAGGCAGCCGCCGAGATGCGCGGGCGCATCGAAGAGATGCTGGGTATGCCCGCCGGCGGCATGTGGGTGGGCACCTTCCACGGCCTGGCCCACCGCCTGCTGCGCACCCACTGGCGCGACGTGGAGCTGCCCCAGGCCTTCCAGATCCTGGACAGCGACGACCAGTACCGCATGATCCGGCGCATCCTCAAGGCCATGAATCTAGACGAGGCCCAGTGGGCGCCGCGCCAGGTACAGTGGTTCATCAACGCCCGCAAGGACGAGGGCCAGCGCCCGCGCCACATCGACGACGGCGGCGACCCCTTCGTGGGCCAGATGGTGCGCATCTACCAGACCTACGAGGACACCTGCCGCCGCGCCGGGGTGGTGGACTTCGCCGAACTGCTGCTGCGCGCCCATGAACTGTGGCGCGACCACCCCGAGATCCTGGCCCACTACCAGAACCGCTTCCGCCACATCCTGGTGGACGAGTTCCAGGACACCAACTCCATCCAGTATGCCTGGCTGCGCCTGCTGGCCGGCGGCGGCAGCCACCTGTTCGTGGTGGGCGACGACGACCAGTCCATCTACGGCTGGCGCGGGGCGCGCATCGAACACATCCAGCGCCTCTCCAAGGACTTCAAGGATGTGCAGATGGTGCGCCTGGAACAGAACTACCGCTCCACCAGCACCATCCTCAAGGCCGCCAACGCCCTCATCGACAACAACAGCGGACGCCTGGGCAAGAAACTGTGGACCGACGGCGTCCAGGGCGAACCCCTGCAGCTCTATGCCGCCTTCAACGACCTGGACGAGGCGCGCTTCATCACCTCGCGCATCCGCCACTGGTCCGAACAGGGCAACCCGCGCCGCGAGGCCGCGGTGCTCTACCGCTCCAACGCCCAGTCGCGGGTCCTCGAAGAAGCCCTGATCGCCGCCGGCATCCCCTACCGGGTCTACGGCGGCTTCCGCTTCTTCGAACGGGCGGAGGTCAAAGATGCCCTGGCCTACCTGCGCTTGGTGACCAACCGCAGCGACGACCCTTCCTTCGAGCGCGTGGTGAACACCCCCACCCGCGGCATCGGCGAGCGCACCGTGGAGCAAGTACGCGCTTTGGCGCGCAGCGCCGGCCTGCCCCTGTGGGAGGCCGCGCGCCAGCTCTCCGCCCCCGGCGAACTGCCGGCGCGCGCGGGCAATGCCCTGCGCCAGTTCCTGCAGCTGGTGGAAGGCCTGGACCAGGACACCCGCGACCTGGAACTGCACGAGCAGATCGACCATGTCATTGCCCGCAGCGGGCTGCTGGAGCACCACAAGAAGGAAAAGGGCGAAAAGGGCCTGGCGCGCATCGAAAACCTGGAGGAGCTGGTGAGCGCCGCCCGCCAGTTCGAATACGACCGCGAGGAGTTGGACATGGAACCCCTGCCCGCCTTCCTGTCCCATGCCGCCCTGGAGGCCGGCGAGGGGCAGGGCGAGGAGAACCAGGACTGCGTGCAACTCATGACCCTGCACTCCGCCAAGGGCCTGGAGTTCCCCCTGGTGTTTCTGGCCGGCATGGAAGAGGGCATCTTCCCCCACGGCCGCTCCATCGAGGACCCCAACCGCCTGGAGGAAGAGCGCCGCCTGTGCTACGTAGGCATCACCCGCGCCCAGCGCCAGCTCTATCTCACCTATGCGGAAACCCGGCGCCTGCACGGCTCGGAAATGTACCAGTCACCGTCGCGCTTCATCCGCGAGATCCCCAAGGAACTGGTGGAGGAAGTCCGCACCCGACGCGCCAACACCCCGACCCCGGTGATCCACACCCGGGCAAAAAAAGCCATCGTCGAGGACGAAGGACCCGGCGGCCTCAAACTGGGGCAGCGCGTCAGCCATGCCAAATTCGGCGAAGGCATCGTCCTCAACTACGAAGGCCAGGGCAGCCACGCCCGCGTCCAGGTCAACTTCAAAAAAGCCGGCTCCAAATGGCTGGTG
>CAYRLE010000106.1:0-1613 GCA_964425105.1 uncultured Gammaproteobacteria bacterium | reverse complement strand
GAAACCAATCGAGTCTGACCCCTTTGAAAATTCTATCCTGGGCGGCCATCGATGCGGGGCCGGAGCAGGATGGGCAGGTAGGCCATGAACAACAACAGGAATGCCACCAGCCACAGAAGTTGGGACAGTGCGATGAGCAGAGGATAGGCATTCATCAGCAACAGGGGCAACAGCACCCGGATCACGGTGCCGGCCAGCAGCAGGGTGAAGACCGCCTTCAGTACTGGGGGCGGGTGATAGATATCGCGGCCGGTGTGGCCCAGGGAGACCCGCGACATCATGCCCGCGGTCATCATGCCGATGCCGCCATAGGCAAAGGCATGGACGGCCAGGGAGGGCATGACACCGCTGAACACGGCAGCTGCCTTGAGCAGAAAGCCGATGACGAGCCAGCCATAGGCGAGGTAGAGCACCCAGAGCAGGGGCTGGCGCCATATCACCGGGTGATGCCAGCCAGCCAGGCGCCAGCCGTGTAGCGCGGCCAGCAGCAGGGCCAGCCCCGCGCTGGCCGGCCCGTCGGGGATCATGATGTCGATGACGGCGAACAACACGAAGACGATGAGGGCCGACACATCCACCCAGCGGGCATTGCGCAGCCGCACTGCACCGCCCGCGGCGCGTTCGATGAAAAAGGGCAGCACCCGCCGGCTCATGACGAAGATCAGGGAGAGAATCAGGTAGAGCCCGCCAAAGAGTCCATAGCGCAGACCCTCCGCCAGCTGGCCGAACAGCCCCAGGGCAAAGACCGCCTCCGCCACCAGCAGCAAGACCAGCTTGGGCACCAGCAGACTGAAGTTGCCCCACTTGGCAGCCCGGTACAGGGGCAGGGCAATGGCCAGCAGCAGCAGAAACTGGAAGAGCAGGTCCATCACCACGGCCGCCGCCAGACCACTGGAGGACAGGGAAAAGAGGCGCGCGCCCACCCACAAGGCAAACAGGATGCCCAACTTCACGCCACTGACGGTGGGCAGGCCCGTCCAGTTCTGCACCGCCGTGAGCAGGAAGCCGGCCACCACCGCCAGGGCATAGCCGAAGATCATCTCATGACCATGCCAATAGGACGCTGCGCCATAGGCGGCCAGGCCGCTGAAGTCCCAGTGCAGGACATAGATCCCCAGCCACAGCACCATCACCACTACGGCGTAGCCCATCGCCCCCAGGAAGAAAGGCCGGAAGCCCCGCTGCAGGCAGGCAATGGCGGGTCTGGCGTGTTGTTCTTCGATATGCAGCATCAGAAAATCACCCGGGCGACCCCATTGCTAATGGCGACCAGTGCCGGCTTGCGGACTGACTCGCCAGAGACTCGCTGAATAGGGCTTGGTTATTGATTGCCTTTAGTATAATGAACCGTTCCGCAACAAGACGCCATGAGAATTCCATGAAAAAACTGCTGCCAGTACTACTGACCCTGGGCCTGCTCCTGCTGTTGCTGTGGCTGGGGGTCAAGGATGCCCTGGTACCTTTCGAGCGCGAAGGGATTCAGCAAGCACTCTACGCCGTGGGCGAAGTGGCCGCCGGCGACGCGCCCGCCGCGGAAGGGGAAGCCAGGATCGTCACCTTCGGCCCCGCCTTGTGGGGCGCCTACCCCGGTGCCCGCGCCTTTCCCGATGTGG
>CAYRLE010000105.1:0-6508 GCA_964425105.1 uncultured Gammaproteobacteria bacterium | reverse complement strand
CTGCCGGCGCAGGCGGGGGTCTGGGCAGGCATCAGGCAGCGGAAGACGTAATAGACCGCGGCCGCCGCCACCGACAGGGGACAGTTGATGTTGCCGGACACCTGAGAGGCGGTGCCGGTGAAATCCACCTCGATGGCGCCTTGGTCCACTTGCAGCACCACCCGAATGGGAATATCCCGCCGCCCCGCCCCGTCGTCGTCCATGACATCCGCGAATTCATAGACCCCGTCCGGGATGGCCGCCAGCCCCTGCCGGGCCAAGCGCGCCCCGTAGTCGTTGAGGGCGCACAGTGCATCTTTGTAGACAGCCGTACCCATGGCCGCCACCAGTTCCCGGAGGCGGTGCAGACCACAGCGGTTGGCACTGATCTGAGCTGCGTAATCGCCATGACACTGGGCCGCATTGCGGGTACTGGCGGTAATGGAATCCAGCAGTCGTTCGTCCAGACGACCCTCGCGGATCAAGTGCTGGGGTGGAATCACCACCCCCTCGTCCTCCAGGCTGCGGGAAAGAGGCATGGAACCGGGAGTGGCGGCGCCGATATCGGCATGGTGGGCGCGGTTGACCACGAAACCCGCCAGTTCACCTGCCACATGCAAGGGCGCAATGAGGGTGACGTCGGGCAGATGGGTGCCCCCCAGATAGGGGTCGTTGACGATCACCATGTCACCGGGACACCACGGCAGGCGCTCCACGATATCGCCCATGGCATAGGCCATGCTCCCCAGATGGACAGGAATATGCGCCGCCTGGGCGCAGAGCGCACCCTGGGCATCGAACACCGCACAGGAGAAATCGAGGCGGTCCTTGATATTGGGCGACAATGACGCGCGCTGCAGCACCGCCCCCATTTCGTCACAGACGGCGCTGATGCGGCTGGCGAAAATGCCCAATTCGATGGCATCCATGGGGAGAATAATAGCACTACCTCTGAGGACTAATAAGGACTGAGCGACTTGGTACAGGTATCCAGGCTTTGACTGACAAGTAATGAGTGATGCGTGATGAGTAATGAGTAATGAGTAATGAGTGATGAGTGAGGGGAGATTGCCTCGACCCTCATCAGTCCCGTTTTATTCTTGAATCGCCCCTGGCGCTCCTTTACACTGTGTCCCAGCAAACGGGTCGGTTATCCCGGTATTCGACAGGAGAAGAAACATGGAACACAAACTACCGCCTTTACCCTACGAACAAAACGCGCTGGAACCCCATATTTCAGCGGAAACCCTGGAATACCACTATGGCAAACATCATCAGACTTATGTCACCAATCTGAACAAGCTCATTGCCGGCACGGAATTCGCGGGCCTGTCCCTGGAAGACATCATCAAGAAATCATCCGGCGGGCTGTTCAACAATGCCGCCCAGGTTTGGAACCACACCTTCTACTGGAACTGCCTCAGCCCCAACGGCGGCGGCAAACCCGAGGGAGCCTTGGCGCAGGCCATCGACCAAGCCTTCGGCTCCTTCGATCAGTTCAAGGAACAATTCAGCCAGAAGGCCATCACCACCTTCGGTTCCGGCTGGGGCTGGCTGGTGAAGAACCCCGACGGCAGCCTGGCCATCATGAGCACTGGCAATGCCGGCACGCCCATGACCGAGGGCAAGACTGCCCTGCTGACCTGTGACGTCTGGGAACATGCCTACTACATCGATTACCGCAACGCCCGTCCGAAGTACGTGGAAAACTTCTGGAACTTGGTGAACTGGGATTTCGTGGCGCAGAACTTCGGCGCCTGATGCTGCCGGGGCCGGTGCGGTGCACCGGCCCCCTTCCCCCCTGATATGGATCCCGACTGGCTGTTGAGCCGCCTCAGAGATTTGCAAACCGCCAGCGAGGAAGAAGCGCGGTATCGGCAACAGATCATCGAATTTATCTCCCGCCAGCCCCGTTTCTATGATCGCAAGCTGGCCTGCGGCCACGTCACGGGCTCCGCCTGGATCGTCGATCCCCAATACAGCCGCGCCCTGCTGGTGCACCACCGCAAACTGGATCGCTGGCTGCAGCCCGGCGGCCATATCGAAAACGATGCCACGGTACTGGACACCGCCCTGCGCGAGGCCCGCGAGGAGTGCGGACTGGCGGCAATCCGCCCCGTGAGCGAGGCCGTTTTCGACGTGGACGTCCACCTCATCCCGGCCCGGGCCAAGGAATCCGCCCACTTCCATTACGACGTGCGCTTTCTGCTCATGGCGGACTTTGATGCCGCGCCGACGGTTTCCGAAGAATCCCACGCCGTGCGCTGGTTCACGCACGGCGAGATTCTGGCCCTGGCAGAGGGGCCCTCTATCGAGCGCATGGTCACGAAGATGTTGCAACAAACCGGCACTTCACAACCATAAGGCATTCAACACCCCAGGTGCTGAGCCAGCCAGCCTCCCCTTGCAGTTTGTGCCCGCCGCAAATCCGCTTATAATAGGCGGTTTCCGTTTTTCCGGACGGCCTGACCCTGACGGGTGGAACGTCCCATTGAATTGGCGATTACGCACCATGTCGGATCATCTGATGGCAACATACGCCCGGCTGCCGGTCACCTTCGTGAAAGGCGAGGGCCCCTGGCTATGGGACGAACAGGACAATATCTATCTGGACGCCCTGAGCGGCATCGGTGTCTGTGGCCTGGGTCATGCCCACCCGGCCGTAACCCGGGCCCTGGCCGAGCAGGCAGGCCGCCTGATCCACAGCAGCAATCTCTACCACATTCCCCGCCAGGAACAGCTGGCGCAAAGGTTGTGCGACGTTGCGCAAATGGAGCGGGCCTTTTTCTGCAATTCCGGCGCCGAGGCAGTGGAGGCCGCCATCAAGCTGGCCCGCCTCCTTGGCCACAAGCGCGGCATTGCCGAACCCGCCATCATCGTCATGGAAAACAGCTTCCATGGCCGCACCCTGGCCACCCTCTCCGCCACCGGCAACCGCAAGGTACAGGCTGGTTTCGAGCCCCTGGTAAAGGGTTTCATCCGCGCGCCCTACGATGATATCGAGGCATTGCAGATCATCGCCGAGAACAGCCCCAATGTGGTAGCGGTACTGCTGGAGCCCGTACAGGGCGAGGCTGGCATCAACATCCCCGCCCCCGACTACCTGGCTGCAGTGCGCAGCCTCTGCAACCAGCAGGGCTGGCTGTTGATGCTCGACGAGATCCAGACCGGCATGGGCCGCAGCGGCAAATGGTTCGCCTGTCAGCACAGCGATGTCCTGCCGGACGTGATGGCCGTGGCCAAGGGACTGGGCAACGGCATGCCCATCGGCGCCTGTCTGGCGCGGGGCGAGGCAGCTTCGGCGTTCGTGCCCGGCAGCCACGGCTCCACCTTCGGCGGCAACCCCCTGGCCTGCAGCGCTGCCCTGGCAGTGCTGCAGGTCATCGAAGAGGAAGGGCTCATCGAACGGGCGGCGGAACTGGGCGATAGTATCCGCAACGGCCTGCAGGAGGCCCTGGCGGATTGCCCCCTGGTCAAAGAGGTGCGCGGTCTGGGACTGATGATCGGCATTGAACTGGAGCGCCCGTGCAGCGAATTGATGCCCACGGCCCTGGCACACCGCCTGTTGCTCAGCGTCCAGGCAGAGCAAGTGATTCGCCTGCTGCCCCCTTTCATTCTCAGCGATGAAGAGGCTTACCGCATCGTCACCACGCTGGAGATGGTGGTCCGGGAATTTGCCGCCACCGCTTCCTGAGCAGCTACCGAGGAATCCTGTCATGAGTGCAATCCGCCACTTTCTCACCCTGCTGGATATCTCTTCCCAGGAGTTCCGCACCCTGATCCGGCGCGCCACGGAACTGAAGGCGATACAACAGCAGGGCGAAATTTATGAACCGCTGAAGAACAAGGTGCTGGCCATGGTGTTCGAGAAATCGTCCACCCGCACCCGGGTCTCCTTCGAGTCCGCCATGGCCCAGTTCGGTGGCAGCGCCATCTTTCTCTCCCCACGCGACACCCAGCTGGGGCGGGGGGAACCCATCGAGGACACCTCCCGGGTATTGTCGCGCATGGTGGACGCGATCATGGTGCGCACCTACGCCCACGAGTCCCTGGAACTGTTTGCCGCCCATTCCCGGGTGCCGGTCATCAACGGGCTCTCGGATCACTGTCATCCCTGCCAGCTGCTGGCGGACATGCAGACCTTCTTCGAACAACGGGGGGATATCCAGGGCAGGACCGTGGCCTGGATCGGCGATGGCAACAACATGTGCCACTCCTACATCAACGCGGCGCGCCAGCTGGGCTTCGAGTTGCGTATCGCGGCGCCGCAGGGCTACGAACCGGACTCCAAGCTGCTGGAAGCCAACAGCGAACGGGTCGCCCTGCTGAGAGATCCTGCAGAGGCGGCACGGGGCGCCGACCTGGTGGTCACCGACGTCTGGGCCAGCATGGGCCAGGAGGATGAAAACAGCCGCCGGCGCCAGGCCTTCCAGCATTATCAGGTCAACGAAGCACTGATGGCGCTGACCAGCCCCGATGCCCTGTTCATGCACTGCCTTCCCGCCCATCGTGGCGAGGAAGTCAGCGCCGGGGTCATCGATGGCCCCCGCAGCGTAGTCTGGGAGGAGGCGGAGAACCGCCTCCATGCCCAGAAGGCCCTGCTGGAGTTTCTCCTGACCTCAGCCCAGTGACCGCACTGCTGGATATCAGAGACATCGCCTGCCGTTATCACGGCCATACCATCGTCCAGAATCTTTCCTTCCACGCCAACCAACACCAGATCGTCTGCCTGCTGGGCCCCAGCGGTTGCGGCAAGACCACGGTGCTGCGCGCCATCGCCGGACTGGAGCCGGTGGTCGCCGGTGAGATCATCCTGGACGGAAAAGTGCTGTCACAACGGGGGCACATGACGCCGCCCCACAAGCGCGGTCTGGGCCTGGTGTTCCAGGACTATGCCCTGTTTCCCCATCTCAACGTCAAGGAAAACATCTGCTTTGGGATCCGCAACAAGAGCCGCCAGGAACGCGACGCGGCCGCTGCCCAGCTGCTGGAAACAGTGGGGCTGACGGGCTATGGCAAGCGCTATCCCCATGAGTTGTCCGGTGGCCAGCAGCAGCGCGTGGCCCTGGCGCGCGCCCTGGCCGCACGACCAAAGCTGATCCTGCTGGATGAGCCCTTCTCCAATCTGGATATCGACCTGCGCGAGCGCCTGGGCATGGAAATCCGTGAACTGCTGATGGCGCGCGGCATCACCACTGTGCTGGTCACCCATGACCAGCACGAGGCCTTCGCCCTGGGCGACATGGTGGGCATCATGAACGAGGGGCGCATCCTGCAGTGGGACACCCCCTTCAATCTCTACCACGAGCCCGCCAGCCGCTTCGTGGCCGACTTCATCGGCCAGGGGGTGTTCCTCAGGGGCACCCTGCTGAGCGCCGAGCGGGTACAGACAGAAGTTGGCATCATCCAAGGCGACCGGGCCTACCCCTGGCCACCAGGTTCAGAGGTGGACGTGCTGTTGCGCCCCGACGATGTGGTGCCCGACCCTGACAGCCCGTTGCGCGGAGAGATCGTACTCAAGGCCTTCAAGGGGGCGGAAATCCTCTACACCCTGAAACTGCCCACCGGCAACCGTCTGCTGTCCCTGTTCCCCAGCCACTATCACCACGAGGTGGGTGAGACCGTGGGTATCCGCATCGCCGCCGACCATCTGGTGGCCTTCCCCAGCACCCCGGAAACACAAACGGCCAGCGGGTAAGCCCGCCAGCCGTTCTGGTTACTATTGGCCGCCATGCCGGCGGACGCCGGCATGGCGAGAGACTCTCCCGCTTTGTGTTGCTACGGCAGCTGCGCCGAGAGATACTCGGCCACTGCCCGAATCTCATCATCGCTGAGGCGTTTGGCGATATCCGCCATCATGCCGCCGGGATCATTGGCCCTTCTGCCGGCCTTGAAATCCTTCAATTCCTTGATGATGTAGTCTCGATGCTGACCGCCGATGACCGGGAATTGGGTGATTTTCTTCGACTTGCCCTTGCCGCGCGGACCATGACAGTTGATGCAGCCGTAGACACCTGTCCTGGGGTTGCCATTCTTGAACAGCTTTTCACCCTTGGCGGCAAGATTCTTGTCGACTGCCGTCAGCGGCTTCTTGACCATCTTCTGCTTGTGAAAATAGGCGGCGATGTCCTTGGCGTCCTGGACGGTGGCCACGGTTGCCGCCATGCCCGCCATGGTGTCGTTGTTGGCGCGCACACCCTTCTGAAAATCACGGATCTGCTTGACGATATAACCCTCGTACTGGCCGGCCAGGCGCGGGAAGGTGGCATCGGGGCTGTTGCCGTCACCCCCATGGCAACCGGCGCACAAGGCCGCCTTGGCCTCTCCTGCAGCAGGATCCCCTCCCTCGAAGGCAGCGAAGGCGCTGCCGGAAACAAACGAAATCAATAACCCCCAAAGCGCAAGCACAACAGATGTTTTTTTGGTCATAGATGCATCCTTTTTATACTTATTTACCCGTTCGGGCGATAACACCTCAGTCAACGATGAAAGCCTTCACGTATAGCTAACTATTCTAAACGTATAGGGA
>CAYRLE010000104.1:0-6581 GCA_964425105.1 uncultured Gammaproteobacteria bacterium | reverse complement strand
TCCTGACACCTTAACAGGCTGTTGAAAAAGTCCCTTTAGCTGTCCAACATATCAATAAAACCAAAGATGCTGAAGCAGAGTGAATGCGCGGAGCCGATATACAACAAGACACCCTGTTCAGCACAGTGATACCAGAGGAAAGGGTACCCTCCAATCACCTGTTGCGCCCGATCCGGACGATGGTCAATGCGGCATTGAAGGAACTGGATTCGGATTTTGATGCCTTGTACTCAGATATGGGACGGGATTCTATCCCACCGGAGAAGTTGCTCCGGGCGCAACTGCTAATGGTGTTCTATACGATCCGAAGCGAGCGCCAGCTGATGGAACAGATTGACTACAACCTGCTGTTTCGCTGGTTTGTCGGCTTCTCGATGGATGATAGCGTATCGAGGAATGCTTTGGTTGGGCCAAGACCATTGGTGGTTTGTGCAAGAGCCGGTTCATCGGCCGCGAGAAACTCGACTTTCAGTTCGTGATGACGTTTGCTGCCTATAACCTGATCTGGATGCGCAATCTGGGGGTGGTGTCGCGTTGAATGTCAGCGTGCCTAGGGGGTGGTCCGCCTGTAAAACGGAAATTTGGCCTGATTACCGATACTACGGCCGTTCGTCTCGGAAAAATGACGTGGGCTTGTTTCTGTTCACGCTGGCAAAGGCTCAATTTCAACAATTTTCAACAGCCTGCTAGGAATAGCTATTACGCGCAGAGTCGGCAAATCCAGAAATAACCTGCCAGATTCCGGAGAATCCAGAAATAGCTGTTTTCAACCCAGATTTTAAGCGTGAGAATCCAGCTTTTAGGTTGTCCCTACGCCATCCACGTAGGGACAACGCTCTATCTAGATTCGTGTTATTTAAAAATCATAGGGTTATAAAAAAATGACAACCCGGATCTAGACTGAATTGCAGGCTATTTCTGGATTTGCCGTACAACTGACCCACCTATTCCTGGATTTGCTACATTTCTGCCGAAATCACATTTTGTCAGCTATTATCAGATTTGCCGAACACCGTGACGGTTGCTATTTCAAGATTTGCCACCGAGAGAAGATGAGGGAAGCTGCAAGTCAATCTGGAGCTCATGTTGCCACTCCAACTGACAGACGCTGCAACTTCGGGGTGTGCGATTTTCACGAATAGTGGGAAACGCAACAACCCGCTGATCAGATGGAAGAAAAAGTTGGCCAGCATCGGCTACAGAAGCAGGCAACATCATCCTTTACCCTGCTCGTGAGAATTTACCGCAGCATTGGGACTTGACCGTCAGGTTTTTTTACACTATGAGCGACACGTTAAGTCAATCAATAACCTGCTGATAGTATTTTGATTTTATAGTATGTCGTCATGCTTTCCCCTTTTCCTGAAAGCAGGAAATCCTTGATATCCGTCAGTATTTTTTACATTTCTTGGGGGGGGGGTGAATATATAACCGATTGATATTTATTGAAAATATATAATGGGCATGCTAATTGCCTGATAAAAATTGAGCTGATATCGATAATTTGGTGATTGTCATGAACAGCAAATTATTCAGGCTTTTTTCAACGCTGCTGCTAACCCTGGCTATATCGGCCGCTGCCCATGCAACCCTGTTTGACCGGAGTAATGGCATGATCTATGACTCCGATCGAGACTCGACATGGCTGCAGGACGCCAACTATGCCCGGACCTCGGGTTATGACAGTGATGGCCTTTGTAAGGTTTATGGGGCAGCAGTGATCTTAAATATAGATTTAGATTGAGGAGTAAGCATCATGCAGTACATCATGCAGCGCGTATTGCCAGCGTTTCTTTTCGCGTTTTTCATTTCCACTAGTTATGCAACGCTACTGACACAAACAGATAGCGCTGCTTTTCTCGCTGCTCTGCCTGGGCCATCCAGTGTGCTGGATTTCGACGGTCTCACAGCAAGCACAGTGATCGCCGACGGTGACACCGTTGACGGGATCACTTTTAACTATAATTTTGGTGGTGTACAGATGCTGGTAACGAATGTTTTCGATACCACATCATCGCCGAATTTCCTCGGCACTGACGATGCAGATCTGTTTTTGGACGGCGATGATTTCAGCATCTCGTTCTCTGCTGCCAATGCCGTTGGGATGTCCTTTATCACGGCTGATCCCTTGTTTGACGGCGACATCGTGCTGAGTGCGGGCGGCACATCAGTTAGCCTGTCAGCGGCAGATGTCCAACAGACGCTGCCTGATGGATCCAATGTCTACTTCCTAGGCATCATCGATGACATGAATACCTTCACTACCGCCAGCATTACGACGATTGGCGGCGGATTTTTCTTTTACAACGTTGACGATATCACCATAGCCCAACAAACCCAACAAACCCAACAAGTCCCAGAGCCGGGTATTTTACTGCTGTTCGCTATTGGCATGATGGGCCTAAAGCTTCGGAGAAGAAGCTAATCTACCCATTTCATTAACTATATAAGGGAGGAGATAAGTCATGAAAAGAAAACTGTTCATTGCGGTTTTTGCGTTGGCCTTGACCCCAAGTCTTGCTTTTGCGCGTACATCGATTGCAGACCTACAAGCGCAGATCAACGACCTTCAGCAGCAAATCAACTCCCTTTCCCTTCAGTCGGGCGGTGTCTCGGCCTCGGGATGGGTAACCGTGGAGAGCAACCGTGTTGTTGTTACCCCGGGTAGTGAAAGTACCGTGACAGTGCAATGCCCTGGCACAACAGTACCTGTAGGTGGCGGAGCATCGTATGAACGGGCATGGGGAGGAGGGACGCCCGTGATTGCGGCGTCTCTTCCCTTTGGGCCCGGACCCTCTGGATGGGGATGGGAGGCCAAGGTCGGCAATTTGGATGACCCTCAAAGTCCTTCGAGTACGCCTATCTTTGCTTTCGCTGTGGCTGTTTGTTTGAAAGCGGCGCCCTAATCAGTCAGGGGGGCATCGCCGCAAGAGTAACCCGCGCTTTCTCAGCATCATCGGTATGTAATGAAGCTGTCGGTATTCCAGGCGAAGCCACCTATTATCAGAGAAATGCTCGCCATCTGCCTATACCACTGCTGCTCGCCATGTAGAGCGAAGAGAAGGCGAGTAGTCGCCGGCAGCCGCGAGGCCGTACTGCTTCCCCGGCGTGCGAAGCGGGGGGAGAGGGGGGAAGCAAAGTAGGCATCCGATCGTAGTGTCATCTCGGGAACTGGCGACGGAGCGGCACGAGCTTGCGAGGTTGTTGCGTAGTGCCAGTGACCGGGATGGCAGGGGCATGATTGGCTGCCGAAGGCCGAGCCGATTTTGGCGACCGGGATGTCCTAAAATCTTTCACGAGGTCGAAGACTCGCTTGAGCGCAATACCTCTTTGATTCCCTGCATGGATAACCTCTTCTCCGGCATCGGGCCTTCACCTCGATAAAAAGGCCCTGGATACACAAGGGGGCTTTCGCATCGGGTTATTTCAGCTGGCTCGCTCGGTCAGGATGGAAGGCTTGCTCTGGAATCAGTTGCAGGATTCGTCTGGAATACGCATCTCATGTTGGCAAATCTAGGAATAGCTATTACGCGCAGAGTCGGCAAATCCAGAAATAGCGGAACCTGCCCTCTGAAGAAATGCAGGCAAATCCAGTAATAACCTCCCAAATTCCTGCGAATCCAGAAATAGCCGTTTTTAATCCAGATTTTAAGCGCGAAAATATAGCGTTTGGGTTGTCCCTACGATCCATCGCTTAGTCCTCAGTCCCATTTTAGTGTTCCCCCCGTCTGATATTCCGTCACCCGGGTCTCGAAGAAGTTCTTCTCCTTCTTCAGGTCCAGCATCTCCGACATCCAGGGGAAGGGGTTGGCGGCGCCCGGGTACTGCTCCGGCAGGCCGATCTGGGCGCAGCGCCGGTTGGCGATGAAGCGCAGGTATTCCTCGAACATGCCGGCGTTGAGCCCCAGCACGCCACGGGGCATGGTGTCTTGGGCGTATTGGGTCTCCAGTTCCACGGCCTCGCGGATCATGGTGGTCAGTTCTGTCTGAAATGCGTCGTTCCACAGTCCGGGGTTTTCGAGCTTGATCTGGTTGATGACGTCGATGCCGAAGTTCATGTGCATGGATTCGTCGCGCAGGATGTACTGGAACTGTTCGGCGGTGCCCACCATCTTGTTGCGGCGTCCCATGGACAACACCTGGGTGAAGCCCACGTAGAAGAAGATGCCCTCGAAGATCACGTAGAAGGCCACCAGTTCGCGGAGCAGTGTGCGGTCGTTTTCCACCGTGCCGGTATGGAAGTGGGGATCGGCCAGGTGGCGGGTAAAGGGCAGGGCCCACTCCGCCTTGCGCGCCACGGCCGGCAGCTCGCGATACATGTTGAAGATCTCGCCCTCGTCCAGGCCCAGGGATTCCACCACGTATTGATAGGCATGGGTGTGCAGGGCCTCCTCGAAGGCCTGGCGCAACAGGTACTGACGGCATTCCGGGTTGGTGATGTGGCGGTATACCGCCAGCACCAGGTTGTTGGCCACCAGCGAGTCTGCGGTGGAGAAGAAGCCCAGGTTGCGTTTGATGATGGTGCGCTCGTCCTCGGTGAGGCCCTTGGGGTCTTTCCACAGGGCGATGTCGGCGGTCATGTTGATCTCCTGGGGCATCCAGTGGTTGGCGCAGGCGTCCAGGTATTTCTGCCAGGCCCATTGGTACTTGAAGGGCACTAACTGGTTGAGGTCGGCGCGGCAGTTGATGATGCGCTTGTCGTCCACGCGGATGCGCCCGGCGCCCAGGGCGATGTCCTCCAGCCCGGTGGCGCCTGCCTCGTCGGCGGCACCGGCTGTGATGGCGCCGGCCTCCCTTGGCGCCGCCGCGGGTGACACGGTGTCGGTTTCCTGGAAGGTGGCGAGTGGGTTGTCCCAATTCAGCATGATGGTGCTCCTTAGGTTGTTGATCTTTTCTGTTTGATCCGGCCTGCCGTTTATTGGCAGGCCTCGCATTCGGGGTCCAGCAGGGAGCAGGCGGCGGGCTCGGTCCCGCTGCCGCTCACGGCATTGAGGCGGTTGGCGCGCCCGGCGTCGGCCATGGTGGATTTCTCCACGTGGGTGGCGCCCATGGAGCGCAGGTAGTAGGTGGTCTTCAGACCGCGCACCCAGGCCAGTTTGTAGAGCTGGTCCAGTTTGCTGCCCGAGGGTTCGGCCAGGTAGAGATTGAGGCTCTGGGCCTGGTCGAGCCATTTCTGGCGCCTCGCGGCGGCCTCTACCAGCCAGCGCGGGTCGATCTCGAAGGCGGTGGCGAACAGGGGCTTGAGGTCTTCGGGCACGCGGTCGATGGGGGCCACCGAACCGTCGTAATATTTGAGGTCGTTGACCATCACCTCGTCCCACAGGCCGCGGTTTTTCAGTTCTTCCACCAAATGGGGATTGACCACTGTGAACTCGCCGGAGAGGTTGGATTTCACAAACAGGTTCTGGTAGGTGGGCTCGATGGACTGGCTCACACCGCAGATGTTGGCGATGGTGGCGGTGGGGGCGATGGCCAGGACGTTGGAGTTGCGCATGCCGTCGCGCTGCACCCGCTGGCGCAGGGCGTCCCAGTCCAGGGTGCTGGACTCGTCCACTTCCAGATAGCCGCCCCGCTCCTCGGCCAGCAGTCTCTGGGAGTCGATGGGCAGGATGCCGCGGCTCCACAGGGAGCCCTCGAAGCTGGGGTAGGCGCCGCGTTCACCGGCCAGTTCGCAGGAGGCCTGGATGGCGCAGTAGCTGATGGCCTCCATGGAGCGGTCGGCGAATGTCACTGCCTCCTCAGAGGCGTAGGGGATGCCCAGTTTGTAGAGGGCATCCTGAAAGCCCATCAGGCCCAGGCCCACGGGGCGGTGGCGCAGGTTGGAGCGGCGCGCGGCGGGCACGCTGTAGAAGTTGATGTCGATGACGTTGTCCAGCATGCGCAGGGCGGTGGTCACGGTGCACTGCAGTTTCTCCTGGTCAAGGCCGTCCGCCGTGACATGGGTGGCGAGATTCACCGAGCCCAGGTTACACACGGCGATCTCGCGCTCGTTGCTGTGCAGGGTGATCTCGGTGCACAGGTTGGAGGAATGCACCACGCCCACGTGGCGGTTGGTATAGCGGATGTTGCAGGGGTCCTTGAAGGTGAGCCAGGGATGACCTGTCTCGAACAACATGCCCAGGGCCTTGCGCCACAGGTCCACCGCCTGCAGGGTCTTGGCCACCCGCAGTTCGCCGCGCGCGGCGCGCGCCTCGCACACCAGGTAGGCGGCCTCGAATTCACGGCCGCTGAGTTCGTGGAGCTGGGGCGCCTCGTCGGGGGAGAACAGGGTCCAGGGGCCGTCCTCGGCGAGGCGTTTCATGAACAGGTCCGGCAGCCACAGGGCGGTGTTCATGTCGTGGGTGCGGCGCCGGTCGTCGCCGGTGTTCTTGCGCAGTTCCAGGAACTCCTCAACGTCGATGTGCCAGGCCTCCAGATAGGCGCACACCGCGCCCTTGCGCTTGCCGCCCTGGTTTACCGCCACGGCGGTGTCGTTGGCCACCTTGAGGAAGGGCACCACGCCCTGGCTCTTGCCGTTGGTGCCCTTGATGTGGGCGCCCATGCCGCGCACCCGGGTCCAGTCGTTGCCCAGGCCGCCGGCG
>CAYRLE010000103.1:0-6846 GCA_964425105.1 uncultured Gammaproteobacteria bacterium | reverse complement strand
GAATTTCCAGTTCTGGAAATATGGAGCTACGAATAACGGACAGGTAGAGTTGCACTTACAAATTGAATTCACGGCACTATAAACCAAAGGAAAGGAATCCTAATGAACAGAGAACCGCGTACATTCGAATCGGGAGTCTATGTCAGGGTTATTTACTCCATAGGCTTGGCGCTCATGATTCTGCCATTTTTCAAAAAGATCCGTTATGCATTGCAATTATTCGAGCAACTTGAGAGAAATCCGAATATTGTTAATCCAGTGCTGGCTATAGTAATCCTTGTATCCACTGTGCTTGTCATAGTATTTCTAGGTAAGCGGTTGTTGGATATTGCCCGGGGCGCGCTAAAGTTAAAATCTACTGTATCAAGCAAGTCCACCCTGGCTCTTAGATACATTTCAATAGCATTACTGTCTTGCGGGGTGTCGATAACGGTATTGGTATTCGCTAGCTTATTCTTGGTGCGTGGGGGAGGCCAGGTTCTGATTGCAGGTTCATTTTATTTTACTATTCCGCTCGGTCTTGTCTTGTTCGAGTTATCCAGATTGAGAGAGTTCGAGGCCGCCTCTGAATAGAGGAATGACTAGTGTCAAGTTAGAAGTGCAACAAAAATAGTTAGGCATGGAACGCCTCCTCAGGAGTCTGAAAGCCCAAGCGTTTTCTGGGGCGGCTATTTAGGGAATCTCTGATTAATTCACTAAACTGAGGCATAATATATCGAAGGACGCACTGACTGATTCAGGGGCGGACCTTAGCACCTTACAATGGAGGTGATGCTTGGGGCTGTTTATGCCCGATTACACATTGCTGGTAATGACGCAGGGGCGATCTACAGAGTGCGTAACTGAATCATGACCCCGATTTTCGGTGACGTCTTTACTGAAATAGCGGTGGTGTTGTTGGTGGCCACCGTTATTGGCGCCATCGGTGCACGGCTGCGCCAGCCACTGATCGTCGCCTTCATCGCGGCAGGTATTCTGGTGGGGCCGTCCGTACTCGGCTGGGTATCTGCAGACGACCAGGTCGATCTGCTGGCTAAGCTGGGTATCGCGCTGCTGTTGTTCGTGGTGGGGCTCAAGCTGGATCTGCACATTATCCGCACCATGGGCCCGGTGGCGCTGGCCACTGGTCTGGGGCAGGTCATCTTCACCTCCGTTATTGGCTACTTTATCGCCATAGCCTTGGCGATGCCCCCGGTGACAGCCCTCTACGTGGCAGTGGCGTTGACCTTCTCCAGCACCATCATCATCGTCAAGCTGCTGTCCGACAAGCGCGAGGTGGATACGCTGCACGGGCGCATCGCCATCGGATTCCTCATCGTTCAGGATATCGTGGTGGTGCTGGTGATGATTGCTTTGACCGCACTGGGCGAGGCCGGCGATGCTGCCGGCCTGGGGCGGGAGGCGGTCGAGGTATTGGTGAAGGGCGGCCTGTTCATCGCTGCCATCAGTCTGTTGATGCGCTATGTGTTGACGCCGCTGCTGCACCAACTGGCAAAATCGCCTGAGTTGCTGGTGCTGTTCGCCATCGCCTGGGCGGTGTCTCTGGGCGCAATGGGGGTGCACCTGGGGTTCAGCAAGGAGGTGGGCGCCTTTCTGGCTGGTGTGTCGCTGGCCTCCACGCCCTACCGCGAGGCCATCGGCGCACGCCTGGTGAGTCTGCGGGATTTTCTGCTGTTGTTTTTCTTCATCGATTTAGGTGCCGGTCTGGATCTGGCAGCGCTCGGTGCGCAGGTGACGCCGGCCATTTTGCTGTCGCTGTTCGTGCTCATCGGCAACCCGTTGATCGTGATGATCATCCTGGGCGCTATGGGCTACCGCAAGCGCACCGGTTTTTTAGCTGGTCTGACGGTAGCCCAGATCAGTGAATTCTCCCTGATCTTGGGGGCGTTGGGCCTGAGTCTGGGACATATCGATGCCGATACCATGGGCCTCATCACCTTGGTGGGATTGATCACCATCAGTGCGTCCACCTATATGATCCTGTACTCACATCCCCTCTACGAGAAGATGTCTCCCTGGCTGGGTGTGTTCGAGCGTAAACGGGCATACCGGGAAGCCCCAGATCCGACTGCAGATGAGAGCGATATCGATGTCGTCCTGTTTGGTATGGGGCGATTCGGATCCGGGATAGCACGGGAATTGCGGCAACGTGGCCACCGGGTGCTCGGCGTGGATTACGATCCCCTGCTGGTGCGCCAGCATGAAGGGGATGGTTATGCGGTGCGCTACGGTGATGCCGGAGACCCCGAGTTTCTCGCCACCCTGCCGCTCGGGCAGGTGCAGTGGGTCATTAGCAGCCTGCGCGAGATGCCCGTCACTCTCGCCCTGCTACATGGCCTGCGCGACCACGGCTACAAAGGGCGCGTGGCGGTAACGGCCAACACTACCTGCGATGCCGAGCAGTTGAAGCAGGTCGGCGCCGACCATGTGCTGATCCCTTATGCCGATGCGGCTGCCGAGGCCGTTGATAATCTGTTTGCTGCGCACGGCAGGGCGCCCGCCGGGGTGGACGACAGAAATAACGCTGAAGATGCGACATGACAATACTTCTGGTTCCTGCCATCAGAATGACAGAAAATTCATTTGTGGTGAATTTGGCGGATCAATGAAACCCCTTTCTTGACATCAAATCCTTCCGCAATGGCGTGGTGACCGGATTCGCTGCTCCGGTCATGGCGGGGCTTGTAGCTGCTTAGTCGTGTGGCGTATAGTCCATATAGGAACTTGCGCTGTAAATCGCATCGAAAAGGGAAGTCGTCTGGCGGGAGGTCTTGAACCAACAAGAGTGATTTGGGATGCGGCAACCTTCAGTGATCATGCCTACACCCCGCGATTCGCTGACGATCCATTTGCGGAGCGGATGCTTGCGCGCCATTCTGTTTGCCCTGCTGTGGTGGGTGTTTACGGATGGCGCCATGGGTTCATGGCTTGTTGGCGTGCCAGTGATACTGTTTTCGACGCTGCTCAGCGTGATGTTACTGCCTCCTTTTTCCTGGTCCTTGAGCGGAATTGCGCGCTTTGCCGCGTTTTTTCTCTGGCGCTCGCTGCGGGGTGGCGTGGATGTTGCCAGGCGCGCATTGCACCCGCGGCTGCCAATCTCGCCGGGGTTGTTTGACTACAGATTCCGACTGCCGCCAGGCCCGTCCCGGGTGTTCATGGCAAACACGGTCAGCCTGCTGCCGGGTACATTGAGTATCGAGTTGAATGAAGAGACGCTGTGCATCCATGTGCTCGATGAGACCAGGGCCTTTGTGGAGGAATTGACAGTGTTGGAAAACCACGTGGCTGAAGTGTTTGGGCTGGATTTGTCAGGAAGCAGGAACGAGGCGTGATATGAAACGCTTCAATAATATCCTTTTCGTATTCGAGTCGTCTGTTGACAGCCGCATGGCGCTGGAGCGCGCCGTCACGCTGGCAGCAAACAATCAGGCTCAGTTGACACTGGTCGAGGTGGTGGACGAAATGCCGGTCGCCATCGGCGCCGGCAGTGACTGTCTGTCAGCAGCGGCGCTACAGGAAGCCATGGTCGAAGAGCGGCGGGAACGACTGAAGTGTCTGCTCGGGGCCATCCGCAAGGATATTGATGTGAACACCAGGGTGCTGGTGGGGACGGCCTTTCTGGTAATTATCCGTGAGGTGCTACAGGGTCAGCGCGACCTGCTTATAAAACCGGCCCGCAGTGGCGGCGCACTGGAGCGGATATTCGGCAGCAACGATATGCATCTGCTGCGCAAGTGTCCTTGTCCGGTGTGGTTGATCAAACCGACTGAAGCCAAGCCATACCGGCGAATCCTGGCGGCCGTGGACTCCGGGGAGGAGTACGACAGAGACAAAAAGAATTCACTCAACCGCCAGGTGCTGGAAATGGCTGCTTCGCTGTCCCATTCGGAATTCTGCGAGTTACATGTTGTACACGTCTGGCGGGCATATGGTGAAAGCGTCTTAAGGAGTGGTTTAGTCCAGGTATCCGAAGCAAAGCTGAGCGCCTACCTCGAAGATGTCCAGCGGCAGCATCATCAGTGGCTAAATGCGTTGATGGATGATCTGACTAGCTGGGTAGGTGAGGATGTCATTGGTTACCTCAATCCCCGCCAGCACTTGCTGCAAGGTGATGCGAAGGATGAGATACAGCGCTTGGCGGATGAGCTACAGGCGGACCTCATCGTCATGGGCACGCTGGCGCGCGCCGGGATACCGGGCTTCATCATGGGAAATACTGCCGAGGCAATTCTGAACCACATCGATTGCTCAGTGCTGGCGGTCAAGCCCGGGGGGTTTGTCACCCCGGTCACCTTGGAGGAGTGAATGCTCATGGAAATACTGTATTCAGGTATGGCGCTGTTCCTTTTGTTGACACTGGTGGCGGGGCTGTGGCGCGTCCTGCGTGGTCCGACAGCAGCGGACCGCATGCTCGCAGCGCAGTTGTTCGGCACCACCGCGGTGGCCTGTGTGCTGCTGCTGGCACAGGCGATTGATCAGCCACCGCTGCGTGATGTGGCGTTGGTGTTTGCACTGTTGGCGGCGGTGACCGCCGTCGCCTTCGTGCGGCGCGCCTGGGCGCCCCTGGACCACGATCATGTCGGCGACTGAAATCCTCACGCTTATGTTGTTGTCTGCCGGAGCGGTATTCTTTCTGGCAGGCACTGTCGGCCTGCTGCGATTTCCTGATGTCTATACCCGCTTGCATGCGCTGACCAAAGCCGACAACGTCGGTTTGGGACTGGTGGTGGCCGGGCTCGCCTTGCAGGCGGAATCCTGGGCTGGGGCGGGCAAGCTGCTGCTGATCTGGTTATTGGTATTGCTCGCGGGCGCCAGTGTCGCCCATCTGGTGGCCGCCGCGGCGCGGCAAAGAGGCATTAAGCTATGGAAACAGTGACACTGTTGCAGTCGGCATTCGATGTCGTGCTGGGATTTGCCTTGTTGTGGCTGGTGTGGCGGGCATTGGCGAGTCCCGATCTGTTCCGGGCCATTGTGCTGTTCATCGCCTTCGGCCTGTTGATGGCACTGGCCTGGGTACGGCTCGATGCACCGGATATCGCCCTGGCCGAGGCGGCCATCGGCGCGGGTTTGACTGGCGCCCTGTTGCTGGCTGCACTGGCAAGGCTCGAATCGAGAAGTGAAACAAGGACACGCCATAAGAACGACAGCGAAGCTGCAATGAATGACCATGGTTGTTGATAAACAGACGCCGCTGCGCTGGCTGCTTGTGGCGCTCCTGTCATTTCTGGCGGTGGGCTTGGGCTATGCGGTGTTGTCCCTCCCGGCGCAGGCTCCCGGTTTGAGTGAATATGTAGCGGAAAACCTCAACACCAGTGGAGTGGGCAATCCGGTAACCGCCGTGCTGCTTAACTTCAGGGGTTACGACACCTTGCTGGAAATGGGCGTGCTGCTGCTGGCCCTGCTTGGGGTCTGGTCGCTCAGTCGTGTTCCACAGCCGAGTGAGGCACCCCCGGGGCCGGTGCTGGATATGCTGGCACGCCTGCTGGTGCCATTACTTATCCTGGTCGCCGGTTATCTGCTCTGGGCGGGCGCCGACGCGCCAGGCGGCGCCTTTCAGGCCGGCGCAGTGCTGGGGGCGGCGGGGGTGCTGCTGTTGCTGGCCGCTTGGCGTCCAGGTGCAGGATTTTCCGGGTTGCCATTGCGTATTACTCTGGTGATGGGCATCGGGATGTTCATTGCTGTGGGCATGGTGTTGCTAGTGCTGGGAAGGCGGCTACTGGAATATCCAGCGCCATTCGCCGGAGCGCTGATACTGTTGATCGAAGCGGCGGCCACCTTATCCATCGGTATTACCTTGGCTGCCCTGTTCCTGGGCGACCGACCCGAGGCGGGCGCGAAACAATGACGTGCATGGACGCACTAAATCTACGGGCGCATGGAGCGCAGGGCCGATGAGCCATGTTACCTTCTATGCGCTGGTCGGTGTGGGGCTGTTCACCCTGGGTCTGTACGCCTTGATCATGCACACGCATTTGCTGCGCAAGATCCTGGCCATCAATGTGATGGGCAGCGGGGTGTTCCTGGTGCTGGTGGCGCTGGCGGCCCGTACTCAGGGGTCTGCGCCGGACCCGGTGCCTCATGCCATGGTGATTACCGGTATCGTGGTGGCCATCTCTGCTACCGCACTGGCGCTTGCATTGATGCTGCGGGTGCAAGCAGAGACCGGCCGAGCTCGACTCCCTGAAGAGCGGCCGGAATAGCACTGGTGGAAATATCGGCGGCAAACACGCCTTGGGGCGTGATAATTGTTTTGCTGCCGCTGTCCGGAGCATTGGCCTGTTTTTTATGGCCACGGCGCAGTGTGCCGCTGGGCCTGCTTGTCGCGCTCGCTGTCGTTACTTGCGTCGCCGGCCTGGCCAGGCTGGTGGCGGAGCAGGGTGCCCAGCGTTATGCGGTCGGTGGTTGGGGCGCGCCATTAGGCATCGATCTTTATGCAGATGGTCTGAGCCTGCTGATGCTGATGGTAACGGCGGCGCTGGGGTTGGGCATCAGCGTCTATTCCACCGGCTATTTCGAAGGTAAACGATCGGCAGCCTTCTGGCCGCTGTGGTTGTTCCTGTGGGCGGCGCTGAACGCCCTGTTTCTGTCCGCAGATATCTTCAATCTTTATGTCACGCTGGAACTGCTGGGGCTGGCAGCGGTGGCCCTGGTGGCACTGGCAGGTGGCGCGGAGGCTTTGATCTCGGCCATGCGTTACCTGCTGGTCAGCCTGCTGGGTTCGTTGTTCTACTTGCTGGGTGTTGCACTGCTCTACCACGGTTATGGCAGTGTCGACATCGCGATCCTGGCAGAGCGGGTGGAACCGTCGCCCGCGGTGTGGGCTGCCATGGGGTTGATGAGCGCCGG
>CAYRLE010000102.1:0-6995 GCA_964425105.1 uncultured Gammaproteobacteria bacterium | reverse complement strand
GCGACGGCGCCGGCCTCGCACGGCAGCTGGAAAACGCCTATCGCCAAATGTGGCGGACCAAATTAAGATCTTGAACATCATGGACCAGCATCTGCAAAAAACATTGGAAGCATTGATCAACGCAGGCCAACTGCGCGATGCGCGCATCCTTTGCAAAAAATACTGCACTGCCAATCGCAGGGATGTTGCAGCATGGTCGATGCTGGGGATCATCAACATACGGCTTGGCACAATACGGGAGGCGGCCCGCTGTTTCAGACACATCATCGATCTTGTCCCCCAGCACGCTGGCGCCCACTACAATCTGGCCAAGCTCCTTGCCGGTGAGGGAAAATATGAACAAGCGATCAGACACTATCAACAGGCGGTTAATGCCCAGCCGGACTTTGCCGAAGCATTTTACAATCTCGCCAACCTGCTCAAGGAACAAGGAGATCTTGAGGGCGCCTCTATCAACTACCGCCAGGCCCTGCATCTGCGCCCCCGCTATATAAAGGCCCATTGCAATTTCCTATCCCTGCTCAGCTACAATGTGATGGGCGATCCGCAGAGCATTCTGGAGGCACACCGCGCATGGGACCGTATCCATGGCGGCGCCGCCAAGGCCGCCACCTTCGGCCATACCCGCCATGGCGACCCCGACAAACGGCTACGCATCGGCTACGTCTCACCAGACTTCCGCAAACACGCCGTGAGCTATTTCTTTGAACCATTGCTGGAGGCCCATGACCGCAGCAAGGTAGAGGTCTACTGTTATGCAGAAGTGCCTCAACCCGATGACGTGACCGCCCGTCTGCAACTGCAGGCCGATCACTGGCGCTCCACCGTAGGACTCTGCGATGAAGATGCCGCACGCCGGATCCATGCCGATGGCATAGACATTCTCATCGATCTGGCCGGTCACACCGCCGGCAATCGCTTGGGCATCTTCACCTATAAACCGGCCCCCATCCAGGCCACATATCTGGGTTACTGCACCACTACCGGACTCACTGCCATGGATTACTGGATTAGCGACTGCTATCTCAACCCAGAAGACACGCCGGAACTGGCAACGGAAAACATCTATCGCCTGCGCCGCTGCTGGCTGTGTTACCGCCCCCCAGGCGCTGCACCGGAGCCGGCCGACAGACCTCCAGATGTCCCTCTCACTTTCGGCAGCCTCAACAATCTGGTCAAACTCACGCCTGAGGTCATCGCCCTGTGGAGTAGGATCCTGCAGGCTGTGCCCGGCAGTCGCCTGTTGCTCAAGACATGGCAACTCGCCCATCGCCCGGAACGGACAAGAATCAGCCACGCCTTTGCCGGTCATGGCATCAGCGCCGAGCGCCTGATCCTGGAAGGGGCATCAGCCCATTACCTGGAAACCTATCAGCGCATCGACATAGCCCTTGATCCCTTTCCCCGCACCGGCGGCGCCACCACCGCCGACGCACTGTGGATGGGGGTCCCGGTCATCAGTCTGGCGGGAGATCGCTATATCGAACGTCAGGGTGTATCCCTGCTCACCGCGGTGGGACTGCCGGAGTTGATCGCCTATAGCCGGGAACAATATCTGGCCAAGGCGGTAGCGCTGGCACAGGAACCGCAACGGCGCAGCTCAATACATCATACCCTGCGCCCGCGCATGGCACGCTCACCACTCTGCGACGCCGCAAGCCTCGCACAGGACCTGGAGAGCGCCTACCGGGAGATGTGGCAACACTATCTGGGTGTAGAATGAACTGATTGCCAGCCTCCCCAGGGCAGCATACGGACAGGCCGGTACTGCCATCATACTCGAAGACTCCTAACCCGCTTCGGACAGCTTCTTTTCCAGATAATGGATATTGGTCCCGCCGGCGCGGAATGCGGCATCGTTGACGATGTCGCGCTGCAGCGGCACATTGACCTTGATCCCTTCGATGACCACTTCATTGAGCGCCGTGCGCATGCGCGCCAGGGCGGCGTCGCGGGTCTCGCCATGGGCGATGATCTTGCCGATCATGGAATCGTAGTAGGGCGGCACCGTATAGCCGTTGTAGATATGGGAATCCACCCGGATCCCCGGCCCACCCGGCTGGTGATACTGGGTGATGGTGCCTGGTGAAGGCGTGAAATTGACGGGATCCTCGGCGTTGATGCGGCACTCGATGGCATGGCCGCTGATCTCCAGATCCTCCTGGCGGTAGGAGAGCGGCTCGCCGGCGGCAATGCGGATCTGCTCCTTGACGATATCGACGCCGGTGATCATCTCGGTGATAGGATGCTCCACCTGCAGGCGGGTGTTCATTTCGATGAAATAGAATTCACCGTCCTGATAGAGGAACTCGAAGGTGCCGGCACCGCGGTAACCGATCTCGCGGCAGGCGGTGGCGCACAGTTCGCCGATACGCTGCCGTTGCTCAGGGGTAATGCCCGGCGCTGGCGCCTCCTCGACGACCTTCTGATGGCGGCGCTGCATGGAGCAGTCGCGCTCGAACAGATAGATGGCATTGCCATGGGTATCCGCCAGCACCTGGAATTCCACGTGGCGGGGATTCTCGAGGAATTTCTCCATGTACACCGTGCCGTCGCCGAAGGCGCTCTCCGCCTCGGAGCGGGTCATGGCAATGGCGTTGCCCAGGGCCGCATCGCTGTACACCACGCGCATGCCGCGCCCGCCGCCGCCGCCGGCGGCCTTGATAATCACGGGAAAACCGATCTCCCGCGCCAGGGCGAGATTCTTGGCGGGATCCTCGCCCAGGGGACCATCGGAACCCGGAATGGTGGGGATGCCGGCCTTTTTCATGACCTCGATGGCGGAGATCTTGTCGCCCATGAGGCGGATGGTCTCGGGACGGGGGCCGATGAAGACAAAGCCGCTCTGTTCCACGCGGTCGGCGAAATCTGCATTCTCGGCCAGAAAGCCATAGCCGGGGTGGATGGCCACGGCATCGGTGACTTCCGCGGCGCTGATGATAGCGGGGATATTGAGATAACTGTCCGTGGATTGGGGCGGGCCGATGCATACCGATTCATCGGCCAGGCGCACATGGATCAGATCCCGGTCCGCGGAGGAATGGACGGCGATGGTCTTGATGCCCAGTTCGCTGCAGCAGCGCAGGATACGCAGGCCGATTTCACCACGATTGGCTATGACGATCTTCTCGAACATGGGGAGCGGCCTACTCAATGATGAACAGAGGTTCGCCGTATTCCACCGGCTGACCGTTTTCCACCAGGATCGCCGCCACCACCCCTTCCTTGTCGGACTCGATCTGGTTGAGCATCTTCATGGCCTCGATGATGCACAGCGTATCGCCCACCTTGACGTGCTGCCCCACTTCCACGAAGGGCTGGGCGCCGGGGGCGGGGGCGCGGTAGAAGCTGCCCACCATGGGCGAGGTGATGACATGCCCCGGCGGCGGAGCCTCTTCCGCCTGCTCCTGGGCAGGCGCCTCTTGTTCCGCGGCGGGCGGCGGCGCAGCGGCGGGGGCTGTGATCACGGCCGGAGGCGGCGTCTGAGTGGCGCGGCTGATGCGCACGGACTCCTCCCCCTCGTGGACCTCGATTTCCGCCAGATCCGATTCTTCCAGCAGCTCGATGAGTTTCTTGATTTTTCTGATATCCATGTGCTGATCTTTATATCTGTTGTCTGTCTGATGTTATTGCCCGTTATCCGTCAGCGCCGGGGCGCGCAGCACCGCGGCCAGGGCCAACTCATAGCCCTGCGCGCCCAAGCCGCAGATCACCCCCTGCGCAATGTCGGAGAAATAAGAGCGCCGCCGGAAGGACTCCCGTCCATGAATATTGGACAAATGCACCTCGATGAAGGGGATGGCGGTGGCGCTCAGGGCATCCCGCAGGGCAATGCTGGTATGGGTAAAGGCGGCTGGATTGATAATGATGAAGGCAACGGCCTCGCGGCCGGCCGCCTGCACCCGCTCCACCAACTCGTGTTCCGCATTGCTCTGAAAGCTTTCCAGTTCATGACCCGCGCCGGCTGCGATTTCCCGCAGGACGCGGTCGATTTCCTTCAGCGAGCACTTTCCATAGTGCTGCGGCTCCCGGTCTCCCAGCAGATTCAGGTTGGGGCCATTGATGACCAGTATTTTTGCCACGAATAATCCCTTGTAATCTATAGAATATTACGTCAGCGCCCTGCTTTCCGCTGTAATTTAACACTTCTCACTGAAGATTGTCCAGTTACCGGGAAATCTCTGCCAGTTCGATGCAATTCGTGGCGAATTGTCCAATTTGCAGCAGAAAAACCCTATTCACTCACTTTAAGAGTGGTTATAATTGCTCCTGAATCAGCTTCTCGGCCTGCGCCTCATTCATTTCTCCATACTGGAGATGGACGATCCGCCCCTGGCGGTCCACCACTACGGTATAGGGCAACACGCCCAATTCATCGCCATAGGCCTTGGCGATTTCTATGGCCTTATCGCCCCCCAGCAGGATGGGATAATTGACCGCCACCTCCAATTCCCCGAGAAAGTCCCGCACCGCCTGCCGCTCATCGAGGGCGATGCCGATGAACTGCACCCCCTGCTCACCATAGGCCTGCTGGAGACGCACGAAGGCCGGCATCTCGCGGCGGCAGGGCTGGCACCAGGAGGCCCAGAAATTGAGCAACAGCACCCGGCCCTGCCATTCGCCGATCTCGCGGGGAAAGCCATCCAGGTCGGGCAGGGAGAAATCGGGGCGGGGCCGCCCGACGAGACCGGCCCCCATGTCTACCCGCTCCAGGGATGCTTCCTGCAGCTGTTTCCTGTAGTAGCTGTTCAACAGCAGGGCCGTGACGGCCAGCACTACCATCAGCAGCAGAATGATCGCCGGGCGCACGCGGGGCATCAACTCACCTCCGCCAGGACATTGCGGGCATGGCGCCTGAAAGCGTCGGCCTCCAGGAAACCGATGAGCCGGTAGCCCTTCATTTCCCTGCCGCGCCCGTCAAAAAACAGGATGGCCGGTGGACCGAACAGGCCGAACTTCTTGAGCAGCGCCTGATCCAGGGCATCGTTGTCAGTCACGTCCACCTGCAGCAGCACCATCTGCGCCAGTGTGCGGCGCACGGCAGGATCGCCGAAGGTGCTCCGCTCCAGGCGTTTGCACTCGATGCACCAGTCGGCATAGAAATCCACCATCACCGGCTGGCCGCGGGCGGCGGCAGCGGCGATCTCCTGCTCCAGGGCCGCCAGGCCCTTCACCCGGCGGAAGGCGGCGGGCCCTGCCTCTGGCCCGCCGCCGCCGGGAGCGGCGACAAAGGCCGTCCCTGCCAGGGGACGGAAGACATCCCGCCCGCCGCTGGCGGCACCCACCATCAACACCACGCCATAGACAGCCATCACCAGACCGGTGCCCTTCCACAGGCGGCGCCAACCGGAAACCGCGCCCTCCAGGCGCTCGAAGGCACCCATGTAGACTGCGATCACGATCAGCAGGGCGGCCCACAGCAGCAGCGTAACGGCCGGCGGCACGATACGCTCCAGCAGCCAGATGGCCACCCCCAGCAGCAGCACGCCGAAGATGGATTTGACGGCATCCATCCAGGGGCCGGCACGGGGCAGCAGGCTGCCGGCGGAAGTGCCGAACACCACCAGGGGCAGGCCCATGCCCAGGCTGAGGACGAACAGGGACAATCCCCCCAGCCAGGCGTCACCGCTCATACCGATATAAAGCAGGATGCCCGCCAGCGGCGCGGCCACGCAGGGGCCGACGATGAGGGCGGAGAAAAAACCCATCACCGAGGCACCCAGCCAGCCGCCCCTGCCATAGCGCTGACTGATTCCGCTGAGACGGGTCTGCAGTGCCGGCGGCAGCTGAAACTGATAGAGCCCGAACATGGACAGCGCGAGGGCCACGAACAGGGCGCTGAAAGCGCCCAGGATCCAGGGATTCTGGAACATGATCTGCAGATTGCTGCCGAACAGGGCGGCGCCCACCCCGGCGGCCGTATAGGTCAGCGCCATGGCCAGCACATAGCTGATAGAAAGCAGGAATGCCCTGCGGGTGGAAACCCCCTCTCCCTGTCCGACGATGATCCCCGACAGGATAGGCACCATGGGAAACACGCAGGGGGTAAAGGCCAGCAGCAGGCCGAAACCGAAAAAGCCCAGCAGGTTCAGCCACAGGCTGCCGCTGGCCAGGGAACGGGCGATGCGGTCCTCCTCCGCCAAGGGCGTGCCGCCACCCCTCAGGCCAGTGGTCATCGGCGCAGCGACGTTGCCCGCCCCCGGCAGTACCAGGTCGATGGTCTTCTTCATGGGGGGATAGCAGAAACCACGATCGGCACAGCCCTGGTAACGGACCTCCAGTACCAGCGGGCGGCGTTCCCCTGCCTTGCGCCGCAGTGGCAGTGTCACCGCCACCTCGTGGTAGTACACCTCCATGCGGCCGAAATATTCGTCGTCCTTGAACTTGCCGCTGGGGAAGACGGGCTGCCCCACCACCACCTCGGGGGCATCGGGAAAGCGGAAGGAGAATTTGTTGCGATAGAGATAATAGCCGTCGGCGATGGTCCAGCGGGCGACGATGGTGTCGGCATCCACCACCTCGGCGCTGAACACAAAGGCCCGCTCCGGCGGCAGGAACTCCTCCACCGCGCCGAAACCCAGACTCTTGCCCAGCTTACCCGTCAGGCCGCCGGCCTGGACCGGCACTGCCGGCAGCAAACAGAGGAACATTGTGAGCAGCAGGAGTGATTGATATTTCTTCATGGGATTGAATGCCATAGCGGGCCTTTATACCGTATCGGCAGGATCTTTGATAGCTACTTGGTCACAGAGGCGAGGGTTTGCTTACAAGCGCCCCTGCTCACTGGGCCGCCAGCGCCTGGTCGACCCAGGCCAGGTAGGCGGCCAGCCCGTCCTCCACAGAGAGGGCGATGATCTCCGGCACTTCATAGGGATGCAGGGAGCGCAGCTCAGACTCCAGCGCCAGGTAACGGTCGCGGCGGGTCTTGATCAGCAACAGGGCCTCGTTGCTACGCTCCTGCTGGCCCTGCCACTGATAGATGGAGGTCACCCCTG
>CAYRLE010000101.1:0-7199 GCA_964425105.1 uncultured Gammaproteobacteria bacterium | reverse complement strand
ATATTTCAGCCGCTAGACACCGGTTCATGAATTAATCAGAGGTTCCCTAAGACAAACGATAACAAAGCCTCATTCAGAACGCCGGCTTCGCTCCCTGTGGGCGGGTGTCTGTCCGGCCGGGATTGGCATGTAATTGGCATAATTCTGGGAGGCGCGCGCAATCATTGCAGCCTCCCCTTTATTTACAGGAGAAGAAACAGTGGCCCTGAAATCCAGTACGGCGGTAGAGGCCTTCCACAATGAAGAATTCCTGAACAGCCGCGCAGCTCGTTCACTCCGTATCCTGGCCGAATATCATGAGCCAGCCAGCCGCTTTGCCCGCTATGCGGTGGATGACACCATCGTGTTCCTGGGCTCGGCCCGCCTGCTGTCGCAGGCCGCGGCGCGCAAGCAACTCAAGAAGGCGGAGGAGGAGGGCGGTGACGTGGCACATGCCCGACGGATGCTGGAGATGGCTAAATATTATGAGGCGGCGCGCGAACTGGCCCATCGCCTCACCGAGTGGTCCAAACAACTGGCCGACGAGAAGCGGCGTTTCGTGGTCTGCACCGGTGGCGGCCCGGGTATTATGGAGGCGGCCAACCGGGGTGCTTCCGAGGCCAAGGGGATGAATGTCGGGTTGACCATTTCCATTCCCCTGGAAGAATTCGACAATCGTTATGTGACACGCGAACTGTCATTTCACTTTCATTATTTTTTCATGCGCAAATTTTGGTTTGCCTACCTGGCCAAGGCGGTGCTGGTCTTTCCCGGCGGCTTCGGGACCCTGGACGAACTCTCCGAACTGTTAACCCTGCTGCAGACCCACAAGATGCGCAAACGCCTGCCCATCGTGCTGTTCGGTATGGAGTACTGGCGGGAAATCATCAATTTCGATGCCATGATCAAGTATGGCACCATCAGCGCGGAAGACATGGACCTGATGTTCCAGACCGATTCGGTGGATGCGGCCTATGAGTATATCGTTGACCATCTTACCCGCTATGCCCTGGACAAGAAGGGGGCGATCCTATAGAGAAAAACCGGGCGGGGCCCAGGCCCCGTCCGGTTTCTCAAAGTGGTGCGCTGACGGTGGCGCGGATCACTCGTGATCGTGGCCCTCAGGCCCATGGACGTGGCCATGGCCCAGTTCCTCTTCCGTGGCGTCGCGAATATCGACGATATCGATGTTGAAGTTGAGATTGGCGCCCGCCAGGGGATGATTGCCATCGATGGTCACTTCTTCATCGCTCACGGCAATGACAGTGATCACCAGGGGTTGACCGTCCGGGGACTGGGCATGAAACTGGCGCCCTACGGCGATGTCGTCGGGGGCCTCGAAGGCACTGCGTGAAACCACCTGAGTCAACGAGTCGTCGCGCTGGCCATAGCCTTCTTCCGGAGAGATTGCCACAGTAAAAGACTCACCTTTTTCCTTGCCTGTCAGGGCGCTTTCCAGGCCGGGGATGATATTGTTGGCACCGTGGAGATAGGCGAACTGGCCGCCTTCGGAACGGTCGATGACCTTGCCTTCGTCATCCGTGAGCACATAGTCAATGGTGACCACCTTGTTGTTTGCGATTTGCATAAATGAATTCCTTCGATTACAGATTGTTACTTGATCCCTTTCGTGAAGAAGGGTAACCGGGCGCTCACGTTGCAACATGGCAGGCAACACAAGATACAATGACTGATCACCACTGACAGTGGTAACGGGAGATCCCAGTTAGCGGCGATCCTAGCACGTAAGCCCCCACATTTGAAAACTTTTTTTGTGGCTAAAGAGATTTTATTGGTGTAGGCTAAGGCTGTTGCAGCAATTTGATGGCGGGTTCTTTGGAAGGTTTCTGGATCCTGCAAACCTGCCGCCGTAATCCTCCTTTAAGTGCTGCCGCTTTTGTATCAATATCGTTATGAGGAAATTGTAATGGCTACAGGCAAAGTCAAATGGTTCAATGAATCGAAAGGTTATGGGTTTATCACACCGGATGATGGCAGCAAGGATGTGTTCGTGCATTTTTCTTCCATTCAGGGCGACGGCTTCAAGACCTTGGCCGAGGGCCAGGCAGTGAGTTTCGAAACCGAGGATACACCCAAGGGAAAACAGGCTTTGCACGTCACACCCTCATAACTGATATATCCCACCCGTATCCAATAAAGGCCGGTTGCACAACCGGCCTTTTTTCTTGCCTGTGAGCATTTCCCGCAGCATCACGTTTTTCGCCCATTGTCCGATAATACTAAGACAAGGGATAACAAAGCCACATTCAGAGCGAACCCGGCCTGTGGCAGTATGGCGAAGCGCGAATTAATCGGAATTTATGTGAGAATTTTCTGAATATTGAGGTGCGTGATGAGGATGTTTCAAGGCGCAGCCGGATTTTTCCTGATTTGTCAGACAGCAGAGAAATGACAACACCCGTACTGATTTGTGATGACTCGAGCTTGGCGCGCAAGCAGCTGGCGCGTGCCCTGCCCGCAGCCTGGGCAGTGGACGTCAGCTTTGCCGCCAATGGCCGCGAGGGTATAGAGGCAGTGCGGTCCGGCAAGGGGGATGTCCTGTTCCTCGATCTGAACATGCCGGAGATGGATGGCTATGAGGTTCTGGAGGCCATCCGCAGTGAGGATCTGCCCGCCATGGTGATCGTGGTCTCGGGAGACGTTCAGCCGGAAGCCCGGCAGCGGGTGATGAAGCTGGGGGCCCTGGATTTCATCAAGAAGCCGGTGACGGCAGAGCAGATCGCGGCGATTCTGGATAAATATGGCCTGCGCGATGAGCAGGCGCCGGGAATGGCGGCGTATGAACCAGCGGTGGATCTCCAGGACTGTTACCGGGAAGTGGCCAATGTGGCCATGGGGCGGGCCGCCGACCTGTTGGCGCGCCTGTTGGATATCTTCGTGGTGATGCCCCTGCCCAACGTCAACATGATCTCCCGCGGTGAACTGCACATGGCCCTGAATCAGGTGTCCATGGGGGAAAAGGTATCGGCCATCTGTCAGGGCTTCATCGGCGCCGGCATTGCTGGGGAGGCCTTGCTGATCTTCAATGAGTCCAGTATCCGGGACATTGCCAAATTGCTCAAATACGAGGGTGAACTCAATGAGGCGGCAGAGATCGAATTGCTGATGGATATCGCCAGTATTCTGATCAGTGCCTGCCTGAAGGGGATCGCCGAGCAGCTGGATATCAGTTTCAGCCAGGGTCCACCCCAAGTGCTGGCCCAACATCTGCAGGTGGCAGAGTTGCTGCAGCGCAACCCCCTGCAGTGGGACAGCACCCTGGCTATCGAGATGGGCTACCGTATCGAGAACTGCGACATCAACTGTGATCTGTTGTTGCTGTTTACCGAGGATTCCATGCCCGCCTTCGACGAACATGTGGCCTATATCGCAGGATGAGTCATGGATAGCGGCAAAATCGATATCAGGGAAATGCACTGGTTCATCAATATGCTCCAGGCCCTGGACGTGGGGCTGGTGGTGCTGGATCGGGATTATCAGGTCCAGGTCTGGAACAGCTTCATGGAAAACCACAGCGGGCGCCGCCCGGACCACGTCATCGGCCGGCAGCTTTTTGAGCTCTTTCCAGATATTCCTCAGGAATGGTTCCGGCGCAAGGCGGAGTCGGTGTATCACCTCGAGAGCCGGGCATTCGTAACCTGGGAGCAACGCCCCTTTCTGTTTCGCTTCAAGAATTACCGCCCCATCACCGGGGCTGCGGAATTCATGTACCAGAACATCACTTTCGTGCCGCTCTTGTCCGTGGAGGGCTCCGTCAGTCATCTGGGTATGATCATCTATGATGTGACCGATATGGCGGTGCACAAGCAGGAACTGCAGCAGGCCAATCGGCGTCTGGAGCAACTCAACCGCGTCGATCACCTCACCCAGCTGTACAATCGCGGCACCCTGGAAGAATGCCTGGAGCGGGAATATCAGCGCAGCAGGCGTACCTTTCAGTCCTGTTCCCTGCTGATGTTCGATATCGACCACTTCAAGAAGGTCAATGACAACTATGGACACCAGGCGGGTGATGCAATCTTGCAGGCCACTGCTGCCACCGTGCAGGAGGCGATTCGCAATACCGATATTGCCGCCCGTTATGGTGGTGAGGAGTTTTGTGTCATTCTCATCGATACCAATGCCAAGGAAGCGCAACTGGTGGCAGAACGCCTGCGGCGCAATATTGCCGATCAATCGTTATGCTATGAAGGACAGGAAATCCGCTGGACCATCAGTTCCGGTATCGCCGAGTTGACGGAACTCATGGAGGACCATCGCCAATGGCTGGAGTGCGCCGACCGGGCGCTCTACCAGGCCAAGCGCGGCGGCCGCAATCAATGGTGTCTCTACAAGATGGCCGTGTGAGGCGCGAGGAGTGAGGGGTGAGGCGTGATCGAGGCCTATTCTCACCCCTCACCCCTCACCGTCTCCACCGCCACCCTGCGCCATTCCCCCGGCGCCAAGGCGCCGAGAGTAATGCCGCCGATGGCCGCACGGATCAGGCGCAGTGTGGGATAGCCTGCCGCTGCGGTCATGCGCCTGACCTGACGATTGCGCCCTTCGCGGATGGCAAGTTCCAGCCAGCTGACAGGCACCCGCAGGCGGTGGCGGATGGGGGGCTGGCGCGGCCACAAGTCCTGGGGTTCGGCCATTACTCTGGCCCGCGCCGGCCGGGTGCGGCCATCCTTCAGCACCATGCCATTGCGCAGCTGCTGCAGAGCAGCCTCGGTGGGCACACCCTCCACCTGTACCCAGTAGGTCTTCCAGCATTTACCGCCGGGGCGGCTGATGCGTTGTTGCAAGCGGCCGTCATCGGTGAGCAGCAGCAGTCCCTCGCTATCCTTGTCCAGGCGCCCAGCCGCATAGACGCCCTTGAGGGAGATATAGTCTGCCAGGGTGGCTTCCCCCTCCGGCGAGGTGAACTGGCACAACACCCCATAGGGCTTGTTGAAGGCGATCAGCGTACTCATGGTTGTTTAAGAATCTCTTAAGGTTCGTCCTGTCTTGCAGAATCGGTGATAACTATCTGGCTGGTATAGGTTATTTTGCAATTTTCGTGGATATCGTCTGCTCTTGCCGGCAGCTGCGGCGCCGGGAACCTCATGAGCCAAAGTTTCGTCTCTTAGTAACAGGAAATTCTGGTAAACGCTTGTCTAGCGCAAATAATCTCAAGAGGAAGATGAAATATGAAAGGGTTCAATAAACTGATGCTTGTCCTTGCGGTATCACTGCTGGCGGCCTGTGGCGGTGGCAACAGCGGTTCGGCGGGCGGTGATTCCACTGTTTCTCTGCTGATCACGGACGCCGTCTCCGATCAGTATGCCAAGGTCTGGGTGACGGTGCAGAAGGTAACCGCAGTGGATGCCAGCGGTGCCAGCTTCACCCTCTATGATAATCCCCAGGGCGACGTGGTCAATCTCTCCGAGTTGAATGGTGTGGCTGCGCTGCTCAATACCCAGCTGCTGCCGGACGGTACCTACAGCGATTTTCAGGTCACCTTGGCCAATGAAGTGACCCTGGTGGAACGCGCCACCGGCCAGTCCGTGCTGGCTGCCTTCAACAACAACGGCCAGCCGGAAATCGTGCCGGTGCAAGGCTCGGTGACCATCGCCGCTGGCAGCACGGCGACCATCGCCATCGACTTTGATCTCAAGCAGTTCAGTTATGACCCGGTCAGCGGCTTGGTGACGCCGGTGCTGGTACTGAAGAATGACACTAACGGCGCCATGCCCCTGAACAACACTTTGGTGCGGACCTATGCCGATGTCGACGGCACCGTGGGCGAGATCAGCAACCTCACCACCTTTACTCTGCAGCCCGAGCATGGCAGCGCGCCCCTGACGGTGAATCTGCAGGCCACGGCCACGGTCTATGACTACCGTGACGGTACCCTGGGCAGCGATACCAGCGCCCTGGAGCCCGGTCTCCGTATCGAGGTCTACGGCAACTACGATGCCACCGCCATGGTGGTGGATGCCGTGCGGGTCGAGATCAAGGGTGCCGGCAGCAGCGACGCCTCCACCAATGCCATGTACGGTGCCAAGGTGGAAGGTCTGGTGAGCAGTTATGACGCTGTCAACGACGTCCTGGTGCTGGATGTGCGTGAGGCCGACCATTTCATGCCGCCGGCAGCCACCATGGAGATCAGCAATATCTCTAATGCCGTTTTCACCAAGGGCAGTGCGGACCTGTTGACCGCCGGCCAGAAGGTGGAGATCAAGGGCAGCTGGGCAGATCCAGTATTCAGCGCGGCTCTGGTGGAGATCGAAGGAGCACCGGCCGGTTCCATGGACAGCAGCCATGCCTATGATGACCTGTATGCCGAGGTCAAGGGGCAGGTGGAGAGCGTGTCTGGTGACATCGTGACCCTGGCTATCGTCAAGGCCGAGCATGTCGATCCGGCTGCAACCCTGCTGGCCACCATCGATATCGATGTCAGCAAGGCCTGGTTCAAATCCGGCGATGCCCAGTGTCTCGAGGCAGGCGCCTACATCGAGGCCAAGGGTGCGCTGGAGGCCGGCACCATGATGGCTGCCGTGGTGGATATCGAATCGCTCTGTGGCGGCCAGCAGCCCATTATCGTCGATTCCTCATCCCGCCATGACAACAACAGCGCGACCCCTGATGGTTCCATGATGGATAATGCCGAGATCAAGGGCGTGATCAGCGCCATCGATGGCGACAGGGTCACGGTGCAGCTGTTCAGCGCCGAGAATTTTCAGCCGGGCAGTGATCAGGTCCAGATCGATGTGGCCAATGCCTGGTACGAATACGGCAGCGCTGCCGACATCGCTCTGCAGCGGGTGGTCGAGGTGAAGGGCAGCTGGAACGGTGAACAGCTGCAGGCCATGCGGGTGGAATTCAAATAAGGCCTGACAGTCTCTGAGTGCAGAGGACCCCGCCGCGGCGGGGTTCTTTTTTTGCTGGCAGCTACGCCGCTACGGGGTCAGCGCCGACCAGGCCAGGGTGTCGTTGCTGTCCATGACGCCGTCGCCATCTTCATCCACTTCCAGGCGCACCAGCGCCATATCCAGTGCGGTGATGGTGATACTGGCGGCCCCACTGCCAGCGATGCGCAGAGCGCCACTGTAAGGGTGGGCGTCGCCTTCCTGCCAGCGCAAGGGAAAGAGTGTGGTGAGGGAGAGCTTTTCTTCCGTGATGCTGCTGATGATGTTGCCCTGTGCCCGCAGGCTGTAGGTGGCATTGTTGTCATCGAA
>CAYRLE010000100.1:0-7220 GCA_964425105.1 uncultured Gammaproteobacteria bacterium | reverse complement strand
GAAATGGGCCTCAAGGGCGTTGGTCTTACGTCCGTCAACAGGACCAAGGCGTTCTTTGATTTCATTTCCAAGAACCTGATGGAACACAAGAAGACCAAGGTGCGCGCCGACGAAGTCTTCACTTCAGGCACGGAGGCTATCCAAGCATCATTCAGGCTTTATGATGCCATTCTTCCGGTATTGGATGGCATTTTGGCAGACCGAGTGGCCGTTGAGGGGGGCAAGGAAACAATGACCTTGGCTGTTTCGGTTGTTGTGCTGCTGTTGATTGCCTATCTGTTCGGTGGTTTCTATTTCTCTGTCAGCGACAGTATCCGTGCCATTGATCAGTCTATCAGCCGCTTGGCGGATGGCGACATGACAGCGCGCATCAACCTGAATACCCATGATGAACTGAGCCAGGTTGCTAGCAGCTTCAACCGCATGGCAGATGGCTTCGGGGCATTGGTTGCCAAGATTTCCTCATCGTCCCAGCAGGTTGCAGCTTCATCAGAAGAGTTGACCGCCATTACTGAGCAGGCCAGCCAAAGTATCTGTGAGCAACAGGCGCAGACCGAGGAAGTGGCGACTGCGATCAACGAGATGAGCGCGACGGTACAGGATGTCAATGGCAGTATCATCAAGACTGCGAATGCCTCGCAGGAAGCCAGCAGGGAAACCGCGGAAGGCCGGAGGATGGTGGATGATACGGTGGTTGCGATACAGCAGCTTGCCGAACGAATCGACCATGCAGCCGGCGTCATTCAGCAGCTGGAGCAGGACAGTGAGAACATCAGTACTGTGCTGGAGGTGATTCGTGGGGTGGCGGAACAGACCAATCTGTTGGCCCTCAATGCAGCGATCGAGGCTGCGCGCGCCGGAGAGCAGGGGCGGGGTTTTGCGGTGGTCGCCGACGAGGTGCGTACTCTCGCCGGGCGGACGCAGGAATCCACGGAGGAGATCAATCAGATTATCGAGAAGCTCCAGAATGGTTCCCACAAGGCAGTGGAAGTAATGGAAATGAGTCGCGAACAAACCCATGCGGTAGTTGAGAAGGCGAATCAGGCCGGCCAGTCGCTGGCCACCATTTCCCAATCTGTAGAACAGATCAATGAGATGAGCACCCAGATCGCCAGCGCCTCTGAGCAGCAGGGTGCCGTGGCCGAGGAGATCAACCGCAATGTAGTGTCTATCACCGACATGGCCAATCAGACGTCACTGGGTGCGCAGCAGACGGCCTCGGCCAGTGAAGACCTGGCGCGCCTGGCCAGTGAGCTGCAAGTGTTGGTGGGACGATTCAAGGTTTGAAGCGCCGTCCCGGCGCAGGATGAGATTGAGCATGATCTGCAAATGAGGTAGAATTTGGCTGGTAATATCTACAAGCGCTCCAGACAACAACAAGAACAATACCTGATTCTGGAGTTTCAGCGTCGTAAGAACCTCATCCCCGCTCCGCGACGGCGAACCCAGCCACACCGGGCCCCATCCCCGCCTCATTGCATTGCCTGCACGTTTTGTGAGATGCCCAGTGCATCTCGAGGAGGACGAGGATGAAGAGTATCGAACGATTTCTGGATGCCATCTGTGATGAGATGGATATCGACGATGAAGATATCAGGCAGCGCAAAGCGTATCTCCAATTTACCGAGGCCGATGAAGCGCTATTGCGCCAGGTGCATGATCGGCTGACCGGTTTTCGCGCCAGATTCCTGGATGACTTGTACGATGACTTCGTGCAGTTCCCTCCCACTGCCGATCTGCTGCGCGATACGCAGCGGGTGCGCAGACTCAAGCATAGCCAGGCGCAGTATTTCGATTCCCTGACCGACGGGGAATACGGTTGGGAGTATGTGCGCAACCGCCTGCAGGTGGGGGTCGCCCATCAGCGGGCGGGTCTGGCCACCAAGTGGTATCTGGGAGCCTACAGCAAGTATCTCAATGCCTTGCTGCATTACCTCGGCGAGATTCCCGATGCGGAGGCGGCGGACTCTCAGCCAGTTATGGCCGCTTTGATCAAGATCATATTTCTGGACATGGGCCTGGCCATGGACGCCTATATCCATGCCGGTAAAATGAACGAGACGGCCCTCAAGGCCTATTCCGAATCCATCGTCGACAACACTCCTTGCGGTATGCTGGTGTTGTCAGGCGAGATGCGGGTATTGTCCGCAAATCCGGCGGCCCGCAGACTGCTCCAACTCTATGACGATGTCGATGGTCTGGCGTTGAGCAGCATTTTTCCCGTGGATGAACTCCGGGAGTTGGCCCTGTCGGCCCAGCATGGCGGTCATTCCAGCTGTAATATCTTTTTGCCCTTCGCCGGTGGTGAGACCAGGAATCTGCTGGTGACCTTCACCCGCCTGCCGCAGATCGAAGATGCCAGTGGTGCCTCACTCAATGCTGCGGAGTTGCTCTTGACCATAGAGGACTTCACCCAGTTGTGGCGGGCGAAGACGGAGATGGCCAGGATGAGCAACTACGACGATCTTACCGGCCTGCCCAACCGCGGGCTTTTTCAGGAGCTCGTCACCCATGCCATTGCCAAGCTGCAGGGCGGGAAAGGCAGGCTGGCCATCCTGTTTCTCGATCTGAACCGCTTCAAGAATATCAATGACACCCTGGGGCACGCCGCCGGTGATGCCCTATTGCAGGCACTTGCCCTGCGTCTCAAAGAGAGCCTGCGCAGCAACGACATCGTCTCCCATTTTGGAGGAGACAGATTTACTGTTCTTTTGCGGGACATCTATGATAGGCAGGACTGCATTCACGCCATCCACAAGATCCAAAAGATCTTCACCGATGCCTATGCCATCGCCGAGCGCGAGATCTTCTTGTCAGCAAATATCGGCATCAGTTTCTATCCCGATGATGGCAAGGATCCCGAGGGACTGTTGAAATACGCCGATGCTGCGCTCCACCAGTCCAAGGCCCAGGGGAAGAATGCCTATTGCTTCTTCAAGAGCGGGATGGATCACTCTGCGGAACAGGCTCTGGATATGGAGACCGAACTGCGCCAGGCGCTGGAGCAAGGTCAATTCAGCTTGCATTACCAGCCGATTATCGACCTCGAAAGGACCCGCATTATCAGTTTCGAGGCCTTGCTGCGCTGGTGCAAACCAGGCAGTGGCATAGTGCAGCCCCTGCGGTTCTTGCCATTGCTTGAAGAAACCGGGCTCATCAAGCAGGTCGGTGAGTGGGTGCTGCGTGAGGCCTGCGCCATGGCCAGGGAATGGGATGGAATAGAACCACAGGCGCCGGCCGTATCGGTCAATGTCAGCAGTCTTCAACTCGCTGATCCGGATTTCGCCAAACGTGTGTTTCATATCCTGGCGGAATGCGGCCTGGAGCCGGGCAGGCTGGAGTTGGAGTTGACCGAGAGCGTGCTCGTCGAACGCAGCGGCGTGACGGTCGAAAATATCAACTGCCTGGCGGAAATGGGGATTCGTCTTGCAATCGACGATTTCGGCACCGGTTATTCATCATTGAGCTATCTGAATCGCTTTCCCCTGCACACCCTGAAGATCGACCGTTCCTTCATCCAGGATATCAGCGAAGACGGACAAGGGGCTGCCGTGGCCAGGACCATCGTCACCCTGGGGCAGGCGCTGCAATTGCGCGTGGTGGCTGAGGGGGTGGAAAGCTATGCTCAGTTGCAGATGCTCAAGGCCTGGGGCTGCGGCGCCGTCCAGGGTTTTCTTTTCAGCAGGCCGCTGGCAAAGCAAGAACTGCCAGCCTTGCTTGCGCGGGACTGGCTGGCGGTGTGTACAGGCATGCCGGCGGCAGAAGAACGGCTGTCGGTCAAAAGCTCCCCACGTTATTGATCATCGATGAGGGATGGCCCTCGTTTCTTGTTACTCTTTATTTTCCTGACGGCGGCAGTCTTTTCCATATAATAGATGCGGTTGGTCAATTCGTTGCGCCGGTCGGTGGCCAGGACCAGTTCTTCGCACACCGACGCCAGCTTGCGGCGTTCGGAGCGGGCATAGGCGCGTAAGGTCTCGAAGGCCTCGATCTGGCTGACATGGAAGCGCTCCATATAGATGCCGATGGCGACGCTGATATGGCGATTAGTAGTCTGGGTGCGGACCAGCCGCTCCTTGCTGTCGCGGAGTTGGGCGAGTTCCCCGCTGACGTGGAGGGCGGTCTCTATGGCGAGAATGATTTCAGTGGTACTGATGGGTGTGACCAGACAGCCCAGGGTACCCGAATTGGCCGCCTCCTTGACCAGTTTTCGCTCCTCATGGTCGGTAAGGAGCAGGCTGTAGATATTGAGATTCTCCCGCAGTTCACGGGCCACTTCAGTACCTGGAACATCGGGTAAGTTGATATTTACGAGCGCCAGATCGAGGGGCGCGCGTCTTGCCAACTCTAGTGCCTCAGCGCCGTTGCTCGTTTCCAGTATCTCATATCCTGCATTGCGCAGTTCCTCGTCAAGATTCATTAAGGTTAGGCGATCGTCGTCTATGAGTAGTATCTTTGTCATCAGTGTTTCAAATTTAATCTATATTATTAATATTTTAGTGGGGTCATAAAACATATGATTAGATCTACAGCGGTACAAGGAGTGCTGTTGTATTGCTGGTCCATGGGGTGACGATGGACGACAGAGGGATGGCAGATGAGGGCCAGTTGCGATGCCGGGGACAGGTCTGAGGTGCCGGCATGATGGATATATTTTATACGATATATGTGAAATTAATGCTACTTCATACTGTGGTGGAGGCAAAAACCATACAAATTATAAATAAATTATCTGTGGCATGCAATGCAGTGCCCTAAGAAAATTCTGATGCCTGATTGTTTTCTTTTTATAAACAAGTGATTATAGTTTTTTCTGGCAAGTGGGTCAGGAGGGTTCATGGTCACTGCAGGAGCCTGTTCTCAGGCTCTGCGTTGAATCTGGATCTTCTTTGCTGTCATGTGCCGACTGACTGCTGCGCTCAATGATGAAACAGTGGGTTGCCCATCCCCAGCAGACGGCCGATGAAATTTTTGCGGAAGCGGTTGAGATCGATGTCATAACTGCCTTCCGGCAGGCAGGCGGCGATAGTGAGATCTCTTCCCTTGTCATCCTGTGCCACTTTCTGCAGGTCGATCTCCCGTTGTTTCTTGAGGGGACGTTTGTGCCGGTCGAGAATCAGCAGCACCTTGGGCCGCAGGCGGCGGCCGACATTCTGCTCGGTGATGACACCCACTTCGCCGCTGCTGAGTTCAATGAGGGAACCGGTGGGATAGATGCCGATGGCCTGGATGAATTCATCCACCAACTCTGCCTGGAAGTCGCGGTCACGCAGCTCATGCAGCTTGATCATGGCCTCCGACGGGGATAGGGCCAGTTCTTCGTGGCGCGGACAGGTGACGGCATCGTAGAAATCAACGATACCGGCAATCTTGCCCAGCAGCGGGATCTGATTGCCTTTCAGGGCGCGTGGATAACCTGTGCCATTGTGTCGTTCATGATGGCTGCCGACCACATCGAGCACGTCCTGCTGGATACCCCTGGTTTCACGCAGAATAGCGACCCCATAGGTGACATGCTTCTTCATGACTTCGAATTCCTCTGTGCTCAGGCGCCCCCGTTTCTTGAGGACCTCGTCGGGCAGCCTGGTCTTGCCCACCTCCGATAGCAGGACGCCCAAGGCGAGATTTTCCAGTTTGTCTTTGCTCAATCCCAGGTGGCGGCCGAAGGTAATGGCCCAGATGGTGGCACGTACACTGTGACTGTAGGTATATTCATCCTTGTTACGGATACGGGCAATCCAGATAAAGGCGTCGGGATTGCGGGCAATACTGTCCACCATCCTGTCGGTCACTTTCTTGGCCGCCTTGATGACGACAGGTTTGCCGGCGGCTATTTTATTCATCAGTTGATCGACAGCCAGTGAGATATCCTTGTGCAGCTTGCTGGCGGTATGGATTTCCTGTGTTAGGATCTTGGTCTTTTCATAGATTTCTTCATTGACCACCAGTTTGGTTTTCCCCAGGGAGACGGTCTGTGATGAGAGCGTCTGGAGGCGCCTGATGGAGACCCTGCTCTTGGCGACGTCTACATGGACATATTTGCAATGTAGAGCCAGTTTGTTGATGTCGTCTTCGCTTTGGACATGGAAGCCCTGGATAGGGAATGGGGTGCCCACCCAGGGACGATCCAGTTTCGCCACATACATGCCGGTGACGAGGTCTTGGACTGCTATTTTCTCTTGGGTGTATTCAACCACAATGAACCCCGTTTATATGAATCGAACGCGTGCTGGACGATGGCATGCCGCAAATGATGCCGCCGGTCGGCGGCCGTGGAACACAGCTGCAGAGGATCAGTGCACCTTATATATATCGGCCGATGGGAGTTTTTCCTTATCTCTTTCTTGGTGGTCCGGCAAGAAATAAATCCAATCAGGACAATATGTTATGATCAGGCAAGATAGGCTGAGGCCTGCCTTGTCGTGTACTGAAACGGTTTCTTTCCCCTTGAGCAGGCGATGATGACATCGGTTTATTCCTGGCAGCTGCTGACGCTGATTTTCCTCATGGCGGCACTCTATTCGTCGGTGGGGCACGGTGGGGCTTCCGGCTATCTGGCGGCTATGGCGCTGTTCGGACTGGCGCCGCAGGAAATGAAGGCGGCAGCACTGGTCATGAACGTCTTCGTGGCCGGTCTAGTGCTGCTGCGTCTGTCGCGGCTGCGCCGTTTCTCCTGGCGCTTGTTCCTGCCCATCATGGCGGCATCTCTGCCCATGGCATTCTGGGGCGGCATGATACAGCTGGAGGATCATGCCTATCGTTATCTCGTAGGGGCGGCGCTGCTGGTGGCGGCTTTGCGCTTCATCTTCGAGCGGGGTGACGAGAGGGCGGGCGAGACGCCGCGCTTGTGGCTTGCCCTCTTGGTAGGCGCTGCATTGGGACTGTTGGCGGGTATGACGGGCGTTGGTGGCGGGATTTATCTCAGTCCCCTGCTGCTGTTTCTGGGCTGGTGCACCATGCGAGACAGTGCTGCCATTGCCGCAGCCTTCATTGTGCTGAATTCTCTTGCCGGACTGGCGGGGCATGGCATGGGCGGCGGTGTCTGGCCATCAGGCCTGCCCTGCTTGGTGGCAGTGGCGCTGGCGGGCGCCGTGGTCGGTTCGGAACTGCTGGTGCGGCGTTTCCCGCCCCGTTGGCTGCGTCGACTGCTGGGCGTGGTGCTGGTGATCGCCGGTGTGAAGATGGTACTGAGCGCTTAGTGTTAGTGAGGCGGAAAGACT
>CAYRLE010000099.1:0-7229 GCA_964425105.1 uncultured Gammaproteobacteria bacterium | reverse complement strand
TGTGCTTTAATGCTGCCTTATGTTCAGACCACTGCCCTTATTCATCGGCCTGCGTTATACCCGCGCCAAGCGCCGCAACCATTTCATCTCCTTCCACTCGCTGCTGTCCATGCTGGGTATCGCTCTGGGAGTGGCTGCCCTGATCACCGTGATTTCGGTGATGAACGGTTTCGAGAAGGAGTTGCGCCAGCGCATCCTGGGGGTGGTTTCCCACGCCACGGTGACGGGGGTGGGGGGTGTGCTGCAGGACTGGCAGGAGGTGCTGGACTTCGTCACCGCCCATGAGGAGGTGGTCGCGGCAGCGCCCTATATTCGTGGCGAGGGCATGCTGAGCCATGGCTCGCGGGTGGCCGGTACGGTGTTGCGCGGGGTGTTGCCGGCTCAGGAGGGCGGGGTTTCCGAACTGACGAAAAAAATGGTGGCGGGGCGCCTGGACGCCCTCCAGGCAGGGCGCTTCGGTATCGTGCTGGGCAAGGACCTGGCCTATGCCCTGGGGGTGGGGCTGGGGGACAAGGTGACGCTCATCATACCCCAGGCCAGTGTCACACCGGTGGGCGTGCTGCCACGCATGAAACGCTTCACGGTGGTGGGCATTTTTGAGGTGGGCATGTACGAATACGACAGTGCCTTTGCCATGCTCCATCTGGGGGATGCCGCGCGCCTGTTCCGCATGGACGGTGCCGTCAGCGGGGTGCGCCTGCGCCTGCGCGATCTCTTCCAGGCACCAGCGCTGGCGCGCCAGCTTGCCCGGGAACTGCCTGTGGGCTATCGGGTGCGGGACTGGACCCAGCAGCATGTGAATTTCTTCCGCGCGGTCAAGATGGAAAAGACGGTGATGTTCATCATCCTGTTGTTGATCGTGGCGGTGGCCGCTTTCAATCTGGTCTCTACCCTGGTAATGATGGTGACAGACAAGCATGGCGATATCGCCATCCTGCGCACCCTGGGCACCAGCCCGCTGGGCATCATGGCCATCTTCATCGTTCAGGGCGGTATGATCGGTCTGGTGGGGGTGCTGCTGGGACTGCTGGGAGGTGTGTCCCTGGCCCAGAACATCGATATCGTAGTGCCTGCCATCGAACAGCTGTTCGGTATGAAATTCCTCGCTCCCGACGTCTATTACATTTCGGAACTGCCTTCCGACATGCGCTGGAGCGATATCGTCGAGATCACCGGCATTGCCCTGCTGCTGTGTCTCTCCGCCACCCTATATCCTGCCTGGCGCGCCGCGCGCACCCAGCCTGCGGAGGCCCTGCGTTATGAATGACGAGGTGATCCTGCGCTGCAGTGCCCTCGCCAAGGTCTACAGCGAGGGGGAGGCCAGCGTGCAGGTGTTGAGCCACATCGACCTGGAGGTGAAGGCGGGTGAGCGCATTGCCATCATGGGCAGTTCGGGCGCAGGCAAGAGTACCCTGCTGCATCTGCTGGGGGGGCTGGATGATCCCACGGCCGGGGAGGTCTGGGTGGGAGGACAGCACATGAATGCCCTGAGTCCTGCCGCCCGCGGCCGCCTGCGCAACCGCATGCTGGGTTTCGTCTACCAGTTTCATCACCTGCTGCCCGAATTCAGCGCCCTGGAAAATGTGGCCATGCCGCTGCTGATCCGCGGCGAGAGCGTGAGTGTCGCCCGCGACATGGCCGCCCGGCTGTTGGAACAGGTGGGGCTAGGCGCCCGTCTGCGCCATAAACCGGGAGAGTTGTCCGGCGGCGAACGTCAGCGGGCGGCAGTGGCACGGGCCCTGGTGGCCAGTCCCCGCTGCGTCCTGGCGGACGAGCCAACGGGGAATCTAGATCAGAAAAATGCCAACAAGATATATCAGTTGATGCTGGAACTTAATGAGCAATATCAGACCAGTTTCCTGGTGGTGACCCATGAGCAGCGACTGGCCGAACAAATGGACCGGGTGCTGGTGCTGGAGGAGGGGGTGCTTAGAGGGCTGAGGTCTGAGAGCCGAGTAACGCTTTTAAAAAGTGAAGAGTAATGTGTAATGCGTGATGAGTGATGAGTGATGCGGAAGGAGATGCCGCAACCGCATCAATACACACCACGCATTACGCATTACTCATCACTCATTACTCATTACTCTTCTCACCCGGGGGCACCGCCCACCAAACTCACTCCTCGGCCCTCAGTCCCTTCTTCCTCCGCAGTCTCCTCTCCCGCCGCAGATGCCAGTTCTTGCGGACGGTCATGCGCCAGAAGCCGCGGATGATCAGGTTGCCGCTCACGGCCGCCAGGGTGCCGAAGAGCAGGCATCCCAAGAGAAAGGGTTGCCAGATCTGGCCCAGCTGAGTGGTGAGCCAGTCGATGCTAAGTTCGAAACTGACATCCAGGGTGGGCTGGTTTAAGATCAGGGCACCGGTCTTGTAGGCGAGGTAGAAGATCGGCCCCATGGTGATGGGATTGGTGATCCACACCAGGGCTACGGAAATGGGCAGGTTGACGCGCAGGGCGATGGCGGCGGCGGCGGCAAGGAACATCTGAAACGGCACCGGTATGAAGGCCACGAACAGGCCGACGGAAAAAGCGCCGGGCACCGACCGCCGGTTGAGATGCCAGAGATTGGGATCATGGAGGAGTTTCCCGAAGCATTTCAGATGCTTGTGTTCCCTGATCTTGTCGTGATCAGGCAAATAACGTTTTAGGAATCGTCTAGGCATTTCTCGATATCGTCTCCCTCCCTGCCGGCCCTATTATCCACAATCCGGAACGGAGTCTGAAGCATGCGAAAGGGAGTCTTCGCATTCCTCGGCGGCATTCTGCTGCTGCAGTCATTGCCGACGTTGCCTGCACGCAGCTGGTGCCTGCTGTTACTGTTGATTGTTCCCCTGTCGTTCTTTAGCGGCAGCCGCTGGCGACCACTGTTGCTGGCGGCTGCCGGGTTTCTCTGGGTATTGTGGCATGCCGGGACGATTCTGGCGACTGCTTTGCCCATGGAACTGGAAGGCAGGGATGTCATCGTGGAGGGCATCGTCAGCGAGATCCCCCGGCGACGCGAACGGGGGATGACGCTGTATCTCGACGTTCAGTCCATGTCTCTGGCTGACCAGGCCTGGCCAGTGCCCGGACTGGTGCGCCTCAACTGGTACGGCCGGGTGTCCCGCTTGCAGGCGGGGGAACGCTGGCGCCTCCGGGTGAGGTTGAAGCGCCCTCATGGTTTCATGAATCCCGGCGGCTTTGACTATGAAGGCTGGTTGTTCAGGCAGGGCATCCGGGCGACGGGCTATGTGCGCCAGGACAGGGACAACCGGCGCCTGGCCGCCGCCCCCGCTTTCTCCTGGGGGCGCTTGCGCCAGGTACTGCATGATGCCATCAGCCGGCAACTGGCGGGGCATCCGTTTAAAGGCATGATCCTGGCGCTGGCCATGGGTGAGCGCCAGGACGTCGGCGCTGAGCAGTGGGCGGTGTTGCGGAGGACCGGCACCAGCCATCTGATGGCCATATCGGGACTCCATATCGGCTTGGTGGCAGGCTTGTGTTTCTTACTGCTGCGCCGCCTGTGGTCCTGCAGCGCCACCCTAAGTCTGCGTCTGGCAGCGCCCCAGGCCGCTGCCCTGGGTGCACTGGCGGCAGCCTTGCTGTATGCCGCCCTGGCGGGCTTCTCTATCCCCACCCAGCGGGCACTGATCATGGTGGCCTTGGCCATGATGGCCGTTTTTGTGCAGTGCCGCTGGCGGCCTGCCGATGTTCTGGCCCTGGCGCTATGGGGCGTCCTGCTGCTGGATCCCCTGGCGGTGATGGCGGTGGGCTTCTGGCTGTCCTTCACGGCGGTGGCGGTGATCCTGTTTGCCATGGGCGGCCGGGCCGGACCCCAGGGAAGAGGGCGGCAGTGGGGGCGCCTGCACTGGGTGGTGGCGCTGGGGCTGGCACCGCTGTCGCTGCTGTTTTTTCAGCAGCAGCCCCTGCTGGCGCCGCTGGCCAATGTGCTGGCGGTCCCCTGGGTGAGTCTGCTGGTGGTGCCGCTGGTGTTGCTGGGAGCCTGCCTGCTGGCCGTGTTGCCGGCGCTGGGCGGGAGTCTGCTGGCGCTGGCCGCCACGCTCCTGTCATGGTTGTGGCCGGTGTTGGAATGGCTGGCGGCCTTGCCCCTCGGCCAGTGGCTTCAGGCGCCCCCTCTGTGGGCAGTATTGGCAGCGCTGCCGGGTATCGCCCTGCTGTTGTCGCCGCGGGGCCTGCCCGGCCGCTGGACGGGGATAGGGTGGCTGCTGCCGCTGTTTCTGGTCGCTCCTGCGCGGCCGCCGGAGCAGACCCTGTGGTTTACCCTGCTGGACGTGGGTCAGGGGCTGGCTGCCGTGGCGCGTACCCGCGACCATGTGCTGGTTTACGATAGCGGTCCGCGCTTCAGCGCACGGTTCGATGCCGGTGCCGCAGTGATCGTGCCGTTTTTGCGTCAACAGGGGATCCACCACGTGGACACGCTGGTGTTGGGGCATGGCGACAACGATCACATCGGCGGTGCGGCCTCGCTCCTGAAGGAGATCTCTGTGGGGCGAGTGATCAGCAGCGTGCCGGAAAAGGTGCCCTGGCAACAGGCGGCGCCTTGCCGGGCGGGGCAGATCTGGCGCTGGAACGGCGTCGCTTTCCGCATACTGCATCCCCTGCCGGATGGTGATTTCCAGGGCAACGACGCCTCCTGTGTCCTGCAGATATCCAGCGCCCGGCGCGCTATTCTCCTCACCGGAGACATCGAATACCGTGCCGAGCAAGCGCTGGTGCGCCAATACGGGGGGCAGCTGGCAGCACAGGTGCTGGTGGTTCCCCATCATGGCAGCCGCACCTCTTCCAGCGCGGCATTTCTGGATGCTGTGGCGCCGGCCTATGGCCTGTTCCCCGTTGGCTATCGCAACCGTTATGGCTTCCCCGCCGCTCCCGTGCTGGAACGTTACCGCAGCCGTGGCATCCGGCTGCTGGACAGCGCGCGTCATGGTGCCATCAGTTTCGTGCTGGATGGCCGCGCTGGACTGTCTTTTCCCGCTGCCTACCGCGTCACGGCGCGGCGCTATTGGCATGGCGGTTGAAGATGCATTGCAGTATCATTAGCGCGGATTCTCAATCCCAAGTTAGATAAGGATGCCCCGAGGTGTATGAACTCATAAGAGAGGGCGGCTGGTTGATGCCGCCCATCATTCTTTGTTCCATCATTGCGCTGGCCATCGTGGTGGAGCGTTTCTGGTCGCTGCAGCGCAAGCGCATCTGTCCCGGCCACCTGGTGGGGCAGATCTGGCAATGGGCCAGAAACGATGAACTGGATGCCACCCGCATCTCCAGTCTGCGTGGCAGTTCACCGCTGGGGCGGATTCTGGCCGCCGGCCTGGTGAACATGCATCATGATCGCGAGATCATGAAAGAAAGCATCGAAGAGACCGGGCGCCATGTGGTGGCGGAACTGGAGCGCTATCTCAATACCTTGGGTACTATTGCCTCCATTACCCCCTTGCTGGGGCTGCTGGGCACGGTCATTGGGATGATCAAGGTCTTCACGGCCATCACTACAATGGGGGTGGGCAACCCCAGCGTGCTGGCGGGCGGCATTTCCGAGGCATTGTTGACGACTGCCGCTGGGCTGTCCGTCGCCATTCCCAGCCTGATGTTTTACCGCTATTTCCGGGGCCGCGTCGATCAGCTGGTGATCGATATGGAGCAGGAGTCCCTCAAACTGGTGGCGGTCATCCATGGCGACCGGGAAATGGATGAAGTGGCGGAGAGCGCATGAAGTTCCGCCAAGCCACCAGGCAGGACCCCGATGTCAATCTGACGCCGCTCATCGACGTCGTCTTTCTGTTGCTGATCTTCTTCATGGTCTCCACCACCTTTAGCCGGGAGTCGGAGATCACCGTGGATCTGCCCGAGGCCTCGGCTACAGAACAGGAACAGGAAGAGCAGCCGCTGGAAATCACCATCGATGCCCAGGGCCGCTTCTATGTGAATCAGAAGCTGGTGGTCAACAAGCAACTGGATACCCTGGTCCAGGCCCTGCGCAAGGTCATCGGCGAAGGGCCGCCACCGCCGCTGGTTATCAACGCCGATGCCCAGACTCCTCATCAGTACGTGGTGACTGCCATGGATGCCGCCCGCCATGTGGGTATCGAGAGATTGTCCCTGGCGACCAAGCAGAAACAGTAGTGAGGTGTGAGGCGTTAGGGGTGAGGTGCGGTGTAGGGTGGATGAGGCACGCAGCGCCGTCCTCCACCATAACGAAACGGAGAGAAACCATGGATAAAAAACTGCTGGATATTCTCGCCTGCCCCATCTGCAAGGGCCCCCTGGTCTACAAGAAGGAGGCCCAGGAACTGATCTGCAAGGTGGACCGGCTGGCCTATCCCATTCGCGACGACATCCCCGTGATGCTGGAGGACGAGGCGCGGCGCCTCCCGGCGGACGAGGAGATCGCGTGAGCTTCACCGTCATCATCCCGGCCCGCTACGCCTCCAGCCGCCTGCCGGGCAAGCCATTGGCGGATATTGCCGGCAGGCCCATGATTCAGCATGTCTATGAACGGGCCGTGGCCAGTGGCGCCCGCGAGGTGATCGTCGCCACCGACGATACCCGCATCGCCGAGGCGGTGACGGCCTTTGGGGGACGGGCCTGCATGACGGCCGCTGATCATCCTTCCGGGAGCGACCGCCTGGCGGAGGTGGTGACCCGCCTCGGTTTCGAAGACGATGCCCTGGTGGTCAATCTGCAGGGGGATGAACCGCTGATGCCGCCATCCCTCGTCCAGCAGGTGGCGGATGACCTGGCGGCCCATGGCGATGCCGCAATGAGCACTCTCTGTGAGCCCGTAACGACGGCGGCAGAACTGTTCGATCCCCATGTGGTCAAGGTGGTCATGGACCGGGCGGGCTATGCCCTCTATTTCAGCCGCGCCGTGATCCCCTGGGATCGCGATGCCTTCGCGGTGACCACCGAGGAATTGCCGGCTAACGGCAGGCACTACCGTCACATCGGCCTCTATGCCTACCGCGCGGGGTTCATCAAGGAATACGTGCAGTGGCCCGCTTGCGAACTGGAGCAGATGGAATCCCTGGAACAGCTGCGGGTGTTGTGGCATGGCCGGCGCATCCATGTCGCCGTGGCAGAGGAGGCGCCGGGACCGGCAGTGGACACAGCGGCGGACCTGCAGCGGGTGGTACAGTTGCTGCAGGGATCCTAGAGCCTGTTAACAGGCCCTAGGAGTCTGTCGGGTTTAGGATGAATCTACTGCGGAAAAGCCATTTTGGCCCATTTCCCC
>CAYRLE010000098.1:0-7316 GCA_964425105.1 uncultured Gammaproteobacteria bacterium | reverse complement strand
CCCAGATATGTCGAAAACAACAGACTGCCACTGGCATCGAACTTGCTCACGAAGGCATCGGCATTACCCGAGAGACTGGAACCCGAGGCCATGGGAAAATCGGCGGATGCCGTGCGGCCCGTGACATAGATGTTGCCGGCGCCGTCGGCGGCCACGCCGTAGATCTCGTCGTCCGCGCTGCCCCCCAGGTAGGAGGCGAAGGTGACCGCCGGATCAATGATCAGGGGCAGGCTGCGGTCGTAATCCGCGATGCGGAACGAAACCTTGCCCTGGACGAGCTGGTAGGCCGCCGCCACGGCCCTTTTCTGCCCGTCCACCTCCTGATAGGCGAGGGGCCGGTGATGCACCAGCTTGGCGCCCCCCTGCTGCAGCACCAGATTGCCCTCGTCGTCCACCCGCACTTGGTCGACCCCGGAGAAATCCAGCCCGATGGCGGCCGGGTCGGCACCCGGGGCCACCCGGAAATCATATTCCAGCCGGGAATCCAGGCCATAGAAAACCAGGTCGATGCCGGGATAGATAGCCTGATAGAGGATGCGCCCATAGGCCGGCACCGCGCGCCGCCAGCGCCGCGGGTCATTGCCGATGTAATAATGGCTCACCTGGGCCAGCCGCCGCCGGGGCTCGATACGGGCGGCCGGCGCCAGCTGCAGACGAATCACCACGTCCGGGTGGAGCCTGGCAGTATCCGGCCAGCGCCCATGAAGCCGCCAGACCGCCTCCCTGGCCGTGAGAAAAAACTGATAGCCAGGGGCGCGTGCCAGATAAAGCACTGCGGCGTCCAGCTGTCCCTCATTGGGTTCGAAATAGAGCCGGGCGGCAGGCGCCTTACCCGTGAGCAGCGCAGCAGGCCTTGCCGTCTGTTGCGCCCAGAGCGGGGCCACGGCAAGGGCCAGCAGACAAAGAAAAAACACTTTGGCGAACGGAGAATGAACCATGTCAGCTACTCCGGAAACAGGGGTCAATAATACAAATTGATCCGAAACAAGAGGCGCCAGCCGTCAAAATTCAGCTTCATGGCCTCGTAGAAATTCTCCCGCGTATCGGGGTCCTCCAGATCCTTGGGGAGGGCGTCCTTGCGCAGATAGCCCAGCGTCCCGTCGGACATCTGCCGATAGGGCATGCCGTTGCGGTTGATCTCGTCACCGCTGATGAAATCGTCGCGCTCCTTGATATGACGCAGGGTGAAGTCATCCTGGCTGATGAGGTAACTGCCCTCGAAGCCCAGCGAGATCCAGTCGCGCAGGAACCACTCCGCCCCCAGGCCGACGCCGCCCATGAACAGGGAGGCGGTCTGGGCCTCCACCACCATGTCGCGGCGCACGCCGACGAGGTCATCGATGGGACTGTCCACGAACAGGAACACCCACCGTTCCTTGTAATCGATATCGAAAACCTCATGCACGGAAAGGGAACTGTAGACCCGGAACTTGGGGCGGCGAAAGAAACTGTAGCGCCAGCCCAGATTGTACTCGGTGAAAGAGACCGTGCCGACACGTCTGCTGTTGACGACATTGTTGATGAAATACTGCTGCAGGGGCAGGTTGCCGGTGGTGATATTGATGGAGGTGCGCTCCCAGGTGCTGACGCCGATGAAGAAGGCATGGCGGTCGTTGGGATGCCAGGCGAATTCAAGCCCTGCCAGGGTCGCCGCCCTGTCGTCGGGCAGTGGATTCCCGAAACGGAAGTCCATGATCTCCGTTTCATTCTGGTCGATCACCTCGCCGTTGCCACCGGTAGCGTTACCGCCCTCGCGAATCAGCACCTGGGCACTGCCTTCGAAGGGTGCGTTATAGAGCCCCTGGTTGAGATCTTCCATTTCCGTGACATGGGCCCCCAGTATGAAGGAGAAACTCCAGCGACTCTCATCGCCCTGTGCGGCGGCTGAGATCAACAGCGAGGCCACGGCAAGGAAACAGGCAGCAGAAAGGGGGGGCGGCCAGTACCGCCACCACTGCCGACTTGTCAATTTTTCATCAGGCAGTCTCATGTCGCAGGCGTGCCGTGCGTGAGAATTGGGGCCGGTAATAGGCAAAGGCCAGGGGCAACAACACCAGGGCAGCCAGGCAGGCGATCACCATATAGGCGGAGACGAAATAGCCCAGCTTGACATGGGGAGGGAACTGGGACAGCCCCAGGACCAGAAAACCGGCGGTGACCACGGTGGCATTGAAGACGATGGGCTTGCCCACGCTGCGCATGGCGGCCAATGTGGCCTGATACTCGTCCAGGCCACGGCGGTGTTCATAGGCATAGCGGAACAGGTAATGGACGGTGTAATCCACACCCACCCCGATGGCCACGCCGGCGGCCAGCACCGTAGAGACATCCAGCGGGATCAATAGCCAGCCGGCAGCGCCTGCCACCAGCAGCGTGGTCAGGGTGACCGGCAGTATGGTATAGAGCCCCCCGACGAAGGAGCGGAACAGGAGCATGGCAATAAGGAGAATGCCCACCTTGGACAGCAGGATGGCCAACACCTGGCTTTTTATCAACAGGTCGGCCCAGACATAGGAGTTGTTGGCGGAGCCCGCGAGGTTGATATCCACCCCCAGGCCAGCAAATTCGCCCGCTGAGAAATCACGCACCTCATCGATGATGGCCTTGAGGCGCTGGGTGTGATCGGTCTTGATGGCGAAGGTGATGTTGGCTTGGCGGTAGTCGTAATCCACCACGGCATCCAGCTGTTCCGGGCGACCGGATACCGAGAGTAGGAAAAGGTATTCACTGATTGCCTGACGCGTGGCAGGCAGCACGTCATAGGCCGGATCGTCGGCATGCAGCGAGCGGTTGGTGCTCTTCAGATAATCCACCAGGGAAATGGAGCCCCCCACATCGGCCATGGCATCCACATGATTCTGCAGCGCCTCCATGCGGGACAACAACTCGGGAGACTTCATGGCATCGTTGTGCCTGCCGTCCACCACCACATTGAGGAAAATCGTGCCGTCAAACTTTTCATTGAGCAGCTTGTTGGCCTGCACGACCTCGCTGTCCTTGCGGAAATCCCCGATCCAGCTCGAATCCACATAGAGTCGCTGGGCTCCCAGACCCACCACTACCGCCAGCACCAGAACCACCGCCACTGCAATGCCCTTTCTGGCGGTCAAGGTCTGGGCCATGCCCACCAGCAGCCGCGTCAGGGTGCCCGCCTCGGAATGGACACGCAGCGAGCGGCGGCGTTTGAGATAACCGCTGACATGGGGATTCATCAGGGCCAGGGCCGCCGGCACCAGGGTCACGGAAGCAAGCCAACAGAAGGCGATGCCCAGCGCGGTAAATATGCCGAACACCTTGAAGGGCGGCATTTCCGCCCACCACAGGGAAAGAAAGCCCACTGCCGTGGTCACGGTGGTGATCAACAGCGGGGTTCCCAGTTCGCTCATCAGCTGGGCAACGATATCGCGGCGGTCACGATGACCGTCCTCCACCACGATATCTTCATAATGACTGAGAATATGCAGGGCATCACCGATGCCCACCGCCACCAGGATGACCGGCAACATGGTGGAAATGGTGTACATGGGCACACCCACCGCCGCCATCAGACCCAAGGTCCAGGTGATAGAGACCGCCACCACCATGAGGGGCAACAATACGCCGCGCAGATTACGGAAGATGAAAAACAGCACCGCAATGATGGCAAAAAACAGCAGGGGAACCATGACGCGCAGATCCGCCAGGGCATTTTGCCCGGAGGTCACCTCGATCACCGGCCGCCCGGCCATATAGAAGCGGTCCCCATTGGCGGCCACCCGCTCATGGAGGGGCTTGTTCCACTCGTTGTCACCCCATTGACCATTATCCTGCCATTTGCCGTCCTGGCCGCCACCCTGCCCGGCGCCTTCCTGCTTTGCCCCGTCCTGCCAACTGCCGGCAGTGGGCCAGGCGCCGCCGGCGCCGCCCAACTCTTCCATGAGGATCCCCTTGACCTCGAAATAGGAGCGGTAGCGGTGCTTGATGCCCTCCTTGAGCTTGACCCGGATCATGGTCGCCTTGCCGTCGGCGGACACCAGATTGCCGACGAACAGGTCGGCGTGGTCATAGACCATCTTGCGCATCCGCTCCAGCCCCGCCTGATCCTGGGGCACCTCTTCCATCAGCGGCTCGTTGACCAGTTCATCACCCCTGCCCAGAAAGACCGTGGCCGTGGCCAGGGAGGCGACATCCACCTTGCGCTGCGCGAGCACGCCGGGCAGCATGGCGACCTTCTCCGAGATCCGTGCCACCCTGGCCAGGGTGGTGGGATTGAAGACCCCCTTGTCGTTGACGATGGCGATAATGATGGAATCCTTGACGCCGAACACATCCGCAACATACTCATCGTACTTGATGGCGGGGTGGCCCTTGGGAAAATAGACCCGGGCATCCGTCTCCCATTTCAGGGAACCCAGCTGAGACAACGCCAGTACGAAGGCCACCAGAACCGCTATCAATACGGCCTTCGGAAATCGTACTGTAAAGAGATAGAAATGGTTCAGCATTACAATTTTCCTCGTGATTGGCGTTGCCTGTCTGCGTACATGAGCGCTAGGTGCATTCTAGAAACTGTATTTGAATTCCAGGAAGAGCCGGTCGTTCTGATCGAAATTGCCAAAGAACCGGAACTGCTGTTCGACTTCCACGATCTCTGTGGCACGTCCGCCCTCGACGATGACACCGGCCCGCGAAGGATCGCCCCAGAAGAGATCCAGCCCCGTTGCCACCTGGAAGTGCTCGGTTACATTGAAGGTGATCTTCGGCTTCATGTAGAACTCCTTCATGTTGATGGGCCAGATGCCCAGCAATTCGAACACCGCGCCATGCTGCGGCAGTTCCTTGCGCACGAAGATATTGAAGGAGGTGTCGTATTCATCCTGAATGATGGCATCCAGGTAATCCAGAATGATCCATTGCACGATGCCAGGCGAAAAATCGGTTTTCCAGAGATTGAAGTCCAGCCCCAGCCCCCAGCGAATATGGTCCCGCTGTACCTCGCCCTCGTGGTCCACGTAACCATCGCCATCCTGGTCGAAGGTGTTCTTGATGCCGAAATACTTGTCCTTGACGAAGGCGAATTCACCCTTGATGATCTGGCCGAAGAAAGAGCGCTGAAAGGTCAGCCCATACATGTGAATGCGCGTATAACGGGGAAAGAACTGGGGATCTTCCTGGATTTCATCGGCACGCACCTTGCGGAAGATCACCGGGAAATCATCCCAGGTATAGAAATAACTCAGGGTCAGTTCGGTGTCCCATACGGTGCGCGCCACCTTGAAACCGACCTCGGTATTCTCCAGAGTCCAGTCATCCGGGAAGGTGGTGCCGGGCACCTTTTGCAGCAGTTCCCATTCCGAACCGCGCGGCGCCGGCTTGTGGAATTTCAACTCCGGGATCACGAGGAATTCATAGGAATTGTTTGCTCCGTAGTAATCGACCTTCAGCGTCCAGAGGGGAATCCGGTAATCCAGCAGATCGGGGAGGATCAGTTCCCGGAAGTCCATGGGATTGATTTCATCCACCACCCGGACACCGGTCAAGACCCCCCACACCACGAACTGCTTGCCGATACGGACATCGAAATCGCCCAGGAAAAGATCGAGATACAATTCCCGGATCTCGGCTACTGGTGAATCTTTCTCTTCCGGCAACCCCTCCACGAAATTGAGCGGCTGATCGATATCGCGCTCGGAACGCGCGGTGATGACATCGTAGTCGAACAGGTCATAGACGGCATCATAATAGGCCCAGCCGGAGGCAGTGAATTCTGCCATACTGGCCAAGGGGTAGTTCACATCCAGGGACAAGATATTGCGCATCTTGGTGAAGGAACGGGGTTCCCGGAAGCGATAGGCCGTTTCATTTTTTATGTAACCGCTCAGATTGAGATCCGAGGGTAGAAAGTCCCAGCCCGCCGCACTGGCCGGCGCTGACAGCGTGGCGTATATCGACAGCCACAGGGCAATCCAAAGGCCTTCCTTGAAACCGGCGCGGCCCGCCCTCCTGACCAGGTAACACCGCGCTTCATCAGCGGGAGTGCAGAATGAGCGATAGTTTGGTCTGATGGCCACGTTCAACAATCCGTGCGGGGTTACAGGATCAATCAAGGGGGAGGGAAGCGTTCGCGGGATCTTCGCCCATCATGGCCGCCCTCTTGCTGTAGAGACATAAGGTGTTGTTTTAAAATGATAACATGCAAGGCTTCCGGCTCTCAAGCCAGCCTCCCCAGGGGGTCTGGACCGACCGCATGTTATACGATGTTATACATTATTTCCGCATTCAGGTCAAGGGGAGATAAAAATGGGCCCTGGCAAAGCCAGGGCCCATTTCCGCATGGCAATCAGCGAATGCCGCGTTTGAGTGTGCGCTCGGTGAACAGCCTGTCCTTGAGTCCGACATTGACCTCTACATCGGTGACTTTGAAAATGGATGAATGTCCGGTCTTGATATTGTCCACCGTGACTTCGTCCCAGACCCAGGCACCATTGACCTTCTGCCACTTCAGTTTCTGGACTTTCAGCAGGCCGCCGCCGATGTCATAGTATTCGATGCGCACCTTGTTGCAGTCCTTCCAGGCCGGCGTCTTTTCGTACCAGGAAATCACTTTGCTGTAGAGTGGCTTGCTTTCCTTGGGCGTGCTCTCCACGACATAGTATTCCTTGCCGCCCTTGCTTTCCACGCGCAGCAGCTTGTGTTCATCCTGGTCCACCGTGCGCAGGCTGATATCCTGATAGGCCAGGTCCGAACCCAGAAAACTGTCGCCTGGATCGCGAACGGAAATGCGACGAATGGAGTTCAGGGAAGGCAGATAGAGCCACTGGTCGGCATTCTTCCCCGTACCCGGCATGTAGCTCCAGCGCATGAAGCCGGTGCCCTTGGCATCGGGGGGGAACTCGGTAAACAGGATCATCTTGTCGACGATATTCTTCTTACCGGCATAATTCTTCCAGAAGCGCCGATAGATATTCTTTTTTTCGTTGCCTGAAGCATCGCGCAGAATCACAGTCAGGCGGGTCCGCTGGTCCTCACCGGCATAGGTATCCAGATCGCAGTGCTGCACGATCTCGGCGCCACTGGGCTCTGCTGCTGCCGCCGCTCCGGGGAGCCCCATCACCATGGCTGCGAGCAATCCGCCTTTGATCAACAAGCGGGACATCTTCAACATCATATCTTCTCCTTTCGCTTTGCTATCAGAACCGTGCCTAATAAGCACTGAATAAATCTCTTAGAGAAACTGCGTCATTTATCCATCGTCATTTCGGCGCAGGCCGGAATCCAGGAATTAAGGAACCTCTGATCAATTCATGAATTGGCGTCTGGCGGCTGAAATGCCCCGG
>CAYRLE010000097.1:0-7411 GCA_964425105.1 uncultured Gammaproteobacteria bacterium | reverse complement strand
CCATGAAACTTCTTCTTGAAAACCTGCTGGCGAGCGCCGTGACGCGGCTCCAGGACGAGGGCGTGCTGCAGCCGGAGTTGCCGGTGGAAATCCAGATAGAGCGCGCCCGCGACCGGCGCCATGGCGACTTCGCCTGCAACATCGCCATGATGCTGGCGCGCCGTGCGGGCTGCAAGCCCCGCGAGCTGGCGGAGCGCATCATCGCCGCCCTGCCGCAGGCCGCCGAGGTCGCGCGGGTGGAAGTGGCCGGCCCGGGCTTCATCAACTTCCACATGACGCCCCATGCCTTTCAGCAGGTGGTGAAGGACGCCCTGGAGGCCGGCGAGGCCTTCGGCCGCAGCAGCATCGGCCAGGGACGGCGGGTCCAGGTGGAATTCGTGTCCGCCAACCCCACCGGCCCGCTGCACGTGGGCCACGGCCGCGGCGCCGCCTACGGGGCCGCGGTGGCTGACCTGCTGGTGGCGGCCGGCTTCCAGGTGCACCGGGAATACTACGTCAACGACGCCGGGCGCCAGATGGACATCCTCGCCACCAGCCTCTGGCTGCGCTACCTGGAACAGTGCGGCGAGTCCCTGCCCTTCCCCGCCAACGGCTACCAGGGCCAGTACATCATCGACATCGCCGCCGCCCTCCACGGGGAACGGGGCGACGCCCTGCGCCGCCCGGCGGCCGAGGTCTTTGCCGGCCTGCCACCAGACGAGGCCGACGGCGGCGACAAGGAGGCCTATATCGATGCCCTCATCGCGCGCGCCAAGACGCTGCTGGGAGAGGACGGCTACCGCGCGCTGTTCGACTACGGCCTGGCGGCCATCCTGGCGGACATTCGCCAGGACCTAGAGGAATTCGGCGTGGTCTATGAGGAATGGTATTCGGAGCGCAGCCTGCTGGAGAAGGGCATCGCACAACACGCTATCGAGCGCCTCAAGCAGGGCGGCTATCTCTATGAGCAGGACGGCGCCTGGTGGTTCCGCTCCACCCAGTTCGGCGACGAAAAGGACCGGGTGGTGATCCGCGAAAACGGTCAGGCCACCTATTTCGCCCACGACATCGCCTATCACATGGACAAGATGGAGCGCGGCTTCGAGCGCGTCATCGACATCTGGGGCGCCGACCACCACGGCTACGTGCCACGCATCAAGGCGGCCCTGGCGGCCCTGGGGGATGCCCCCGACCGTCTCGACGTGCTGCTGGTGCAGTTCGCCAGCCTCTACCGCGGCGGCGAGAAGATCCCCATGTCCACCCGCAGCGGCCAGTTCGTCACCCTGCGGGAGCTGCGCCGCGAGGTGGGCAACGATGCGGCGCGCTTCTTCTATGTGCTGCGCAAGTGCGAGCAGCACATGGACTTCGACCTCGACCTGGCCAAGTCCCAGTCCAACGACAACCCGGTCTATTACGTCCAGTACGCCCATGCCCGCATCTGCAGCGTCATGCGCCAGCTGGCGGAAAAAGGCTTGAGCTGGAACCGCGAGCATGGCCTAGCCAAGCTCCAGCAGCTGGTGGAGCGCCACGAGCAGGATCTGCTGATGATGCTCTCCCGCTATCCGGAGACCATCGAGAACGCCGCCCTGGAACACGAGCCCCATCAGCTGGCCTATTACCTGCGGGAGCTGGCCAATGCCTTCCACACCTATTACAACGCCCACCCCTTCATTGTCGACAACGACAGCCTGCGGGATGCGCGCCTGGCACTGATCCTCGCCACCCGCCAGGTGCTAGCCAACGGCCTGGGAATTTTGGGTGTCAGCGCCCCTGAAACGATGTGACCATGGCCCGCACTGCCGGGGCCCGCAAGGCCGCCGCGAAAAAAAAGCGCCCGCGCAGCAAGAAAAACAGCGCTCAGCCGCCCTGGGGCTGGTTGCTGCTGGGCCTGTTCATCGGCCTGGGCATCGGCCTGGCGCTGTATCTGCTGCGCCTGCCCCCACAGACAGAATCCGCGCCGCTCCCAGCGCAGGGCGCATCCGCCCCTGCGGCACCACACAAGAAAGCCAAGCGGGCACCAGCACCCGCCGCAGCGGAAAAACCCCGCTTCGACTTCTACACCCTGCTGCCGCAGATTGAAGTGGAAATCACGCCGGACAAACTGGAGGAAGCCCTGCGCGTGCTGCCCAAGGTGAACAAGGGCGGCACCTACATCCTGCAATGCGGCTCCTTCCGCGACTATGGCGATGCCGACGAACTGAAGGCAAGGCTGGCGTTGCTGGGCATCGAGGCCCAGATCCAGACGGTGGTGATCAAAAACGGTGAATCCTGGCACCGGGTGCGCGTCGGCCCCCTGAAGGGGCTGGCGGCCGTCAAGCCGGTGCGGCGCAAACTGAAGCGCAACAATATCAATTTCGTGTTGCTTAAGATTGGTGAGGAGTGAGGGGTGAGGGGTGAGGTGTATTCAGTGGTTCCTGCCCCCTCACACCTTACCCCTCACGCCTCACTCACCTGCGTTCAATCCTCAAGATAAGTATATCCCCGCAAGCCCCCCTCCAGGGTTTCCAGGCAGAGGCGGCGGCGCGCCTCGTCGAGGCCGGCCTGGCGGGTCTTGGAGCGCAGCAGTTCCAGCAGATGATCGGCGTCGTAATGGACATAGCGCAGCATGTCGTCCACGGTGTCGCCGTGCTGGGGCTCGTCCAGATGGTAAGCGGCGCCGTCCTCGCTCAACACCACGTTGACGGCATTGGTGTCGCCGAACAGGTTGTGCATGTCACCGAGGATCTCCTGATAGGCGCCCACCAGGAAGATGCCCAGCAGGTATTCCTCGCCGGGCGCCAGTCCATGCAGCGGCAGGGTGCTCTCCACCCCCTCGCGGTCCACATAGTGGTCGATACGGCCGTCGGAGTCACAGGTGATGTCGGTGATCACGGCGCGCCGCTGGGGCCGCTCAAGGAGGCGCTGCAGGGGCATGATGGGGAAGATCTGGTCGATGGCCCAGACATCGGGAATGGACTGAAACACGGAGAAGTTGCAGAAATACTTGTCCGCCAGTTTCTCCTTGAGCTCGTCCAGCACTTCGCGGTGGCTGCGCGAGGCCGGCTGCAGCAGGGGCAGCACCCGGCGGCAGGTGGCGTAGTAGAGCTTCTCTGCCAGGGCCCGCTGCTCCAGGCTCAGCAGGCCGTGGGTGTACATGTCCTGGCTCAGGGCCAGCCAGTGGCCGGCGTCGTGATAGCTCTCGATCACCGAGCGTGAATCCAGCCCCCGCAGGCCCTGCTGCAGGTCGCGCAGCACCTGGGGGGCCTCCTCGGGCACGGCCACGGTCTCATCCTCGGCCGGCTGGCGCTCCACGCCGATGACATCGGTGATGAGCAGGGCATGATGGGCGGTCATGGCGCGCCCCGACTCGGTGACGATATCGGGATGGGGCAGGCCCTGCTGGTGGCAGATCTCCCACAGGGCGTGGACCACGTTGTTGGCGTATTCCGCCATGGTGTAGTTCATGGAACAGTAGCTGCGCGAACGGCTGCCCTCGTAGTCCACCCCCAGGCCACCGCCCACGTCCACGCAGCGCACGGGCACGCCGAGGCGGTGCAACTCGGCGTAGTGGCGCGCCGCCTCGCGCATGCCGCGCTGGATGTCGCGGATGTTGGCGATCTGGGAACCGAGATGGAAATGGAGCAGCTGCAGCCGCTCCAGCAGGCCCATGGTGCGCAGGCGCTGCACCAGTTCCAGAAGCTCGGCGGCAGCGAAGCCGAACTTGGATTTCTCGCCGCCGGTGTTCTGCCATTTGCCCTTGCCGATGGAGGCCAGGCGCACCCGCACACCGATGAGCGGCGGGATATCCAGCTGTTGCGATTCCTCCAAAATCAGCTCCAGTTCCGAGAGCTTCTCCACCACGATGTAGATGCGCTTGCCCAGCAGGCGGCCCATGAGGGCGAGGCGGATGTATTCCCGGTCCTTGTAGCCGTTGCACACGATGAGCCCGCCGCCGCTGCCCGCCAGGGCCAGCACCGCCAGCAGTTCCGGCTTGCTGCCGGCCTCCAGGCCCACGCGGCCGTTGCCATGGCTGAGGATCTGCTCCACCACCGTGCGCTGCTGGTTGACCTTGATGGGATAGACGGGGGTATAGGCCGACCGGTAGTCATGGGCCGCCATGGCGCCGCTGAAGGCCTGGCACAGGCTGTCCAGGCGCCGATGGAGTATATCGGGGAAGCGCACCAGCACCGGGGTGGCCAGGCCCTGGTCACGCAGTTCGTGGGCCAGGGCCTGGAGATCTACGGCGCTGCAGCGCCCCCTGCCCGCCGGATAGGCCACGGCGCGGCCGTCGGCGCCGACGTCGAAATAACCACTGCTCCAGTGGGCAACGCCGTAGGTCTCCCGTGCCTTGTCGATGTCCCAGTCGCCGCTCATGTCCGCCCGTGCTCTATTTCCTGTTTCCGTGTCAGACGCCCTATAATACCTCCTTTTGGTGAGGGGTGAGGTGTAAGGAGTGAGGCGTAAATTCAGTACACTCCTCACCCCTTACGCCTCACGCCTTACATCTTGACGAGGAAAAAAAACCATGACGCTGGACAAAGGCTGGTTCACGGAAATCTGCGAGGAGGGCGGCAGCGCCTTCTCCCTCAAGATCAAGGGCAAACTGCACGAGGAGCAGACTGCTTATCAGACCATCGCCATCTATGAGACCGAAACCTTCGGCAATCTCATGGTCATCGACGGCTTTGTCATGCTCAGCAGCCGTGACAATTTCCTCTATCACGAAATGCTCGCCCACCCCGCCCTGTTCACCCATGACGATCCGCGCCGAGTGCTCATCATCGGCGGCGGCGACTGCGGCACCCTGCGCGAGGTGCTGCAACACCAGGAAGTGGAGGAAGTCTGGCAGGTGGAGATCGATGAGCAGGTGACGCACCTGGCTGAACGCTATTTTCCGGAACTGTGTACGGCCAACGACGATCCGCGCGCCAAGCTGCACTTTGGTGACGGCATCCGCTGGGTCAAGGAGGCTGAGCCGGAAAGCTATGATGTGATCATCGTCGACAGCACCGATCCCATCGGACCGGCGGAGGGGCTGTTCTCCGAACCTTTCTACCGCGACTGCCAGCGCGCCCTGGGGCCCGGCGGCATCCTGGTGCAGCAGAGCGAGTCACCCCTGTTCCACATGGGGATCATCAAGGACATGCACCAAGCCATGGGGGCGGCGGGTTTCGACGAACGACTCACCCTCAACTTTCCCCAGTGCGTCTATCCCTCGGGCTGGTGGAGCGCTACCATGGCCGCCAAGGACCGTTCATTGAGCGACTTCCGGGAACAGGCCGCCGCGCGGCGGGGCTTTGCCACCCGCTATTACAACGCCGCCATTCACCGCGCCGGCCTGGCCCAGCCGGAGTTCCTCGCCGCCGCCCTCAATCACACCAATCCTTGACCTGACGGCGGGATTTCTCCAGCACCGCCTCGCGCTCGGCCTCACTGAGATAATAGCGTTCGCCAGTGGCGCCCACGCGATACATACGGGAGATGCGGGCATTGCGCGCCAGGTTGTCCTTGGCAATCTGGCAGTTTTTGCTGCGCATCTTGCCGCGCTGCTTCTCGTCGCCGTCCCCTGCCGCAGTCGCGCTATGCGCCACTGTTGCGGTGGACCCGCCGTCGGACGAAGCCGCTGGCGGCTTCTTTTCCCCATGGGGATAGCGGCTGGAACCGGAAAGCTTCACGGTTTCCACCACATTGCCCCGCGGCTGGTCACTGAAATGGACACGGCCGCGTTCATCCACCCAGCGGTAGACTGTGGCCGCCTGGAGCGCAACACTGCAAAGTATCAAGACACAACCGCACAACAGCCTCTTCTTCATAAACCTTTCCTGAACGATGAACCTGCCTACTATATCGGCAGGGCGCCGCGCATCTTGCCCTCCCTTGTGTGATCCGCTCGCCACTATGCAAGCAAAGCCGCGCCGGCCTTGGATGGCAGACCACCTCAGGCACCGCCGTCCAGGCGGTCGAGGCGCAAGCGTTGCCGTTCGTCGAACAGCCGCCAGGAGGCCAGCGCCACGGCTGCCAAGGTACCGAAACCCGTCCCGGCAGCGACCATGAACATGATGAGTATCTGGTAATTGACGGCCTCCAATGGTGGCGCACCGGCCAGAATCTGGCCGGTCATCATACCCGGCAGGCTGACGATACCGGCGGCGGCCATGGCATTGATGATGGGTATCATGCCGGCGCGGATACTCTCGCGTCGCGCCGCGCCGATGGCACTGCGCCAGTCGTGGCCCAGGGTGAGGCGCGCCTCGATGGCGCTGCGCTGCTGCCAGGCCAGCTGATTGAGGCGGTCCATAGCGATGGCGATGCCGTTCATGGTGTTGCCGAACATCATGCCCAGCAGGGGGATGCTGTACTGGGGCGCGTACCAGGGATCGGTCTGGATCACCACCAAGAGGATCAGCAGGGTGATGGAAAAGGTGGAAATGAACATGGACAAGGTGCCCACTCCATAGCCCCAGGAACCGCGCAACCGGCGTTGTTGGCGGGCCAGCACCTCGCGTCCGGCCACCAGCAGCATGAGCAGGGCGATGACGGCGATCCAGCCCGGATGGAGGCGGGTGAACAGGGCCTTGAGCACCAGCCCCACCAGCAGCAGCTGCACCACGGTGCGCACGGCGGCCACCAACAAGGGGCGGGCCAGACCCAGCTGCAGGCGCATGGAGAGTGCGCCCAGGGCCAACACCAAGAGGGCTGCCAGGGCCAGGTCCAGGGTACTGAGGGGCACCAGATTCACAACACCTCCACTGCAGGCTGCAGCCGCCCCGCGCTGAGCCGATAGTGGCGCGCCGCCAGGCGGGCGATCTGGGCCTCGTCATGGCTGACCCACAACACCGCCGCCCGATGCTGACGGCGATAGCGATTGACCAGGTTTTCCACGCCTTGCATGTTGACGGGATCCAGGGCGGCCGTGGGCTCATCCAGCAACAAAGCCCAGGGCCGGTTGGCCAGCAGGCGCAGCAGCGCCAGACGCTGGCGCTCGCCGCTGGACAGGCGCCTCACCGGCTGCTGCAGAATGCCGTACTCGAAACCCAGCGCCTCCAGGGCGGCTTGGTCCGGGACGGCGGGCAGATGCTCCGCCACGGTCTCGGCCCACCAGTGGCTCTCCGCCGGCAGATAGCCCACGCGACGCCGCCACAGGGGCCCCGGCATGCTGCTGCAGGCACAACCGTCCAGCCACACCTCGCCCTCATGGGGATCGAGATCGGCCAGCGCGCGCAGCAGCAGGGTCTTGCCGGCCCCGGAGGGGCCCGAGATGCAGACGCATTCACCAGCCGCCAATTCCAGATCAATGGGGCCAACATGGTGAATGGAGAGATGTTCGATGCGCAGCCCCGCCAGTTTTCCGCCCTCCTGCAAGCCCCGTGGTAAACTCTGCACTCTATACCAAAGATACTAGGAGTCTGTCGGGTTTAGGATGAATCTACTGCGGAAAAGCCATTTTGGCCCA
>CAYRLE010000096.1:1572-7562 GCA_964425105.1 uncultured Gammaproteobacteria bacterium | reverse complement strand
GATACCGACGGGGGAGTCATGGAACTGGAACAGGCGCGTTTCAACATGATCGAACAGCAGATCCGTCCCTGGGATGTGCTGGATCAGAAGGTGCTCGATCTGCTGGCGCAGATTCCCCGCGAGGATTTTGTACCGCCGGATTACCGCCGGCTGGCCTATGCGGATACCGCCATCCCCATCGGCGAGGGGGAAGTGATGATGCACCCCAAACTGGAGGGGCGCATGCTCCAGGCCCTGGATCTCCATCCCACCGACGTGGTGCTGGAGGTGGGGACGGGGAGCGGCTATGTCACCGCCCTGCTGGCCTCGGTGACGCGCCATGTCTACAGCGTGGACATTCATCCCCGCCTGCAGGAGGAGGCCGCGGCGCGTCTTGCCGCCCATGGCATCGAGAATGTCACCCTGGAGAGCGGCGATGCCGCCCAGGGTTGGGACAAGCACGGCCTGTGTTACGATGTGATCGCCATCACCGGCTCCCTGCCCCTGCTGCCGGAGACCTTCCAGAACACCCTCAATCGCGGCGGCCGCCTCTTTACCGTGGTGGGGGAGGCGCCGGTGATGGAGGCCATCCTCATGCGCCGTATCGGCGAGCATCAGCACGATATCAGCAGGGAAGACCTGTTCGAAACGGAATTGCCGGCGCTGCGCAATGCGCCCCGGCCGCGCCGCTTCGTATTCTGACGTCCCTGATTCTCGGCTGCGGGGGGTGAGGAGGACATGAAGCGCTTGCAAGGGGCTGGATTCGCTGCGGCAGTGATCATGGCCGTTCTCGCCCCTGTGCTTGTCCAGGCAGAGGATCTGCTGGGAATCTACCGCCTCTCCGTCGACAATGACGCCACGCTGCGGGCCGCAGCGGCCGAGCGCCGCGCCGCCCTGGAGACCCGCCCCCAGGCGCGCGCCCTGCTGCTGCCAAACTTCTCGCTGTCTGCGGATTATTCCCGCAACCGCAACAGGGTGATCGATTCCAGCAGCGCCTTCTTTCAGCCCCAGACGGTATATTTCTGGGCCAAGGGTTTCACCCTCAGCCTGCGTCAGCCGGTGTTCAACCGCGAATTCTTTGTCCAGCAGAAACAGGCGGATGCCATCGTCAAGAGTGCCGATGCCCAGTATGCCGCGGCTCAGCAGGACCTTATCCTGCGGGTGGCACAGGCTTATTTCAACGTCCTGGGCGCCATGGACAACCTAGATTTCGCGCGTGCCGAAGAAAACGCCAACCTGCGTCAGCTGGAGCAGGCCAAACAACGTTTCGAGGTGGGTTTGATCGCCATCACCGACGTCCATGAATCCCAGGCAGCCTTCGACTCGGCACGCGCCCTGGAGATCGAGTCCCAGAACCTGTTGTCCAGCGCGCGCGAGACCCTGCGGGTGATCACCGGCAGACTTCACGAACATCTGACGACACTGGCCGAGGAGATTCCCCTAGTGACGCCCGATCCCCAGGATATCGAGGCCTGGGGCAAACTGGCCATGGAGCAGAATTTTGCCATCATTGCCGCAGAATACCAGACCCAGACGGCCGAGGAGGAAGTAAAGCGGCGCCGCAGTGGTCACTACCCCACCCTGGATCTCACTGGTAACCACCGCTACTCGGATGTGGACGATGGCTTCTTCGGCGGCAGCGAAACCGAAGACAGCAGCATCGGTTTGGTGTTTAATCTTTCGCTCTACCAGGGCGGCGCGGTCAGTTCACGGGTGCGGGAGGCGATCCAGCGCCTGGAACGCTCCCGGGACGAGTTGGATCAGCAGCGCCGCGAAGTGATGCGCCAGACCCGCGATGCCTATCTCAGCATTCTTTCGGGGATCGAGACGGTCAAGGCCCGCAAGCAGTCGGTGGTTTCGGCGCAAAGCGCCCTGGAGGCCACCGAGGCCGGCCTGGAGGTGGGTACCCGCACCACGGTGGACGTGCTCAACGTGCGCCGCAATCTGTTCCGCGCCGAGCGGGACTATGCCCGTTCCCGTTACACCTATATCCTGGATCTGCTGCGCCTCAAACAGGCAGCCGGCACCCTGACCATGGCCGACTTGGAAGAGATCAACGGCTGGCTGGCTTCAAGGAAGGACTGAGTGCTGAGGACAGATGAGAGAATCACCGGGTTGTACTCAGCAACAAAATGGTAAACAGTGATGAGTGATGAGTGATGAGTGATGGAGGACGGCTTGCCCAGCTACTCAATGACTCATCACGCATCACTCATTACACATCACCCCACCTGCCGAGTGCAACTTGGCGATCCCGGGGAATTCAGTCCTTGAGCACATACTCCGTCCCGCAATAGGGACAGGTGGCTTGGCCGCTCTCCTCGATGGGCAGAAACACCCGCGGATGGGCGTTCCACAGGCTCGTGTCGTCCAGGGGGCAGTGCAGGGGCAGCTGCTCACGGGTGATCTCATAGCGCTGCTGTTTGCGTGGCGAGGCCTGGGGGCCGCTTGCTGATGTGGAAGCCGTCTCTGTCATGTTGTTTTTCCCTTGCTCATTTGACATGGGTGAGCCACTCCGGATGGGCGTCGCGGCGGCCATGGACCTGGTCGAAATACAGGCTCTGCAGCCGCTCCGTGATGGGGCCGCGCCCACCGCTGCCGATGGCGCGGCCATCCACCTCGCGGATGGGGGTGACCTCGGCGGCCGTGCCGGTGAAGAAGGCTTCGTCGGCGATATAGACCTCGTCGCGGGTGATCAGTTTCTCCTTCACCGGGATGCCCAGTTCGGCGGCGAGGATGAAGAGGGTGTCGCGGGTGATGCCATCCAGGGCCGAGGTTAGCAGGGGGGTGTAGATGACGTCGTCGCGGACGATGAAGATGTTCTCGCCACTGCCTTCCGCCACATAGCCCTCCGCGTCCAGCAGCAGGGCCTCGTCGCAGCCGCAGGCCAGGGCCTCGTTGAGGGCCAGGATGGAGTTGATGTAGTTGCCGTTGGCCTTGGCTTTGCACATGGTGATGTTGACATGGTGGCGGGTATATGAGGAGGTGCGCACCCGGATGCCCTTCTCCAGGTTTTCCTCGCCCATATAGGAGCCCCAGGGCCAGGCGGCCACCATGACATGGGTCCGGAGGTTGTCGGCGCGCAGCCCCATGCCCTCGGAGCCGAAGAAGCACATGGGGCGGATATAGCCGAATTCCATGTCGTTTTCCCGCACTGCGGTGCACACGGCCTCATTGATGGTGTCCTTGTCGAAGGGCATGGGCATATTGAGGATATGGGCCGAACGGAACAGGCGCTCGGTATGGGCCTGCAGGCGGAAGATCGCCGTCCCCTGTTGGGTCCGGTAGGCGCGGATGCCCTCGAATACCCCCAGCCCATAGTGAAAGGTGTGAGTGAGGACATGCACACGGGCCTCGCGCCAGGGCACCAGTTCACCATCCAGCCAGATGATACCATCCCGGTCTTCCATACCCGCCATGCTCATGGATTGCTTATCTCCCAACTGAGGTTCAAAAAAGGGGCGTCATTGGACGCCGAAAGGGGAAATTGTAGCAAAATAGCGGGTGATGCGTAATGAGTGATGCGTGATGGGATGGGTTGCCTCTTTTCTTCGTCCACGCATCACTCATTACTCATCACGCATTACCTGACCAACCCAGCAGGCTGTCCCAGATGGCCGTCACCCGCTGCCGATGGTCCCGGAATTCATTCTCATCGACGATGGCCGGCTGTTCCTGCAGGGCCAGGCGGTGGATGGCTTGGCGATAGTCTTGGTAGGCCTTGCTGAGGGCGCGCACATCGGCCTTCTTCAGCAGGCGGTGGCGGGCGAAGTCCGCCAGCAGGCGCAGGTTGTCGGTCCAACGCGTCAGGTCGGGGTGGCGGTGGGCCCATTGCAGCACCCCGTACTGGACGATGAACTCGATGTCGGCCAGGCCGCCGCGGCCCTGTTTGACATCGAAATGCCCGCGGCGGCTGCGGGCCAGTTCCTCGCGCATGCGTTCGCGCATCTGCACCACTTCCCGTTTCAGCGTCTGCGGCTCGCGGTGGCGGGTGAGGATCTGGTGGCGTAGCTCTGTGAAGCGCCGGCCGATGGCCGGGTCGCCGGTGATGAAGCGTGCCCGCACCAGGGCCTGGTGTTCCCAGGTCCAGGCCTCGTGGGCCTGGTAATGGGCAAAGGCGTCCAGGGAACTGACCAGCAGCCCTGAGGCGCCACTGGGGCGCAGGCGCATGTCCACCTCGTAGAGCACGCCGCTGGGAGTGTGAGCATTGAGCATGTGAATGATGCGCTGGCCGAGGCGGAAATAGAATGTCCGACTGCCGCCGCGGCCGGCCTCGTGGAGGAACACCAGGTCGAGGTCGGAGCCGTAGCCCAGTTCGATGCCCCCCAGTTTGCCATAGCCGATGATGGCGAATCCCAACCCGTGCTCCCCGCGGGAGCGGTGCCGTTTGCGGAGATGCTGCACTGCCAGCTGCAGCACATGGTGCAGGGCCACCTCGGCGATGGCCGTGAGGTGATCGCTGACCTCCATCAGGGGCATGACCTCCATGAGATCGGCGGCCGCCACCCGCAACACATTGGCCTGCTTGAAGTAGCGCAGGGTTTCCAGCTGTTGTTCCTGATCGTCGCACGGGATGCGCGCCAGCAGTGCCTCCAGTTCCTGTTCCAGGGCGGCGCGCTCCAGGGGCGCGTAGAGGCTGCGCGGATCCAGCAGTTCATCCAGCAGCAGCGGGTGGTCTCTCAGCATCTGGGCAATCCAGGGACTGGCGGCGCACAGGCGCACCAGCTGGGACAGCGCCATGGGGTTTTCCTCCAGCAGGGCCAGGTAGGTGGTGCGCCGGGCCACTGCCTCGATGAGGTCCAGGAGCCGGGGCAGGGTGAGATCGGGTTGGGAGGTGGCGGCGACGGCAGCCAGCAGTAGGGGCATGAGCCGGTCCAGGCGGCTGCGGCCCTCGTGGCTGAGGGCGCGGCAGGCATAGCTGTCGCGCAGTAGGTGGATGCGGCGCAGGGCCTCAGCGGCATCGGTAAAGCCGGCCTGCGCCAGGTATGCCTGCGCCTCTGCCTCACTTAGGGACTGCAGCCAGACAGCGCCGAGCCCGGTGCCTGTGTCTGTCTCGCGTGCTGTGCTGTCTTCGCCCTGGGGGGATGCGAAGACCTCCTCGAAATGTTCGCGGACCCTGTGCCGATGATGGGCGAGGCGGCTCTCGAAGTCCGGCCAGTGGGAAAAGCCCATGGACAGCGCCAGGCGCTGGCGTCCCTCCTCGTCCCTGGGCAGGACATGGGTCTGGCGGTCGGCATAGGCCTGGAGACGGTTTTCGGTGCGGCGCAGGAAGACATAGGCGGCGCTCAGGTTGGCGACGGCATGGGCAGGCAAATGGCCTGCTGCGCCCAGGCGGCGCAGCACCTCGAGGATGCCCCGCACCCGCAGCGCCGGCTCGCGCCCGCCGCGGATGAGTTGGAAGACCTGGCCGATGAATTCGATTTCGCGGATGCCGCCGGGGCCGATCTTGATATTGTCCTGCAGAGACTTGCGGCTCACTTCGCGGTTGATCATGGCCTTCATCTCGCGCAGCGCGGCCAGGGCGTTGTAGTCCAGGTAGCGGCGGTAGACGAAGGGCCGCAGCAGCGCCAGCAGCTGCTCGCCAGCCGCCAGGTCGCCGGCCATGGGGCGTGCCTTGATCATGGCGTAGCGTTCCCACTCCCGCCCCTGGGATTGATAGTACTCCTCCAGGGCGTCGAAGCTCATGGCCAGGGGGCCGCTGTTGCCGTAGGGCCGCAGGCGCATGTCCACACGATATACGCGGCCCTCGGCCGTGGGGGTGTCCAGCAGGGTGATGAGGCGCTGGCCGAGATGGATGAAAAACTCCTCGTTGCTGAGCCGCGGCCGCCGTCCGCGCGTCTCGCCCGCCGCCGGATAGGCGAAGATGAGGTCCACGTCGGAGGAGAAATTGAGTTCCCGTGCCCCCAGCTTGCCCATGGCCAGCACCACCATCTGCTGGGGTTGTTTGCCGCTTTCATCGTAAGGTGTGCCCAGGGCACGGCATTGCCAGTGGTGCAAACGTTCCAGCGTGG
>CAYRLE010000096.1:0-1472 GCA_964425105.1 uncultured Gammaproteobacteria bacterium | reverse complement strand
CCACACCCGGTACAGGACCCGCAGCAACTCGCTGCTGCGCGGCGCTTCGCTGCCCTGTTCCCGGGCGGCGACGAGATACTGTTCCCAGGCATGCTCTACCTGGGTGATCAGGGCGGGCGGAAAATCCTTGAGCAGGGACTGTGGCGCGGCAGGGGGGGCGGTATCCATGGCTCCAGGGTAAAGCGTCGCAGCTGGGCATGGCAAGGGGCGGTTCAAGGGGTGCTGTGCGCCGGTCGATATATGCCAGTGAAGATCATTTCTCTAGGACATGCCCATGGAATTTGTCGATTATCTCAAACTGATGGTGGCCAAGGACGCCTCGGATCTCTATTTCACTGTGGGCGCGCCTCCCAGTATGCGCGTCCAGGGGCAGTTGATGCCGGTGGACAAATCGCCCATCCCGCCGGGGGGGACCAAGGCCATTGCCTACAAGATCATGGACGAAAGTCAGATCGCCGCCTTCGAGAAGAGTCCGGAGATGAATCTCGCTCTTGCGGACTCCAAGATCGGCCGTTTCCGGGTCAATATCTTCAAGCAGCGCAACCACATCGGCCTGGTGATCCGCAACATCAAGACCAAGATCCCCAGCATGCAGGAACTCGGCCTGCCAAGCATTCTGAAAAAACTGGTGATGCAGAAACGGGGCCTGATCCTGTTCGTGGGCGCCACCGGCTCCGGCAAGTCCACTTCTCTGGCGGCGCTGATCGACTATCGCAACACCAACAGCGCCGGCCACATCATCACCATCGAGGACCCCATCGAATACGTCCACAGCCACAAGAAATCCATCGTCAACCAGCGCGAGGTGGGCGACGACACCGTGAGCTACGAGGAGGCGCTGAAGAACACCCTGCGTCAGGCGCCCGATGTGATTCTCATCGGCGAGATCCGTGACCGCGAGACCATGGAGCATGCCATCGCCTTCGCCGAGACCGGCCACCTGGCAATCTCAACCCTGCATGCCAACAATGCCAACCAGGCCTTCGACCGCATCATCAACTTTTTTCCCGAGGACCGTCAGCGGCAGTTGCTGATGGACCTGTCTCTAAACGTGCGCGGCATCGTCTCCCAGCGCCTGGTGCCCACCCTGGACGGCAAGCGCGCCGCCGCCTTCGAGATCCTGCTGGGCACGCCGGTGGTGTGCGATCTCATCCTCAAGGGCGAGGTCCACAAGATCAAGGACATCATGGAGCGCTCCGAGAACGTGGGTATGCAGACCTTCGATGCAGCCCTCTACCGTCTCTACAAGGAGGGGCGGATCTCCTATGAAGAGGCCCTGCGCAATGCCGATTCCCAGAACAACCTGCGCCTGCGCATCGACCTGGAGGAGAAGGATGCCGAAGCCCAGGGGGCGGGTTTCAGCCTGGAGGATCAGCAGCAAGACGAACGGGACCAGCCGCTGAGTTTTGGGTGAGGTGTGATGCGTGATGCGTGATGCGTGATGCGTGATGCGTGATGCGTGATGCGTGATG
>CAYRLE010000095.1:4282-7724 GCA_964425105.1 uncultured Gammaproteobacteria bacterium | reverse complement strand
GGATCAACCGGCAGTAGGCAACGAGCACAGCCTAAACAAATTGCCATGCTTCCTGACATGATTCCATCAGAAGATTTGATTCGTGTTTTTGATGTAGTGGTAGGCGGCTTGCTGAGTTGCCAAACATCCAATCTTGAGCAGATCAAACTACTTACGAGCCTGCGCGACACCCTCCTTCCCAAACTCATCTCCGGCGAACTCCGCGTACCTGAGGCCGAAGCCATCACTGAGGAGGTCATGGCATAATCAGGATGGGGAGTGGATGTCTGCCTCATCCGTGGCCTCGCTATTAAGCGGTATTGCGATTCCGTTTAATTATAGGTATCGTTACTAAACGATTGGAGAACTGGCAGGGACGATATGAAGCGCGGAAGCACGGGGCAGGAGGTGATGACCGTCGCCGGTGGCGAGAGGGTGCACGCCTTCGTGCCCGCACCGCTGCCGCCGGAGCCCCCGCTGGTGTTCACCGCGGCCCGCCAGCGCCTGCTGGAAGGGGCCATTCTGGCCCTGGGGCGACTGGACAGTATCACCTTGCTGCTGCCGGACCCGGACATCTTTCTTTATGCCTATGTGCGCCGCGAGGCGGTGCTTTCGTCCCAGATCGAGGGCACCCAGTCGTCCCTTTCGGATCTGCTGCTGTTCGAACTGGAGGAGGCGCCGGGCGCCCCCTTCGATGACGTGGTGGAGGTATCCAATTACGTCGCCGCTCTCGATCACGGCATGCGCCGCCTGGCGGAAGGGTTTCCTCTGTCCAACCGCCTGTTGCGGGAGATGCACGAGGTGCTGCTCTCCCGGGGGCGGGGCAGCGACAAGGCACCCGGCAGTTTCCGGCGCAGCCAGAACTGGATCGGCGGCACCCGGCCAGGCAATGCGTATTTCGTCCCGCCGCCCCCGGGCGAGGTGGAGCGCTGCATGGGCGAGTTGGAGCGCTTTCTCCACGCGGAGGATCAGCCCTATCCCACGCTGGTCAAGGCCGCCCTGGCGCATGTGCAGTTCGAGACCATACACCCCTTTCTCGATGGTAATGGCCGCATCGGGCGCTTGCTGATTTCATTCATCCTGCATCATGACGGCCTGCTCTCCCGGCCGCTGCTCTATCTCAGCCTCTATTTCAAGCAGCACCGGCAATATTATTATGAACTGCTGGACGAGGTGCGCCGCGAGGGGGACTGGGAGCGCTGGCTGGACTTCTTCCTCGAAGGCGTGGAGCAGACCGCCCTCAATGCCGTGGAAACCGCCCGGCGGCTGATCCGGCTGTTCAAGGAGGATGAGGCGCGCATCCAGACGCTGGGACGCCGGACAGGCACGGTGCTACGCTGTTTCCAGGCGCTGTGTCATGGCCCGGTTCAGGACATCGGCGGCATCGCCGTGGCAACCGGGCTTTCCTATCCGGCCGCGGCCAAGGGCATCGCCGAACTGGAACGGCTGGGCCTCGTCCGCGAGCTGACGGGCAAGCGGCGCAATCGCGTATACGCCTACGGCCAGTACCTGGCCATCCTGAACGAGGGGACGGAGGCCTCATGATCAGCGAAGATGACCTGGAACAGCTCGCCCTTGGCTGGTTCCAGGAGAGCGGCTGGGAGACCCGCTTCGGGCCGGACATTGCCCCGGATGGCGAGACGCCTGAGCGCGAGGATTACCGCCAGGTCATCCTGTCCGGCAGGCTGCAGGAGGCCCTGGGGGTTTTGAACCCCGCCATCCCCGCAGCCACGCTCGACGAAGTGGTGCACCATATCACCAAGGCATCGCACCCCTCGCTGCTTCTCAGCAACCGCGCCTTCCACGAATGGCTGGTGGATGGCGTGCCGGTGGAGGTGGACGAGGCCGGGCGCAAGCGCGGCGACCGGGTGCGGCTGGTGGATTTCGAGCGCCCGGAGCGCAACGGCTTCCTGGTGGTCAACCAGTTCACGGTGCAGGGCACCAAGCAGCCCCGGCGCCCCGACCTGGTGTGCTTCATCAACGGCCTGCCCATTGCAGTGCTGGAGCTGAAGAACCCGGCCGATGAGCAGGCGGACATCTGGCGGGCCTTCGACCAATTGCAGACCTACAAGGCCGAGATCGAGCCCCTGTTCGTGCCCAACGAGGCACTGGTGGTCTCCGACGGCACCCATGCGCGGGTGGGCTCGCTCACCGCGCCGCGGGAGCGCTTCCTGCCCTGGCGCACCATCCACAACGAACACGACAAGCCCCTGCTGGAATTCGAGCTGGAGAAGGTGGTGCGTGGCTTCTTCGCCCATCATCTCCTGCTGGACTACCTGCGCTATTTCGTGCTCTTCGAGCAGAATGAGGGGGGCATCGTTAAGAAAATCGCCGCCTACCACCAGTTCCATGCCGTGCGCGAGGCAGTGCGCGCCGCGCTGGTGGCGGCCACCGCGCCCGGCGACCAGGTGGAAGACCGGCCCCGCGCCGACTATGCCAGCCGCGTGACGCCGGGCTCGCGCCGCGGTGGCCTGGTGTGGCACACCCAGGGCTCGGGCAAGAGCCTGTCCATGGTGTTCTTCACCGCCAAGCTCATGCAGCAGGCCGAGATGCAGAACCCCACCGTGGTGGTGGTCACCGACCGCAACGACCTGGACGGCCAGCTCTTCCAGACCTTCAAGGGTGCCCGCGCCCTGCTGCGGGAGACGCCGCTGCAGGCACAGGGGCGGGACCATCTCCGCGAACTGCTGGAGGACAGGCCCTCCGGCGGCATCATCTTCACCACCGTGCAGAAGTTCCAGCCCGAGCGGGGGGAGGCGCGCTTTCCCAAGCTCTCCCAGCGCACCAACATCGTGGTGATCGCCGACGAGGCCCACCGCTCCCAGTACGGCTTCCGCGCCGTGCTGGACAAGAAGACCGGACGCTATAAGTATGGCTTCGCCAAGCATCTGCGCGATGCCCTGCCCAATGCCACTTTCGTCGGTTTTACCGGCACTCCCATTGAGAGTGAGGACAAGGACACCCGGGCAGTCTTCGGGGACTACGTGAGCATCTACGACATCCAGGACGCCGTGGAGGATGGCGCCACGGTACCCATCTACTACGAAAGCCGCCTGGCCAGGCTGGATATCAACCAGGCAGATATCGAGGCCCTCAACGCCGAGGTGGAGGAGATCTTCGAGGACGAAGAGGATATCGCCGCACGCGAGGCGGCCAAGTGCCGCTGGGCGCAACTGGAAAAGCTGGTGGGCGCCGGGCCACGCCTCAAGGAAGTGGCCGAGGACATCGTGCGCCATTTCGAGGCGCGCACCGCCGCCAGCGCCGGCAAGGGCATGATCGTGGCCATGAGCCGCGAGATCTGCGCCCGGCTGTACCAGGAGATCATCGCCCTGCGCCCCGGCTGGCACGACGACGATCCGGCCAGGGGCGCCATCAAGGTGGTCGTCACCGGCTCGGCCGCAGACAAGGCGATCCTGCGCCCCCACATCCACAACAAACAGACCCGCAAGCTGCTGGAGAGGCG
>CAYRLE010000095.1:0-4182 GCA_964425105.1 uncultured Gammaproteobacteria bacterium | reverse complement strand
CGAGACATTGAAGAAAATCGCCATGGAGCTGACCCAGAAGCTGCGCAAGAGCACCACAGTGGACTGGCAGAAGCGCGAAAGCGTGCGCGCCCGCCTGCGCAACCTGGTGCGCATCACCCTGCGCCGCTACAAATATCCGCCGGACAAGCAGGAGGAGGCCATCAATCTGGTGCTTGATCAGGCGGGGAGGTTGTCTGAGATGTGGGCTGCTTAGGTAAAGATCGTTTCTGAGGTTGATGTCAGGCCTGGCGCCGTATGCTTTCTGGGGTCAATCTGACACATTACGGTTCTTCTGGAGGTGTAAATGACACTATGGTTGTCGCGGGCAGGTGGGCAGGGTGAGCGTGAAGATGTCGCGCTGGAGAAAAACATTATTGTCATTGGATGGGACGAGCTGCCGGATCTTTCTGGTATCAAGTCCAGGGAAGAACTTCTGGCGCTACTGGAAAAGACCTACCCCAATGCCAAGCCCAAGCGCTTGGGCAACTGGGTGAGCCAGATCTGGCCCTTTATTCATGATATGCAGCCTGGGGATCTAGTTGCCCTCCCTCTAAAGCAGAGGCCGTATATCGCCTTTGGCCGCATCAGTGGTCCCTACCGCTATCAGGCTAACATGCCATCCCATGCCCGGCATACCCGGGCAGTCACATGGCTCAAAGAGATTCCACGTACAGCGATTGATCAGGATTTGCTGTATTCCTTTGGCGCATTCATGACTGTATGCAGGATTAAGAGAAATAACGCCGAAGAACGCGTGCAAGCCATGTTGGAAGGGAAAAAGGTAAACATCAGGTCCCAAGCCGAGCAAAGCGAAGATGGCGAGGGATTGGCCAACCTGGATGAGATCGCACTGGATCAGATTCGTGCCTTTGTTTCTCAGCGATTTACCGGGCATCATCTGGCCGATCTGGTCAGCGCTGTCCTGTCGGCGCAGGGGTATAAGTTGCGTCAATCGCCCGAGGGGCCTGATGGCGGTGTGGATATTCTGGCTGGCTCGGGTCCCTTGGGGCTGGATTCACCCCGCATTGCAGTCCAGGTGAAATCGGGTGATACCCCTGTAGATATCAAGACGGTGCGCGAGCTGCAGGGGGCAATGAAAAACTTCAAGGCCGACTACGGCCTCTTTGTCTCCTGGGGCGGTTATAAGACAACAGTCAGTCGAGAAGTGGCGCGGCTCTTTTTCGAGATCCGTCTCTGGGACTCCGATGATTTGTTGCGTGAGACATTGCGCCAGTACGAGAAGCTGCCAGATGATTTGCAGGCTGAATTGCCGCTCAAGCGTATATGGATTCTGGTGCCTTCAGAAGAGACCACCTGAACTGCTGCCAAGGTATACCTCTTTCTTTGGTGCTTATGGATGAAGGTTGTGTGAACAGCCTCGGAGTGGGGGGGGCTATGGGGGCAACCTATAAATCAGAAATAATAGACATATTTATAATCAATTGGTTATGTGTATGGTTCGATAGAACCCATACACCATACAGGGGCCCTCATGAGAAGTCGACGGACAGCCGGCTTTTTATCGCTATCCATCACATGATAGGCGATACAAAGTCCAAGTCTTGCCGCGTTATAAGAGCCGCGCTGTGCCATACTCTCAGGATGCCTTGCCTGCGAATCGGCCCGAGGATTATGATCGCCTGTGGTGCTGGCGGTAAGCACTCAAGGCCTTGCCTTCCCGAGGGGGCGCCATAGGCATCACTTCGGGGGTGCCGGAAACAACTCGCAGATAAATAAACTCATCTTGAGGAGAAGCAAATCAGTGTCTGATTGCGATAAAACTGCAGATTCTGTTCTTGGTTGCCGTGTGACATGAGGGCGCCACCTTCCAAGGTGTGGATATTGGCCCGCCACTTTATATTGGGCGCCGTGATCGGAATCATCGTTTTGCATCCCCTCACCAAGGCCGTCTATTGGTACGAGTTTAAAGATACAATGACGACCGATGCGGGGAGTCTGTGGGAATTCCTGCTGTTTCGTCTGGAAACCGCTTTCTCCATTGAGATGATACCCATGAGCCTGATTTTCGCCCTGATTGGCGGTGGCATTGGCTCCTGGTTCGGACTGTATCATCTTGCTATCCTCAGGCAGCATCGGACAGTCCGCTATCTCGAAAAGGAACTGGTCGAGGATCTGCCTTTGCTGATCAAGGGTGGAGAAAGCGAGCACCTCGAGTTCAAGTCCTCAGTGCGCTGGGATCACCAGCAGAGCAGGGCTAACCGCGCGCTCGAGAACGTGATTGCAAAAACGATCGCGGGGTTCATGAACCATAAAGGCGGCAGCCTGCTGGTTGGCGTCAATGACGATGGTGGCATCGTCGGCCTGGCATATGACTACCAGACGCTCAAAGATAAAGGCCGTGATGGATTTGAGCGATGTGTCACGGATATCGTGAAGACCCGCTTGGGAGGGGATCTTTGTGCATTGGTGCATTGCATGTTTTATGAGATAGACAGTAAGGATGTTTGCCGTATTGTGGTGGAGCCGTCATCTGAGCCCGTCTACTGCCTGGATGGCAAGGTGCCGCGCTATTTCCTGCGCACCGGTAACGGGACGCGGGAGCTCGATGTTCGTGAGGCGCTGGCGCATGCCTCGCGTCGCTGATCATCGATGAATTCTGATCACTATGTCTGGCTGCTCTGGTCGAGCGCCTTTCTGGTGCCATGGGCACTTGTCTATCTGGCATTCCCCCGGCAACGCCGGGCCATGATCTGGGCAAGCCTCTTTACCATGCCATTCGGACTCAGTGAACCGTTGTTTGTCCCGGAATACTGGATGCCACCCAGTCTGTTTGATTTGGCGGAAAATACAGGCTTTGATATCGAAAGCCTGATTTTCTGTTTTGGCATTGGTGGTATTGGCTCCGTTTTTTATAACCTCCTGAGCCATAAAATCCCTCAAGCTGTGGGCGCCTGTGAGCGCCACCACTCTTTGCATCGCTATCATTATCTGGCCTTGGCTACACCGTTTGTTGTGTTCGTAGCCTTCTATTTCTTTCCCTGGAACCCGATTTACCCCTCGATCCTTGCCATGTTTGCCGGTGCTTTGGCGACCGCTCTTTGCCGGCCGGATCTGAAACGAAAAACCTGGATAGGTGGTCTGCTGTTTTTGATCTATTACGCCATATTTCTGGCAGGCCTGGAATGGAGCGCGCCGGGCTATATTGACCGGGTTTGGAACCTGGCGGCCTTGTCTGGCGTGCATCTTGGTTTTATGCCCATCGAGGAGCTGCTGTTTGCCATCGGCTTTGGCATGTATTGGTCTGGGGTATATGAACACTTTACCTGGCGTAAATTGTCAGCGCCGCTGGCGGTGCAAGCCCCTGGGGAAAATAGTAATTGAAATAAAATGGCTTTGTTGCCGTCTGCCATGATGTAGGCTTTGCCTGCCTGGAACCCTTAGAGGATAGAGATGATGATCGAAGGTATTATGATGGCGTGGTTTATTTTAACCGGCCTGTCAGTGGTTTTTGTCGTCATCGACATACCCAAGACGCCTGAGTCGGCAGTGCTCAAGTGGGCGTTCATTATCCTGGTCGTTTTCACTGGCCCACTTGGTGCGTTCTTTTATGTGCTGGGTTGTCGCGAACCACTGCAAGGCACTCATGAGCAGTATGTTGCAACCACCTGGCGCCAAGTGCTTGGTTCGACCATGCACTGTGCAGCAGGTGATGGGATTGGCATCATCGCCGGTGCTGCAATCGGCGCCTTTCTGGGCCTCTCGGCATGGGGCGATTTCGCGCTCGAATATACCCTGGGCTTTGGCTTTGGGTGGGCCTACTTCCAGGCCTTTGCCATGCGCGACATGGTGGGTGGTTCTTACACTCGCTCTCTCAAGGAGACCTTCATACCCGAGTTGGTATCGATGAACATGCTGATGACCGGGATGATACCGACCATGAAATTCCTGATGCCGCGGATCGAAGGCGCTGGCGACCCCTTGCAATCTGCCTTCTGGTTCACCATGTCCATGGCCCTGATCGTCGGCTTCGCGCTGGCCTATCCGATCAATTGGTGGTTGGTCGTCAATAATATGAAACACGGGATGTTGACAGTGCGCGCGGGCGGGGGTGATGCTGAACATGAGGCCCATGGCGCAAGGCCTGGGCATGCAGAGCACGAGGAGAATGTTGGGCACGGCGCTGCGATTGCTCAAGGTGAAGGTGGTCACGGCGAACACCGC
>CAYRLE010000094.1:0-7812 GCA_964425105.1 uncultured Gammaproteobacteria bacterium | reverse complement strand
GTGATGGGTGCGGATGCTCACAGCAGTATCTTCATGCCCATCACCCATCACCCATCACCCATCACCCATTACCCATTACCCATTACCCATTACCCATTACCCATTACCCATTACCCATTACTCATTACGGAAACCATGGATATGCAAACAGCCATACGCACCGTGACCGAGGGCCGCGATCTTTCGGCGGCTGAGATGACCGAGGTGATGCGGATCATCATGGGCGGCGGCGCAACGCCGGCCCAGATCGGCGGTTTCCTCATCGCTCTGCGCATGAAGGGCGAGACCGTGGAGGAGATTGCTGCGGCGGCCCGGGTCATGCGCGAACTCGCTACGCCGGTGGTGGTGGACAAGCAGCATCTGGTGGACACCTGCGGTACCGGTGGTGATGCTGCAGGTACCTTCAATATTTCCACCGCCAGTGCCTTCGTAGTGGCGGCGGCCGGAGCGCGAGTGGCCAAACACGGCAACCGTTCGGTATCCAGCAAATCCGGCAGTGCCGACGTGCTGGAGGCGGCGGGTGTGAAACTGGATCTCACGCCACAGCAGGTGGCGCGCTGCGTGGAGGAGATCGGCGTCGGTTTCATGTTCGCGCCACTGCATCATGGCGCCATGAAACATGCCATCGGCCCGCGCCGCGAGATGGGGGTGCGCACCCTGTTCAATCTGCTCGGCCCCCTCACCAATCCGGCCGCTGCCCCCAACCAGGTGATCGGTGTGTTCAGCGAACAATGGTTGCAGCCGCTGGCGCAGGTGCTGGACAAGCTGGGCAGCCGCCATGTGCTGGTGGTCCATGCCGAGGACGGCATGGACGAGATCAGTATCGCCTCGCCCACCCATGTCGCCGAATTGCGCGGCGGCGAGATCGAATGTTATACCGTCACCCCGGAGCAGTTCGGGATGAAGCGCGCCGCCCTGCAACCCTTGGCGGTGAACAGCGCCCAGGAAAGCCTGGCCATGATCCAGGCGGTGTTTGCCGGCGATCCGGGGCCCCCCAGCGATATCGTGGTCCTCAATGCCGCGGCCGCCATTTATGCCGCGGGTGTTGCACAGAGCCTGACGGCAGGGATCGAGCAGGCGCGCCAGGCTATAGCCAGCGGCGCCGCGGCGGGCAAGCTGCGGGAGCTGGTGGAGTGGACGCAGTCTTTGAGTGATGAGTAATGCGTGATGGGTAAGGGGCGATACAGTAGGTGATTTTTTCATTACTCATCACCTTGATGGCAAGATGATATTGCCTTATGTCTCAACCAAGCAGTACCTTTCTTGTATCTTTTCCCTTGCAACTTGTAGCTATTGAATGACCGATACCCCTGACATATTGAAAAAGATCCTGCACCGCAAGGCCGAGGAGGTGGCGGCGCGGCGTGCGGCCTTGCCCCTGGAGGAACTGAAGCGGCGCGTGGTGTCGGCGCCACCCTTGCGCGGTTTCGTGGATGCCATTGCCGGCCGTGTGGCGCAGGGGCTGCCGGCAGTGATCGCCGAGATCAAGAAGGCATCGCCCAGCAAGGGAGTGCTGCGGGCGGACTTCGAGCCGGCGCAGATTGCCGCTTCCTACGAAAAGGGTGGCGCTGCCTGCCTGTCGGTGCTCACCGACAGGGATTTCTTCCAGGGTGACGACGACTATCTGCGCCAGGCACGGGAGGCCTGTTCCCTGCCGGTGCTGCGCAAGGATTTCATTATCGACCCCTATCAAGTTTATGAGGCCCGGGTCATGGGTGCCGACTGCATCCTGTTGATCGTCGCGGCCCTGAGTGACGCCCGGCTCAGTGAACTGACGGAACTGGCGGCCCGCCTGGGGCTGGATGTGCTGGTGGAGGTCCATGACCGCGGCGAACTGGAGCGGGCCCTGGCCCTGCCGGTGACCCTGGTGGGCATCAACAACCGCAATCTGCGCACCTTCGAAACCCGTCTGCAGACCACCCTGGAGCTGCTGCCGGCCATTCCCGGCGACCGTATCGTAGTGACGGAAAGCGGTATCCTGGCGCGCCAGGACGTGGCCCTGATGCGCCAGCAGGGAGTCCATGCCTTTCTGGTGGGCGAGGCCTTCATGCGCGCCCCGGAGCCAGGGGAGCGCCTGCGGGCACTGTTTGCCTAGGCGTTTTGCTATCACCTTGCCGGGGGCGATATGATGGGCGCAAAGGCGGCTGCAGCATATGGCCCTGCTTTTGCCGGCGCCGCCTTTTCCAGCCGTTGAACGGAGGCCCCATGCCAGGATTGTTGCTGTGCGCGCTGTTGGTTATCGGCCTGGTCTTGCCGTTGCCCCTCCTGGCGGCCGCCCAGTCTGGGTCGCCGGATGTCCGCAGCATCGTTCAACAGTGCTATTACAAGGACTGGGGACGGGACCAGCGCAGCAGGCTGCTCTTGCGCATGAAAAACAACAGCGGCAGGGTCACCAAGAAGCGCGAGTTTATCCGCTTCTGGAAGGACTACCGGGGGCAGGGCGATGTGGTGAGTAAGGTGATGCTGTTCGCCGTTGCGCCACCGGAGTACCGGGGCAACAATTATCTGCGTATCAACTATGCCTTGAGTTCAGGCAGACTGCCGGAGCAGTGGGTCTATCTCAAGCGCCTGCAGGCGGTGCGGCGCCTTTCCGTCAGGGAGCATGACGAGTTGAGTTGGGGGCTCATCGGAGAAGACCTGACCATTCGCCAGTTCGATGAGGATACCCATCTGTTGACATCGTCCCGGGAGGAGCATGGTCATACCGCCTATGAGGTGGAGAGCCGGCCACGCCTGGAAAATTCCGCCTATGGACGCTATGTCTCTTATTATGTCAGGACCGGCGGCTGGGACAGCTGCATCCTGACGCACCGGGATTTTTACGACCAGGCGGGCAGGGTGATCAAACGGGCCGATTTCACCTGGCAGCGCGTGGATCATGCCTGGATGATGGATACTCTGGAGATCGTGGTCGAGCGCCCCCCCAGGGAGGGTTCGAAAAAGAAGCAAAAGGCCCCGCTCAGGCTGTTCATCACCTACCGCTTCACAGATCCCGAAGTCAATACCGGTCTCGAGGATAGCGACTTTTCCCAGCGCAACCTGCAGCGTGGCATCAGGTAGGGCGTGAGGCCTTTCTGCGCGCCGTGTCTTGTCCCGTTCTGCGGGAGGACGGTCTCTTTCTCTGCGCCGCCGCCGGGCTTCTGGCACCTTCCGGTTTGCCGCCGGTGCCCGCCGGCTGCCAGGCGGGGATCAGGTGCTGGCGGCCGTTGCCGATCAGATCGCTGCGCCCCATGGCCTTCAGCGCCGTGCGCAGCAGGGGCCAGTTTTCCGCGTCGTGGTAGCGCAAAAAGGCCTTGTGCAGGCGCCGCTGCCGGCCGCGCCGTACCACGCCGACCTCTTCTGAGCGACGGTCCACCTTGCGCAGGGGGTTTTTGCCGCTGTGGTACATGGCCGAGGCGATGGCCAGGGGGGTGGGCAGGAAGGCCTGCACCTGATCGGGGCGGAAGTCGTTGCGCTTGAGCCACAGGGCCAGTTCCAGCATGTCCTCGTCGCTGGTGCCGGGATGGGCGGAAATGAAGTAGGGGATCAGATACTGCTTCTTTCCCGCGGCGGCGGAATATTTATCGAACAGCTTCTTGAAGCGCTCATAACTGCCGATGCCCGGTTTCATCATTTTGCTCAGCGGTCCGGGCTCGGTGTGCTCCGGGGCGATCTTCAGATAGCCGCCCACATGGTGGCTCACCAGTTCGCGGATGTATTCGGGGGAGCGGATCGCCAGGTCGTAACGCAGGCCCGAGGCGATGACCACCTTCTTGATGCCGGGCAGCTTGCGGCTGCGGCGGTAGAGCCGGATCAGGGGGCTGTGGTCGGTATTCAGGTTGCTGCAGACATCGGGGTAGACGCAGGACAGGCGGCGGCAGGCCGACTCGATGGTGGGGCTCTTGCATTTCAGCCGGTACATATTGGCCGTGGGGCCGCCCAGGTCGGAGATATGGCCGGTGAAACCCGGCACCTGGTCGCGGATGGTCTCGATCTCGCGGATGATGGAGTCCTCGGAGCGGTTCTGGATGATGCGTCCCTCGTGTTCCGTGATGGAACAGAAGGTGCAGCCGCCGAAGCAGCCGCGCATGATGTTGACCGAGAAGCGGATCATCTCCCAGGCCGGCAGGCGCGCCTCGCCATAGGCGGGGTGGGGGCGACGGCTGTAGGGCAGTTCATAGACCCGGTCCAGCTCGGCGGTGGTCAGGGGAATGGGGGGCGGGTTGAGCCAGACATGGCGCTTGCCATGCTGCTGGATCAGCGCCCGGGCGTTGCCGGGGTTGGTCTCCAGGTGAAAGACCCGCGAGGCGTGGGCGTAGAGCACCTTGTCGTCATGGACGGCCTCGAAGGAAGGCAGGCGCAGCACGGTGCGCTCGCGCGCAATCCTGGGTTTCTGCCATGACAGGCGGACGACTTGTTCCCCGCCCGCTGCCGCTGTCTCGCTGTTACAGCTGCCTGGCTGGCGATGGAGGTAGGGATCGGCGTGGGGCTCGATGCGCCCTGGTCGGTCCACGGAGGTGGAGTCCAGGACCTGCCAGTCGTCCGGGACCCCGCGCACCATGTAGGCGCTGCCGCGCACGTCACGGATGCTGCTGATGTCTTCACCCCCTGCCAGGCGGTGGGCCACTTCCACGATGGCGCGCTCGGCGTTGCCGTAGAGCAGCAGATCGGCCTTGGCGTCGGGGAGGATGGAGCGCCGCACCTTGTCCGACCAGTAGTCGTAATGGGCGATGCGCCGCAGGCTGGCCTCGATGCCGCCGATGACGATGGGCACGCCAGGGCAGGCCTCGCGGGCGCGCTGGCTGTAGACGATCACGGCGCGGTCGGGGCGCCGGCCCGCTTCGCCACCGGGGGTGTAGGCATCGTTGCTGCGCAGGCGGCGGTCGGAGGTGTAGCGGTTGACCATGGAATCCATGTTGCCGGCGGTGATGCCGAAGAACAGCCGCGGCGGCCCCAGGCGCAGAAAGTCCTCGGCGCTGTGCCAGTCCGGCTGGGCGATGATGCCGACCCGGAAGCCCTGGGCCTCCAGGAGGCGGCCCACCAGGGCCATGCCGAAGCTGGGGTGATCCACGTAGGCGTCGCCGCTGACGATGATGATATCGCAGCAGTCCCAGCCCAGGCGATCCATCTCCTCGCGGCTCATGGGCAGCAGCGGCGCGGTGCCGAAGCGCCGGGCCCAGTAGGGGCGATGGGAAAAAATATCAGGGGCGGCTGGCATGTGAAGGTTGAATTCGGCAGTGAGCAGGAAGGTCAACAATTCTACCATGAATCGGCAGCCGGGTTTGTTGGGTGGTTTGTTGGGTGATGAGTAATGGGTAATGGGTGATGGGTGATGAGTAATGAGTGAGGGGGGAGGGGGTGAGGAAAAAAATCATTTTCTCATCACTCATCACCCATCACTCATCACTGAAAGGGGGGTTGTTGTGATGCCTGGGGCGCTGGACTAGACTAGGCCGATGAATCCGGATGCCCCCTCTTCGGTCGTCAGCCGCATGCTGATCACCAGCGCCGCAGTGATCGTCATCATTGCGGGGATGCGCGCCGCCGCCCCCCTGCTGGTGCCTTTCCTGCTGGCCCTGTTCATCGCCATCATCATTGCGCCGCCCCTGGCCTGGCTGCAGCACAGGCGGGTGCCCGGCATCCTGGCGATGTTGACGGTGATCAGCGGTTTCATCGTCTTGGTGGCGCTGCTGGCACTGCTGGTGGGCAGTTCAGTGGACGATTTCATGCGCAACTTCCCTCAGTATCAGGCGCGTCTCCACGAGAGCAGTGCCGGCCTGCTGGCCTGGCTGGGCAGGCATGGCGTGGCCATGTCCCCTGATTTCATCAGCAATTTTCTCGATCCCGCCAAGGCCATGAAGATGGTGACCGGCATTCTCACCGGCATGGGTGGGATTCTCACCAACGGTTTTCTGATCCTGATCACTGTAATTTTCCTGCTCATGGAAGGAGCCAGCCTGCCGGCCAAGTGGCGCGCCGCCTTCCGCAGTCCGGAGGCATCGCTGGGGCAGCTGCGCAGTATCATGGAGAATATCAATCACTACATGGGCATCAAGACCCTCACCAGCCTGGCCACTGGCCTGTTGGTGGCGCTGTGGCTGCTGCTGCTGGGGGTGGACTATCCCCTGTTGTGGGGGACACTGGCCTTTCTGCTCAACTTCGTGCCCAACATCGGTTCCATCATCGCCGCGATTCCCGCCGTGTTGCTGGCCCTGATCCAGCTGGGTATCGGCTCCGCCCTGCTGGTGGTGCTGGGCTATGTGGTGGTCAACGTGATCATCGGCACCTTTCTGGAGCCGCGCTACATGGGGCGCGGGCTGGGGCTGTCCACCCTGGTGGTGTTTCTCTCCCTGGTGTTCTGGGGCTGGGTGCTGGGGCCGGTGGGCATGTTGTTGTCGGTGCCGCTGACCATCACCGTCAAGATCGCCCTGGACAGCAATGACAGCACCCGCTGGATCGCCATCCTGCTGGGCTCCCGGGTGGAGTCGCAGGCCTTGACGGCCATGACCGGGAAGGGTGGCGCTGCCTCGTGAAGGCACAGTCTGGCCTGTGCCGTTGAGGGCTTGGGCGATCGGCTTTTCAAGGCAGCCCTGTGTTGGGGATCAATCGACCTTTTGCAGTTTCATGGTGGGCAGTGCTTGTCCAAACACCGGTTCCATGCGCAAGGTCAGGAGATAGCTGGGATCATAGTCGTCATCGTGCCGGAATCTGATCTCGGGGATCAAATCCATGAAGAGCCAGTTACGGTAGATCAGGCGCCGGTAGCGGAGCCAGGTGCGGTATTCAGTGATGTCCCAGCCCTGGGCCTGGTTGTCGGCAAAGACGCCCCCCTGGTAGGCGAGATTTGCCTTCTGCGACAGGTGCTGAAAAAGGGAGAAGATCTGTGAGGCTTCGCTGTAATCCTTTTCGTCGGTCCATTTCAGCTTGGAGGCGCTGCGGAACAGAAAATCCTTGCTAATTGCCCTGCTGAACTGCAGATTGCCATCGCTTTGCAGGCGGGCATCGAGCAGATAGACGCCGGTAAGTGAGAAACGGCCGAGCCATTTTTCGGTGACCGCAAAATAGCGGATGGCCCGCAGTCGCACGAAGAGGTCGGGGGTCCATTGGAACTTGAGACCGACGGCCGGGCGGATCTTCCACTTGCCGGTTTTCTTGAGCTGGGTTTCCAGTGACAGGAAATAATCGTTGTCCGTGATTGCATCGGGCGGGGAATTGGCGGACTGGTCATCGAAAATGCTCTCCGTGGTGCCGCTTTCGATCAGCAGTTTGAGGCGTTTCTGGGTGTTGGGAAGACTGAGCTTTCCTTTGACACGCACCTTGAAGGTGACATTGCCATCGTCTTCCACGATGAGATCCATGGGGATGCGGGCATAGCTGGCATTGGTATCTTCGAAGACGTTGTCGGTGGCAAAGAAAGTGTCCGCGCCTCTGACCGCGGCCTCGAGGCGTCTCGAGATGTTGTCATGGGTCTTGTCGACGATGGACAGGATCATGGAGCCCTTGGCCGTGTCCGCTTGCTCACAGGGCTTGCTGGTGCAGTCATTGCTGTCTTGCGGGATCGGGTTGTCATCGCCAAGCGCCGGGGCCTGATGGAGCAGGCCTGTGAGCAGTGCGCAGATGATGATGCGATACAGGACGTTGCGGCTTCCTGGCAGCTCGGGAAAGGTGGCGGCGCGGAATACAGGATCGCTGCCGCGCGCCGCGGCAGGGGCGCAGCCCGGTGCGCGCAGGCTTGTCTGAGTCATGGGCGATGGAACGTTTTGCTGCAGGCTTGAACAAGCCTCAGGTTAACAGCTGCCAGCTGCGCGTGGCAAGGGTGGGGTGGGGGCGTGT
>CAYRLE010000093.1:0-8429 GCA_964425105.1 uncultured Gammaproteobacteria bacterium | reverse complement strand
TCTATTACGTCTTCCGCTGCCTGATGCCTGCCCAGACCCCCGCCTGCGCCGGCAGCTTCAGCGCCATCACTATCCGGGCGCCGCACGGCTGTCTGCTCAATGCTCGCCGTCCCGCGGCGGTGGCGGCGGGTAACGTGGAGACCAGCAGCCGGGTGGTGGATGTGGTGTTGGGCGCCCTGGCCCGGGCGCTGCCGGAACAGATTCCCGCTGCCAGTCAGGGCAGTATGAACAATGTCGCCATGGGCGGACGCACTGCAGACAGCAGCTGGGACTATTATGAAACCCTGGGCGGCGGCATGGGGGCGGGCCCCCGGGGTGGTGGGTTGAGCGCGGTCCATACCCACATGACCAACACCCTGAACACGCCGCTGGAAAGCGCCGAGATGCATTTTCCGCTGCGCATCCGCCGCTATGCCATACGCCGCGGCTCCGGCGGGGCGGGCCGGCGCTGCGGCGGGGACGGCCTGGTGCGCGAATACGAGTTTCTGGCGCCGGCAACGGTCACCCTGCTGACGGAGCGCCGCCGTCATGCGCCCTGGGGGCTGGCAGGCGGCGCGCCAGGGCTGCCCGGCAGGAATTGCCTGAACGGCGGAGTTCTGCCGCCCAAAACGGTGTTCGAGGCCCGGCCCGGTGATCGTCTTGTGCTAGAGACGCCCGGCGGCGGCGGTTGGGGGCGGGCCGTAGAGGGGGCAAACAAGCTGTATAACATAGTGAAATAGTCAACTATTGGCTATTGGGGTATAATCCGTCCCCAATATCAAACTTAGCAAGAGGTATTTTGAACAATGGATGTCATGGAAAGAATCAAGCAGCAGATCGAGAGCCAGCCCATCGTGCTGTACATGAAAGGCACGCCCCAGTTCCCCATGTGCGGCTTCTCCGGTCATGTGGTCCAGGCCCTGCAGGCCTGCGGCGCCGAGTTCGGCCATGTCAATGTCCTGGAGGACCCCGAGGTCCGCGCCAATCTCCCCAAATATGCCAATTGGCCCACCTTCCCCCAACTCTACATCAATGGCGAACTGGTGGGTGGCTGCGATATCGTGCTGGAACTCTATCAGCGTGGTGAACTGCAGCAGATGGTGGATGCGGTGAAGGCCGGTTGCGAGTGATGCGTAATGCGTGATGAGTGATGCGTAAGAGAGTATCGGCTGCCGTTGTAGCCATCACTCATCACGCATCACTCATAACCTCTAGAAATAACCCCCTGCCACTTCCCTGCCACGCACTGCTATCACTTCTCATTTGTTGCTCGTTCCACCCACGCACTCGTCCCAGCGGTTGACGATGGTGCAGAACAGCTGCGCCGTCATCTCCGCATCATAGACGGCGGAATGGGCCTGTTCGTTGTCCCAGGACAGGCCGGCCGCCTGGCAGGCCCGGGCCAGCACGGTCTGGCCATAGGCCAGACCGCCCAGCGTGGCAGTATCGAAGGTGCTGAAGGGGTGGAAGGGGTTGCGCTTGAGATTGCAGCGCGCAGCCGCGGCGTTGACGAAGTTGAGATCCAGGATGGGGTTGTGGCCCACCAGGATGGCGCGGTTGCAGTCGTTTTCCTTGATGGCCTTGCGGATGGCCTGAAAGATACCGATCATGGCTTCCCGCTCCGGGACCGCCATGCGGAAGGGATGGTAAGGGTCGATGCCGTTGAACTCCAGGGCCTTGGGGTCCAGGTTGGCGCCGGCAAAGGGCTCCACGTGATGGGCCACGGTCTCTCCGCTGTGGAGCCGTCCTTCCTCGTCCATGACGATGAGCACTGCGGCGATCTCCAGCAGGGCATCGCTGCGGGCATCGAAGCCGCCCGTCTCCACGTCCACCACCACCGGCAGGTAACCCCGGAAGCGGGAGGCCATTCTGTGTTTGTTCTGTTCCATAAATAATCAGATACAAGATAAAAGATACAAGATACAAGGAACTGAGGGGCGCATTCGCGCCCGGCTATAGTATCGCCGTCCTCAGTCCCTCAACCCGCCAGGCAATTTCCTCCCCCGCCCGCAGGGGCACCAGCCCTCCTTCTGCAAAAGGATAAGACTCGGGAACCTGCCAGGCCTGCTTCATCAGGGTGATGGTTTCCTCATTGCGGGGCAGACCGTAGAAATCGGCACCATGAAAGCTGCAGAAGGCCTCCAGCCGCTCCAGGGCGCCGGCCGCCGCGAAGGCTTCGGCGTAGAGTTCGATGGCGGCATGGGCGGAGTAGATGCCGGCGCAGCCGCAGGCCGTTTCCTTGCGCTGCCGTTCATGGGGGGCGCTGTCGGTGCCGGCGAAGAAGCGCGGATTGCCGCTGGTGGCGGCGCGCAGCAGGGCTTGGCGGTGGCGTTCGCGCTTCAGCACCGGCAGGCAGTAGTGATGGGGACGGATGCCGCCGGCCAGCAGGGCGTTGCGGTTGAGCAGCAGGTGATGGGGGGTGATGGTGGCCGCCACCGTGGGTGGCGCATCGGCCACGAAATCCACAGCCTCTGCGGTGGTGATGTGTTCCAGCACGATGCGCAGTCCGGGGAGGCGGCGCACCAGGGGGGCCAGGTGGCGTTCGATGAAGACCGCCTCGCGGTCGAAGATGTCCACGGACTCGTCGGTCACCTCGCCGTGGATCAGCAGCAGCATGTGACGTTCCGCCATGGCCTCCAGCACGGGATAGAGGCCTTCCAGGTCGGTGACTCCGGCGCTGGAGTGGGTGGTGGCGCCGGCGGGATAGAGCTTGGCGGCGGGAATGAAGCCGCTGGCCGCCGCACGGGCGATTTCCGCCTTCGTGGTGCTATCGGTGAGATAGAGCGCCGGCAAGGGTTCGAAGGCATAACCAGCGGGGACGTGCTTCAGGATTCTCTGCCGATAGGCCTCGGCCTGGGCGGTGCTGGTGACGGGCGGCACCAGGTTGGGCATGGCGATGACGCGTGCGAAACGCTGCGCGCTGTGGGGCACCGTGGTGGCCAGGGCTGCGCCATCGCGCAGGTGGACATGCCAGTCATCGGGGCGGCTGAGGGTGAGGTGCTCCATTCAGGACGGGCTGTCCTGTGGCAGCTCCGCCTGGCGGCCGCTGATGCGGTCGATGGCCGCCACGCCGAACAGGCGGAAGCCGCGCAGTGCCTCCGGCGGATGGCCCGCCACGCACACCAGGGGCTTGCCGTTTGCCACGCCCATGATGAGGGGGCGGCCCGAGCGCATGGGCACGCCGTCCACGATCAATTCGCCCACTGCCCGCAGCAGGTCCGAGATGAAATCGCGGCCGTCCACGGCGGTACCGCCGGAGATGACGATCATGTCCGATTCACCCAGGGCCTGTTGCACGGCTTCCACGAACACATCGAAGTCGTCGCGCATGATGCCGGCGAAGCGCGGGATGCCGCCGGCCTCGCTGATGGCGGCGGCCAGCATGATGGCGTTGCAGTCGCGGATGGCGCCAGGACGCAGGGGGTCGGTATAGGGGATCACCTCGTTGCCGGAGCTGAACAGGGTCACCAGGGGGCGGCGCGCCACCCGCACCGTATCCAGGCCCAGGCCGGCGATGGTGCCCAGTTCGGCGGGGCCGAGGCGGGCGCCGGCCGTGAGCACCGTGGCGCCCTGCTCGATGTCGCAGCCCTGTTCCTCGATGAAGAAGCGCGGCGGAAAGGGGCGGCTGACGGTGATGCGCTTGCCATCCACTTGGGCCTCCCACATGCGGACGATGGAATAGGGGCCCTGGGCCACGATGCTGCCGGTGGCCACCTGTACCGCCTGGCCCGTGCCCGGCTCCGGGCAGTGGGCGTCGCCGGGGCGCACCTCGCCGATTACCTCGAAGGCGGCCGGCGCCTCTTCACTGGCCTTCGCGGTGTCCTCGGTGCGCACCAGGAAACCCTCCACGATGGCGCGGGCATAGGGCGGCATGTCCTCGGGGGCCGTCAGGTCCTCATAGAGGATGCGTCCCAGGGCCTCTTCCAGGTGACAGCTTTCTTCAGGCAGGCTGCGCAGGGGCAGGGCATCGACGAATTGTTGCTGGGCTTCTTGCAGAGGGGATGCTTCAGGCATGATTAGGAGATCCTTATGTGTCGGTTCGTCATGAGGGGCGATTTTAGCAAACTTCGGCTGTCTGTACGCGTGATGTGTGAAGCGTAATGAGTGATCAGCTTTAAGGGGTCAGAGCCCTTTGCTCCGTGAGGCTGCTTCGGCCAGCCTGCTGCAACCCCTCACCCCTTACCCCTCACCCCTCACTTCTTCATCCAGCAACAGCCGCGTGGTGAAGCGGACGCCGAAGCCGGTGATGTCGGTGGGGATGTGGGCCAGCCCCCCTTTGTGATTGCCGGCCGCCAGGTCGATGTGAATCCAGGGGGTGTCGTCCACGAAACGGCGCAGAAAGCGCGCCGCCAGGATCTGGTCGGCCTCGCCGCCCAGGGTGCACTGTTTGACGTCGGCGATCTTGCTTTCCAGCTCCTGGTCGAAATCCTCGTCCAGGGGAAAGGGCCAGACCCGTTCGCCACTGTCGCGCCCGGCGCGGATGATGGCGTCGGTGAATGCCGGACGGTTGCTGCAGGCGCCGCTGTAGCGGGTGCTGAGCGCGTAGATGCAGGCGCCGGTGAGGGTGGCGTAATCGATCATCAAGGCCGGCCGCTTCTTGGCCGCCAGGGCCAGGGTGTCGGCCAGTACCATGCGTCCTTCGGCGTCGGTATGCACTACTTCGATGGTGGTGCCGTTGCAGGCCTTGACCACGTCGTTCTGCTTGTAGGCCTTGGGGCCGATGTGATTCTGGGCCAGGGCCAGCCAGCAGTGCACCGGGAAGGGCACCTGGAGCCGGCTCAGGGCAAGCAGGGTGCCCAGGGCCACGGCGCTGCCCTGCATGTCCTCGTGCATGCCGTGCATGTGCTTGGCGGGCTTGAGGTTCATGCCGCCGGTGTCGAAGCAGATGCCCTTGCCCACCAGGGCCAGGGGGCGTTTGCTCCTGCCCCGCAGCGGGGTGTAGCGGAGGTGGACGATGCCGGCATCGCGCTGGGGACTGCCCTGGGACACTGCCAGGAAGGCGCCGGCGCCTTTCCTGGCCAGGGTCTTCTCGTCCAGGAATTGCAGGCTCCAGCCCTGTTCCCGGGCCAGGTGGGCGATGCGCCGCCGGTAGGCCGCCGGCGTCAGTTCATTGGGCGGCAAGGTGGTGAGTTCCCGGGCCAGGTTGTTGCCGGCGGCCTCGGCCTGAGTCCGTTTCAGGTCGAGGCGCCGCGGCAGGCCGTGGAGGGCGATGCGATCCAGGCGCTTGGCCGCCGGTTTGTGGCTCTTGTAGCTGGGCAGCGGGGCCGCGCCCGCCAGCAGGGCGGCGCTCAAGGCATCCGCCAGCCGTGCCTGCAGCTCATCATCGCAGCCCGGCATGAAGAGGGCCACGGCGCGCGGGTTCTGTTCCAGGTGACTGGCCGCGTGGCGGCGCGCCAGGCTCAGCAAGCGGAAGGGCGCCATGTCGGGGGCGATGAAGCTCAGGGTGACCCGGGTGCCCTGCTTATTGGGCAAGTCTGTGATCAGGGGGGTGTCGGCATCCGCCTTCAGATCGATTCGTTGCGCCCTGGCTTTGAGGATATCCGCGAACGCGAACTGCGGCCAGCGCCCGTCGGCCGCCGCAGCGGGAAGCAGCACAATGAGGTTGGATACGCGCTCGATCTGGCTGGGGCCGGGGAGGGTTTTGTGCTGGGAGATTTTGATGTTCACGGTCCTAATACCTTACTGTTGTTGTGGGTAAATCTTGACCTGATGCAGGAAAAGGCTGATCATATCGGCCCGGATTGAAATGGATTCCTGGGTTTGCCCGACTAAAACACATAGGTTATGGTGCGGTCCCGATCCGGTATCGTAACCAAACGGATCTGATTTGCATATAAGTAATGAACTGAAGGATGGAGAGCCAATGAAAGTGATGCCTGGCTACGTGCAAGAGGAAGGGATGGGGGAGCAGAATACATCGCTGCTCAGCGCCACCGACAAGAAGCGGCTGCTGCGCGAGATGCTCTATGCCCGTCGTTTCGAAGAGCGCTGCTATGAGGCCTATGTGGAACGCAAGATCGGTGGTTTTCTCCACCTCTATTCCGGGCAGGAGGCCTGCGCCCATGGCGTGCTGGAGGCGGCCAGGCCCGGGTCCGACTATGTGATCACCGGCTACCGGGATCATATCCACGCCATCAAGTGCGGCGCCGATCCCAAAGAGGTGATGGCGGAACTCTACGGCAAGGAGACCGGCTCCAGCAAGGGGCGCGGCGGCTCCATGCACATCTTCGATGTCGAACACCATTTCATGGGCGGCTACGCCCTGGTGGGCGGGCCCTTTCCCCTGGCGGCGGGCATTGCCAAGGGCATCAAGATGAAGGGCAGCGACGAGATCTCCATCTGTTTTCTCGGTGACGCCGCCAACAACCAGGGGACTTTCCACGAATCCCTCAACATGGCCAAGGTCTGGAATCTGCCGGTGCTCTATGTGTGCGAGAACAACCTCTATGGCATCGGCACCCGCATCGACCGCTCCACGGCGGTGATGGATCAGTACAAGCGCGCCGCCGCCTATGACATTCCCGCAAGCCAGGTCGATGGCCAGGACATCGAGACGGTATATGCTGCGGCGCTGCAGGCGGTGGAACACGTGAGGTCCGGCAACGGGCCTTATTTTTTGGAGTTGATGACCTACCGTTACCGCGGCCATTCCATGTCCGACTCCAATGCCTACCGCACCAAGGAAGAGGAGCGCAAGTGGCTGCAGCGCGACCCCATCCAGATCCTGCGCCAACGCCTCATGGAGGCCAACGACCTCACCCTGGACGAGTTCAAGGCCATGGACAAGGAAATACTGGACCAGATCGAAAACGAAGTGATCAAATTTGCCGAACAGTCGCCGGAGCCCCGGGTCGAGGATCTGGAGAAATATGTGTTGGCGGAAAACGATCCCTATGTGCACGGCGGGAGGAAGTAAACATGGCGCAGATGATGTATTGGGAGGCGATTCGCCGCGCCCATGACGAGGAAATGGCCCACGATCCCCTGGTGATCGCTATGGGCGAGGACATCGGTGTCGCCGGCGGCACCTACAAGGCCACCCAGGGCCTCTATGACAAATACGGTCCGGAGCGGATCATCGACACACCCATTTCCGAGAACGGCTACACCGGCCTGGGTATCGGCGCCTCCTTCGTGGGCGTGAAGCCCATCATCGAGATCATGTCGGTGAACTTCGCCTGGCTGGCCACGGACCAGATCGTCAACACCGCCGCCAAGGTGCGTTATATGTCCGGCGGCCAGTTGACCGCCCCCATCGTGATCCGCTCCCCGGGAGGGACCGCCCACCAGCTGGGCGCCCAGCACTCGGCGCGCATGGAGAAGGTCTTCATGGGCATCGCCGGCCTGCGGGTGGTGACGCCCTCCAGTCCGAAACAGGCCTACGGCCTGCTCAAATCGGCGGTGCGCTGCGCGGACCCGGTGTTCATCAACGAGCATGAACTGATGTACAACCTCAAGGGCGAGGTGCCCGACGAGGAGTTCTTCCATCCCCTGGAAGGTTCCGAGGTGGTGCGCGAGGGGCGTGACATCACCCTGTTCGGCTACAACATCTCCGTTCATTGGTGCCAGCAGGCGGCCGAGATCCTGTCTCGGGAGCATGGCATCGAGGCCGAGGTGGTGGATCTCTATGCCCTGAGCCCCCTGGACCGGGAAGGTATCAAGGCCTCCGTGGCCCGCACCCACAAAGCAGTGGTGGTGGAGGAAGCCGAGGCCCCGGTGGGCGTGGGCTCCGAGGTGATGGCCATCCTCAACGAGGAATGTTTCTTCGAACTGGATGCCCCCCCGCGGCGGGTGTCCGCGGCCAATGTGCCCATTCCCTACAACCATGCCCTGGAGAAGGCCGCCATTCCCAACACCCGCGACGTGGTGGAGGCGGTGTTGGGGTTGTGTCCCGGGAGGGCTGGCAATTAATCCACCTGCATTGGAGTGGCTGGCTGCGTTGTTTTATGCAAGCAGGGTGATGGGTGATGGGTGATGGGTGATTCCATTGCCTGCCTTGTAACCATCACGCATCACCCATTACGCATTACCTTTCACTAACGAACCATAGGCTTCTGAATAACAGCAGAGACCTGTTCGAGAGCCGTGCCCCGGAGTAGCGGGGCGCGGCTTGTATTTTGCGCAGATCCCGGTATTCTCGCCTTGGGATTTGTTTGGGTGAGGTTTGAGGCGTAAGGGGTGAGGCGTTAAGGAATTACCCCTTACACCTCACCCCTCACGCCTCACTTAAGAAACAGAGGGAGATCCATGTCCGACAGATACACCATCAAGATGCCACAGTTGTCCGACACCATGACCGAAGGGGTGGTGGTGAGCTGGGAGAAGAACATCGGCGACAAGGTCGAGCGCGGCGACGTGGTGGCCACGGTGGAGACCGACAAGGCCATCATGGACGTGGAGGTGTTCCGCGAGGGCTATCTGTCGGGCCCCCTGGCGCCGGTGGACAGCAC
>CAYRLE010000092.1:0-8478 GCA_964425105.1 uncultured Gammaproteobacteria bacterium | reverse complement strand
GCGCGATTGGACTCGAACCAACGACCCCCACCATGTCAAGGTGGTGCTCTAACCAGCTGAGCTACGCGCCTGTACAGTCATCAAAGCAGCAAAGATACAGGATCTGCCGGATTTTGCAAGCCTGGACACACGACTTCGCCCTCACAGTTTGCGGGTAAATTTTGGACAGGTATCTCAGGCACCGACAGGCAGACCCAGATTGGCTTGGCGCAGCTGCCCGATGCGGTCGCGCAGGCGCGCAGCCTCCTCGAACTCCAGATCGCGGGCGTGTTGATACATCTGCTTTTCCAGGCGCGCGATTTCCTGCTGCAACTGCTCGGGACTGAGAGCCGCGTATTCCATGACCTTTTCGGCTGCCTGGGCATAGTCCCTGGCCTTCATCATGGGCCCAACCGTCACGCCATCGATGATTTCGACGATGGCCTTCTGCACCCCTTGGGGGGTGATGCCATGGGCCTTGTTATGGGCCACCTGCTTACAGCGCCGCCGCTCCGTCTCACCCATGGCCCGCGCCATGGAGTCGGTGATGCGCGCCGCATAGAGGATGGCCTTGCCGTGGAGATTGCGCGCCGCCCGCCCCATGGTCTGGATCAGGGAGCGCTCCGAACGCAGGAAACCCTCCTTGTCGGCGTCGAGGATGGCCACCAGCGACACCTCCGGAATGTCCAGCCCCTCGCGCAGCAGATTGATACCCACCAGGACATCGAACTCCCCCAGGCGCAGATCGCGGATGATTTCCACGCGCTCCACGGTATCGATGTCGGAATGCAGATAGCGCACCCGCACACCGTGCTCCTCGAGATACTCGGTGAGGTTCTCCGCCATGCGCTTGGTCAGCGTGGTGACCAGCACCCGTTCCTGCACCGCCACCCGGGCGCGGATCTCCGACAGCAGGTCGTCCACCTGGCTGTCCACCGGGCGCACCTCCACTTCCGGGTCGATGAGCCCGGTGGGCCGCACCACCTGCTCCACCACCTGCCCCGAACGCTCCAGTTCATAGGGACCGGGAGTGGCGGAAATAAAAATGGTCTGGGGCGCCAGGCGCTCGAACTCCTCGAAACACAGAGGGCGGTTGTCCAGCGCCGAGGGCAGGCGAAAGCCGTATTCCACCAGATTCACCTTGCGCGCCCGGTCGCCGCGGTACATACCCCCCAGTTGGGGAATGGTGACATGGCTCTCGTCCACCACCAGCAGGGCATCCTCCGGCAGATAATCGAATAGGGTGGGCGGCGGCTCGCCGGGGCCGCGCCCCGAGAGATAGCGCGAGTAGTTCTCGATGCCGGAACAATAGCCCAGTTCCTGCATCATCTCCATATCGAAGCGGGCGCGTTCCTCCAGGCGCTGGGCCTCCACCAGCTTGCCGGCGCCGCGCAGCTGTTCGAGGCGCTCGCGCAATTCTTCCCGGATCTGGTCGATGGCCTCGACGATGATGTCGCGGGGCGTCACATAGTGGGTCTTGGGATAGACCGTGAGCCGTTCCGCCTTGCGCAGCACCTCGCCGGTGAGGGGGTCGAAATAGCACAGGCCCTCGATCTCCTCGTCGAACAGTTCCACGCGCACCGCCTCGCGCTCTGATTCCGCGGGGAAGATGTCGATCACATCGCCCCGTACCCGGTAGTTGCCGCGGTGCAGTTCGGTGTCGTTGCGGGTGTACTGCATGGCCGTCAGCTGGCTGAGGATGGTGCGCCGTTCGGCCAGGCCGCCGCGCACCAGGTGCAGCACCATGTCGAGATAGGCGCGCGGATCGCCGAGGCCGTAGATGGAGGACACCGAGGCCACGATCACCGCATCGCGGCGCTCCAGCAGAGCCTTGGTGGCGGACAAGCGCATCTGCTCGATGTGCTCGTTGATGGAGGCGTCCTTCTCGATGAAGGTGTCCGAGGCCGGCACATAGGCCTCGGGCTGGTAGTAGTCATAATAGGACACGAAATACTCCACCGCGTTCTCGGGGAAGAATTCCCGCATCTCGCTGTAGAGCTGGGCGGCCAGGGTCTTGTTGGGGGCCAGGATCAAGGTCGGACGCTGCAGGCGGGCGATGACATTGGCGATGGTGAAGGTCTTGCCGGAACCGGTCACCCCCAGCAGGGTCTGGTGGCTGAGGCCGTCCTGCAGGCCTTCCGCCAGGCGGCAGATAGCCTGGGGCTGATCGCCGGCGGGTTCGAAGGGGGCGTGGAGACGGAAAGCTTTTTCCATTGAATTTTTCTGGAGCAACTGCCGATGGTCTGTATAGTGGGTGAGGTGTGAGGCATTCTACGCCTTTTCCCTTACACCTAACGCCTCAGTATACTACACTTGGCAGCAAGCGATTTTATCAGTCAATCTTCGGGATCAACGAGCCGTGCAGCTATCACAACGAGTACAACGCATCAAACCATCCCCCACCCTGGCCATCACCGCGCGCGCTGCCCAACTGCGTGCGGCGGGCAAGGACATCATCGGCTTCGGCGCCGGCGAACCGGATTTCGACACCCCCGAGCCCATCAAGGCGGCCGCCATCGAGGCCATCCGCAACGGCTTCACCAAATATACTGCGGTGGCCGGCACCGTGGAACTGCGGCGCGCGGTATGCGAGAAGTTCCGCCGCGACAACGGCTTCGACTATGATCCCGAGCAGATCCTGGTCTCGGTGGGCGGCAAGCAGAGCTTCTACAACCTGGCCCAGGCTCTGCTGGGCCCCGGCGACGAGGTGATCATCCCCGCCCCCTACTGGGTCTCCTATCCCGACATGGTGCTGCTGGCGGACGGCGTCCCGGTGATCGTCATGGCGGGTATCGAGCAGGACTTCAAGATCAGTGCAGAACAATTGGCACAGGCCATCACGCCCCGCACCCGCCTGGTGGTCATCAACAGCCCCTCCAATCCCACCGGCGCCACCTACAGCCGCGAGGAACTGGCCGCCCTCGGCGCGGTGCTCAGGCAGCACCCGCGCATCGTGGTGGCCAGCGACGACATCTATGAGCACATCCGCCTCGACGAGGCGCCCTTCTGCAACATCCTCATGGCCTGCCCCGAACTCCATGATCAGGCCATCATCCTCAACGGCGTCTCCAAGGCCTATGCCATGACCGGCTGGCGCATCGGCTATGCCGCCGGCCCCCTGGATCTCATCAACGCCATGAAGAAGATCCAGTCCCAGAGCACCTCCAACCCCACTTCCATCGCCCAAGTGGCCGCCCAGGCGGCCCTAGAAGGCGATCAATCCTGCATTGCGCATATGAACGAGGCCTTCCGCGAGCGCCACCAGTTCGTGGTCTCAGCCCTCAATGCCATCCCCGGGGTGGAATGCCTGCGCTCACAGGGCGCCTTCTACGCCTTCCCGCACATGGCGCAGGCCATGGCAAGCCTCGGCATAAAGGACGACGTGGCCTTCGGTGAGCATCTCATCAATGAAATCGGCGTCGCTTTGGTGCCGGGCTCCGCCTTCGGCGCGCCGGGCTACATGCGCCTGTCCTTCGCCACCAGCATGGAGCATCTGCGCGACGGACTGGGGCGGCTGGGGCGCTTGTTGGGAGGGAAAGACTAGACCTGAGCGATGGATAATCGCGCTACGCGCCTTATACAAACTACTGGCCCCAAAAAGAGGTAATGAGTGATGGGTGATGGGTGATGGGTGATGTAAGGGTATCCTCTCATTGACTACGCATCACTCATCACTCATTACTCATTACTCAACCCGCTACCCTGCCAGGCACCTGGCCGCCTCCACTTTGTAATCCAGCAACTCATTGACGGTGTCCAGAAAGGCCATGACATCGATGGGCTTGCTGAGGTAGCGGCGAATCCCCAACATCTTGGCGCGCACCTCGTCGATCTGCTCGCTGTAGCCGGTGCAGAGGATGATGGGCAGGTCGGGACGCAACACCAGCATCACCTCCGCCAGTTCAGCGCCCGACATGCCGGGCATGGTCTGATCGGTGAGCACCAGGTCGAAGGCCTGGGGGTCGCGGTGAAAGAGTGCCAAGGCCGCCTGGCTGTCGCTCATCACCGTGGTTTCACAACCTCGGCTGTGCAATAGTTCGGCAAGAAAATTGCCGACGGCCGGCTCATCGTCAACCACCAGCACCCGCCCCCTGATCTGTACCTCATCAGCGGGCAACTCCACCGGCGCCGTCCCGGCAGACGATTGCTGCACCGTATCCTGCGCCAAAAGAGGAAACAACAGACGGAATGTCGCACCCTCGCTTTCCTGGCTCTCCACCTGGATATGCCCGCCATGTTGGTGCAGGATGCCATGGACCATGGCCAGGCCCATCCCCGTCCCCTTGCCCGTAGCCTTGGTGGAAAAGAAGGGCTCGAAGATGCGCTCCAGAACTTCCCTCCGCATGCCGCAGCCGCTATCGCGGATGCTCAGTTCCACGAAATCACCCGTGGCGCTATCGTGACAGGAACTGCATACCAGCCGCACGCCATGCAGTTCGGCCAGGCCGATATGGACCTCGCCCTGCCCCTTCATGGCATCGCGGGCATTGATGCACAGATTCATGATCACCTGCTGCAGTTGCACGGGATCGGCCATGATCCGGGCATCGACATTCCATGCCTCTGTGTGCAATTCGATACTCGATGGCAATGAAGCCGACAACATCTTGATGGTCTCCTTGAGCACCGGCTGCAACTCCAGGGCAACCGCTTCCGCCTCGCCACCACGGCTGAAGGCGAGCATCTGGGCCACCAACTCCTGCGCCCGGGAACCCGCCTTGTGCACCTCAGCCAGGTACATTGCCATCTTGGCATCGCCATCCTTGCCGCTGCGCTGCCTTGCCAGGTCGGTAAAACCGATGATGGCAGTCAGAAAGTTGTTGAAGTCATGGGCGATACCCCCTGTCAACTGGCCGATGGACTGCATCTTCTGGGACTGCTGGAGTTGTTTCTCCAAACGCCTGTGGTGCGACATGTCGCGGCCACTGCCGGCAATGCCCACGATGTCACCACTGTCATTACGCAGCACCACCATCTTGACATGGTAAGGTGAGGGGCCCGACTCGGCCAGGAACTCCGCCTCGATTTCTGCCGCCCCTTCCTTGATGCAGGCGGCGATCATCATGCCGATATCATGGCGCCGGTCGGCCACGAACAACTCCTCCACAGGCAGGCCTTTCAATCGTTGCGGCGTGAGGCCACTGAACTGCTTCAGGTTCTCGTTGTACCACGTCAGTTCGCCGCCCACATCGATCGTGAACATCACATCGGTAATCGCCCTGGCAATCGCCTCGTGTTCGCAGAGCAGGCGCTGATGCCGCTGTTCGGCCTGCTTCTGAGTGCTGATATCGAAGATCACCCCGTCCAGCCACAGGAAGGCGCCGGCATCGTCGAATACCGGCTGCCCCTTCTCGTAGACCCAGCGCAGGCTGCCATCCCTGGCAAAGACCCGGTATTCCACCACATAGGATTCATGTTGTCCGATGGCGCGCTCCACTGTCTCCCTCACCAGGCCCACATCACTAGGATGAATAATACTGCCGAAACTGCGCACGGCATTGTTCAGGAAATCCTGAGCCGGATAACCGCTGATGGCCTCGATGGCATCACTGATATAAAGGATCTCTCCCCGTTGGTCATAACCACTACGGAAAATGGCGCCCGGAATATTGTTGACCAGGGATCGATACTGACGCTCGCTCTCGCTCAGGGCGGCCTCCGCCGCCCTGCGTTTCTGTTCCCGCGTCGCCAGATCGGATACCAGATGGTTATAACCATCCCTGATCTGGCAGCACTCGTTGAACACGGAGGACAAGGCCAGGGGGGTGTAATTCTCGCGCGCGGCACGGGAGAAAGCCCCCAGCAGTTTGGCAATATGACCCAACATCCCTGCCACCATGCGCATGCCCAGAAAAACGAACAACAGCAGGATGACAACCAACACCATCAGTACGTCCTTGAGTGTCTGATAGATAGGCGCCAGCACCAATTGCCGTGGAACCGTCGTCACCACATGCCAGCCTGTGCCAGCGACGGACACCGTAGCACCATAGAACATCTCACCACCGGCAGCGACAAAGGTCTGCAGTTGCTGGCCCGCTGGGCCTTGACCATGGACCTGGGAAGGCATGATGGCAGGCAGTGAACTGTTCCCCAACCACCCAGCCTGTCCCCCACTGCCAAGCAGCCGCCCCTTGCCGTCCAGCAGATAGCTGGCATAGCCCTCTTGGTTGACGAGATCCAATTCCTCACGCCACAAAGCATCCACATCCAGTTCTGCCCATATCATGCCCTGCGCAGGGTCTGTCTCGGAGAGGGGAAACATAATGTACAGGCGGTTTCCTTTAGCAACACGGCTTGCCGAGTCGGCAGGCGGTGCCTCGTCACGGCGCCAAAGTGCCAGTATCTGGGTCGCCCTGTCCACCAGAAAGATACCGCTGAGCAGCGCCTCATGCACGCCCAGGATGGCGAAGCGCCGAGCAAGCTGTTGCTGCAACTCGGCGAGGGTTTCTCCTTGAAAAGCAGTGCCCGCGGCGGAACGCTGCTGCCGGGAATGACGGAAGGTGCTGCGCTCCACCTGGAGCATGGCCTGCACATCACCAATGGCATATTCCAGATGATCTTTGATCTCTTCATTGATGAGGACGATTTCCCTGGCCGCATTGTGCAGGGAAGTGGTCTTGAACTGGTAACTAAAATAGATGGCGGTGAACAGCACCGGCAGCAGGGCGAGACAGACGATCAGAAGATACCAGGCGCCTTTCAAGGACAGGCGGGCGCCAGCGTGCGGGGCCTGCTTGTGCTCTGCTATTTCCGTGTCCCCGCTGCTCACCCCCTAAGCGCTCCCAACTTGGTTCACGCCGCCAGCGCGGACTGGACTGCAGACTGAAGCTGCTCTTTACGGAAGGGCTTCTCAAGAATGCTGGCCGCCCCCACCAGTTTGGCAATGGGCAGATACTCAAAGCGGCCGGTGATACCGCCGCCGCCGGAAATGGCCACAATTCGTACATTCGGCCATTCCTTCCTGATATCGAGAATAAGATTCAGGCCGTTCTTCTCCGGCATCACCAGATCGGTGATCAACAGATCAAAACTGGCCTCACGGAAACAGTGCTGGGCCACGGCGCCATTTTCCGCCTCGCTCACCTCGTGACCATCCTGCTCCAGCATCTCCCTGAGCATGCAGCGGATGGGCAGTTCATCGTCCACGATCAATATCTTGGCCATGATGGAACATCCTCCTTGATGACTGTGATCTCAAAACAGTTCGACATCGCCGCACTCCATGTTCTGTTGCTGCACCGGCCCCTGCCCCGCCTGTTGCTTCTCTATCCGTGACTGCTTGATGGTGTCCTGCAATGCCTGGAGGCACGCCTCCGGGTCTGCTGCGATGCCACGATCCATGCCGTCGCACACGCCCCTGGCGACAACCATGATTTCTTTGAGACACTCGATGCGCTGTTCCATATGATCCAACAGCTGTTTGGTCATATCCTCGAACTGCAGGGAGCGCACCGCGGTGGCCACGTTTTCTGTAATCCGCCCGGAGATGGAGGACACATGGCGCATCTCTTCGGTGACTTCCGCATTGACCTGGTTGATCTCATCCATTAATTCGGTGATGCGGTCCTTGGACCTGAGGGTCAGGTCCATGTCGCGGGAAGCCATCTTGCCCACGATGAGCTTGCCCTGCCCCATGGTGTTGCGGGTCTCCGCATACTGGCAGCGGATCTGTTCGCTGAAATGACTGCTGCGCAGGGACAGCGAGCGTACCTCGTCGGCAACCACGGCAAAACCACGCCCCGATTCTCCGGCGCGGGCGGCCTCGATGGCGGCATTGAGCGCCAGCAGATTGGTCTGGGTGCTGATGCTGTCGATCTCCCCCAGCAGCTTCTCCACCTCTGCCATCTGCTGGTTCATCTTTTCCATCGTGGCCACCAGGTCGGCGCTGCTGTCACTCATGTCCTGCATGCTGTTGATGAACATCTGGATGATCTCCAGTGCCTCGCGCGACAGGCGGTGCATGCCCGATTCATCATTGGTCTGCTGCGCCAGACTGCTGATGGTGCCCTCCAGCACCTTGAGTTGTTCCTGGGAATCGCCTTCCAGCCCCATGAAGCTGTCCACCAGGCCGGCGATGGCATTGCCCTGCAGATCCCGCACCTGGGCGAATTCCCTCTTGATCTCCCCGAAATGCTCCTCAACGGTGGCATCGGCCGCCTCCATCACTTGATGGAACTGCTGCTGTAGCTGGCGCTGCCTGCCCAGGACCTGCTCCTGCTGGGCGAGGTTCTCCAGATAGTGCCGCTCCAATAGCCTGCTGCTGCCCCACCAAGCCGTGCATAACACAAATATCAGCAGATAGATCGGCCATCCGGGGGAGGCAGTGAAGAAGTAGAGCACCGCAACCCCCGCCAGCAAGGCAGCGAAGGGGGCAAAGAAAATCACAAGGCGCTGCCTGTCGAAGTTCATTGAGGGAATATTCATACTGCAGCCATTCTGTTTAGGAACCTCTGATTAATTCTGGGCCGGATGGATGGCGAGATGAAATGTTCCGGA
>CAYRLE010000091.1:0-8592 GCA_964425105.1 uncultured Gammaproteobacteria bacterium | reverse complement strand
GGGCAATCATCGGGCCGCCATCGCCGAATACCAGGCCCTGCGTCAGCTGTACCCGGAATCAAGCAGCATTCTGGGTCTGCTGGGCTGGGCTTACCTGAAAGCAGGCGACGAGCGGCGCGCAGACCAGATTTTCGAGAAAATGCTTGGCCTGGCGCCGCAGGATGTGGATGTCCATCTGCGGATGGCCGAGGTCTATGCCCGCCGCGGTCAGGCGCAGCGCTATGTCGAGGAACTGGTCAAGGCCGCGGAGCTGGATCCCCGCGGTCCCAGAGGCCGCAAGGCATTGGACCTCCTGGGCTTCGCCCAAGGCCTCAAGTTGCTTCAGAAGAACAAGGCCGATGAAGCCCTCAAGGTGTTCCGGCGCATTCTCACCATAGTCCCGGGCGACCCCCGCACCAATTATCAGGTAGCTAAAATTTACCTCCAACAACGTGACTTCCGGGAGGCGGAAAGCTACTTCAAGAAGGTCCTGGAGGCAGATCCCGAAGATCTCGATGCCGGCCTTGGCCTGGCCCAGGTCTACAGCAGCATCGGCAGGGAAAACCCCGCCATTGCCATGTTCGAACATGTGGTCGCTGCGGGGGAGGGAACCAAGCAGGGCAAGCAGGCCCTGGCCCAACTCAACCGTCTTTACAGCCATCGCGCGCGGCGGCTGCGGGAGGCCAAGCAGGTCGGTTTCGCCATCCGCGAATATCAGACATTACTGAAATATGATCCGAACAATGTCACTGCTCATTTCGATCTTGGTGTGTTATTGATCTCGCAGAAACGTTATGACGAGGCATTGGAGGAATTCCAGGCAGTGATCCGCTTGGCGCCAGACAACAGCGCCGCCTATCTCAATATTGCGCGTATTCACAACCGGGCAAGGCGCTACAAGCAGGCCGTGGATGCCTTTGCCTATGCCATCTCACTGCAGGATGACGAGGAGGCCGCCCGGGATAGCGCCCGCAAACTGGGCGTGGCCCTGGCGCGCTATCTGCTGGATGAGAACCGCCCCGGAGCGGCCCTGAAGGCACTGGAGGGTTTTCGTCTGCAGGGCATCGGCGATGCGCAGGTCTATTATTATCTCGGCACCATCTACCGCCGCCAGGGTGACCTGCAGGAAGCCATTGCCGCCTTTCGCGATGCTGTACAGTTGGCGCCCGATAATATTGTACTGCGCTACAACCTGGCCATCCTCTATGAGCAGACCAATGAAGATCAGCTGGCGCTGAACCAGTATCGCGAGATCATGAAGACAGGCAAGGCAGGCAATACCTATGTGGAACGCGCACGGCGCCGTATGACAGTGGTGGAAAACCGCCTGCGCAGGTTTACTTCCACTCTCGCCTACAATGTCAATGTGGGGCAGACTGTGATCGATCAGAACGATGTCAGCAATGAAGCCAGTTCATTCAATTCCTCCATCAATTACAATCTGGCGACCCGCCTGCGTCCCACCAAGAATCTTCTCTTTACCCTCAACACAGGGTTCAACTATTCGACCAATCATACCGCCGAGAATGATTCCATCGTGCCCCGTCTGGGGATCGAGGGCCGGCTCAACTACCCGCAGAAATTCCTGCTTGCGAGCGCCAATTACCAGGAAACCCATGGTTTGCTCCTCGATACCTTCGCCGGGCGCGGCTATAGCTTCAATTTGACGGGCGGCTTGCGCCTCAAGGATCCCCTGGACTTCCTCAGGAAATTGTTTCAGCACGAGGACAAGGACAAACAGCCCGAGGAGGGGGAGAGCCGGATCGAGCGCAGCGCAACGCCGCCAGCGGAAGAACCGGAGCCCGAAGAACAAGAAGAGCGGAGGCCCGATACGGACAGCCTGCGCCAGGCCCTGAATGATGCCTTCGAACAGCTGATTCCAGACAAAAAGGAGAAACCGCCTCCCGAAGAAATCGAGGAGGTCAAGCGCCACGTGGTGGTCAAGGGAGACACACTCTGGGATATTTCGGAAAAGCTGCTGCTGGATCCCTTTCTGTGGCCGGAGATCTGGCAGGTCAATCCGGAGATCGAGAATCCTCACTTGATCTATCCCGGCGATGTGATCACCCTCTTTTTCGTCAATGGCAAGCCGGTGTTTCAGATCGAGCGTGAAGGCGAGGTGATTTCACCGCCGGTGGAAATGGTGGACCTTTCGCCGGAGGAAATGGCCCGGCGGGCGGAACAGATCAAAAAGAAGGTGGCCGAGCATGTCGTGCTGTTCGAGAAGGGCCTGGTCTCCTTCAGGCAGGGCGACTACAAGGCGGCCCTGGCCTCATTCGAGGCGCTTCGTGAGATCATCCCCAGCGACCCCCAGGTGAATTTTTATCTCGGGCTCGTCTACCGCCAGCAGTCACGTTATGCGGATGCTGTCACGGCTTTGCAGCAGGTGCTGGAGGTGGCGCCCGACAATATCGATGCCCGACTGGCACTGGGGGAGGTCTATGCCGCCATGGACCGCGTCGATGAGGCCATTGCACTGTTTCGCGAAATCATCACCACGGCCGCGGATACCCCCCAGGCCGCCGAGGCCGAGAAACAGCTGCTGGCCATGCTGCTGCGCAAGGCGGAGTTGTTGCTGGCCCGCGACCGCCTGACGGCGGAGGACGTGGCCACGGTGATTGCCCAGGGCCGGGAATTGCTCGACAAGGCCGACTTGGCGGGGGCCCTGCGTGTCTTCGAGGGCCTGGCGGAGCGCCTGCCGGAAAACGGCGCCGCTCATTACTGGCTGGCCCAAATCTATCTGCAGCAGGATGAGCCCGTGGCTGCTCTCATGCAGCTGGAGCAGAGCAGCCGGCTGCAGCCTGGCAATGCGGCCTACAAGTATGCCCTGGCCCGTCTCTACCAGGAGCAGGGCCACTTCGGAGAGGCGGAACAAGCCTATCTGGAAGTCATTGCCATGGCCGATGATGAGGCCATGCGCCAGGATGCGGAGAAACAGGTGAAGGTGATGCGTGCGCGGCAATTGCTCGCAGCGGGCAATCCCGAGGCGGCGCTGGCCGAATATCTGGAACTCCTGGACAGCTATCCGGAGGATATCGGCATCCTTGCCGCCATAGGCATTGTCTATGAACAGCTGGGGCAGGAAGAAGCGGCTGCCCAGGTATATGAAGATGTCTTGAAACTGGCGCCGGACAACATCGAGGTCAGGTTGCGGCTGGCGGCCGTCTATGAGCGGCTGGTGGAGAAGGAGAGGGCCCGGGAGGAACTGGCCAAGCTTTTGGAACTGGAGTTGGATGAAGATACCCGGCGCCTCGTATTGAACCGCCTGGGACTGGAGCGGGGCCTGGCGCTATTGCGCGACAACCAGCTGCAAGAGGCGCTGGCGGTCCTGGAGGAGGTGCTGGCGCTGGTGCCCGACGATCCCCTGATCAACCTGAACATCGGCATCATCCATATGCAGCAGCATCGTTTTGCCAAGGCCGAGGCCATTTTTACCCGGCTCCTGGAGGAAGACCCCGATAACCTCAGTGCGCGACTGCGCCTGGGGCAGCTGTATGCCGAGACCGGGCGTATCAACAAGGCCATCCTCACCCTCGAAGAGGTGGCGACGCGCGGCGCGGGCACCCATGCCGGCGAGGTGGCGGCGGCACGCCTCAAGGAACTGGAGGCGGAACGACTGAAGTCGCTTGTGGGCGCTGCGCTGGAGGAAAGCGAACCTCAGCCGAAGACCTTTCAGGCGGGGCTGAGCTATAGCAATTTCGATCCCACCAATGTTTCGCTGACCGAGACCAAGAGTTGGGGCGCCAATCTGCGCTTCACTTATCCTTCTATCATGTGGGGCAACTGGGGCCTCGCGTACAATTACACCAACACGGACAATGAGCAGCCCCTGGGTACCGATTATGCCTTCACGGCCCATCAGTTCAGTCTCTCGGTCAGCCGGCCCATTCCCAAGGTGGCGCGGCTTTTTGGTAATCTTTCCTTGAGCAGGCGTTATCAGTATTACGTTAATCCCGATACCAATGCCCGTTTTTCCCTGGGCATCGATGCCGAGCGGGAAACCATCCGCGATACCGCTTCTGCAGGACTGAGTTACCGGGTCCACGATGACCTCACCGTCAGCGCCAATTTCAGTCACAGTACGACAACCTCCAATCTCCCCGTGGGCCTGGTCTATACGCCCGCCGGGATACCCATCGCCTTCCAGAGCGCAAGTCTGGGTGATTTTTCGTCCAACTATTTCAGTCTTAGTCTGAACCTGCGCTTCTGAGCCGCTACCATGCGGTTTGCCTTGGCGGGAGGGATTGGTTATAATTCACTACATCTAGGACTCCGGTTAGGATTGCAGGGGCTGCGAAACAGGCGGTCCAATCCAGCCGAGGCATCATGAGAGCAGGAGCGCTCTGGGGCTCTGTCATAAGGGCCTGCTATCAGCCGAAATAGAAAAAGAGGCGCTTCCTGTGGGTATGCAATGCTCTAAGTCATTCTCCCTTTTCTTGCTGGCCCTGTGGGCCATCCTGCCGCAACCGGCCATGGCCGTCCCGCCCGATCTGACCGGCGCCGGCTACAATTACGATGGCTGGACAGTTACTGCAGGTGTGATCGACAGCTCTGCCTCCTGTTCCGCGCCGGGCGTGACCTGCAAGACCCTTTCCCAGGACAATGGTTTCCTCCAGGAGGAAGTGCGCCTGGACAACGGCCAGCATTATATCCGGGTGCTGATGACCGAGCCCGATGCCACCGGCGATCCCACCCTCACGGGCAATGCCGCCGATCTGGCCTTCACGACGGAGACCTTCACCGCCTTCTACACCAATACCGAGTGCAGCAGCGTGCTGTTGCCCAATCCCGGGCAGGATTGCCAGGGCCTGGCGGCGAAGCAGGTGGTGCGCGATCTGACCAGCGATTTCGAAAGCACCGCCATCGTACAGCGCAATTTCGCCAAGTCCTTTGCCGCCAATGCCGATGGCCAGTTCAATGTCGACCTGAACCAGGTGATCGATACCACCGACGTGGCTACCGGTCTGGCATTCAAGAGCGCCTTTCATTACACCGAATGGAGCTATTGGGAGTGCAACATCAGCGGCAACTGTAACGGTTCCACGGAAATCGGCAGTCTCATGGATCTCAGCGAAACCGTGTTCACCGATGCCCTCGATCCCACCAAGAAAGAAGAGTTCCGCCAGCATCTACGCAAGGGCTGGAAGGGGCGTCAGTCGGGTGGTTGGGCCGGCAGCGCCCCGGTGGTGGTCAGCGACAGCGTGGCCATTGGCGGGCGCACCATCAATGGCATCGCCAGCGGCACGCCGACGACCTTCTCCTGGAGCGATACCGCAGGCTGGGCCTCGGTGGCCAACGATATCAAGACCACCTGGGTGGCTTCCAATACCGTGGACGGCTTCGCTTATCAGGATTTCACCCTGACCGATGGCAGCACCAGCGTGACCACCTCAGACAGCGAACTGATGCTGGATATGCAGGGCATCACGGGAACCCCGCTGGATCCCTTCGACTGGTCAGTGGCTAATTTTGGAGCCGCCCCTGTCTTTTAGGCTGTGCTGTGCAGGCCGCAGAATCTATGGCCGGGAGGGCCCGCCATGCTGCCGGCGCCGTACTGAACACCGCCCGGCCCAAGGGTTGCAGCGCTTTTATTTTTCTTGTTTTTCAGCCAGTTACATTCTTATGTGGGTGTAATCTGGAGATTGACTTTCAGCGCACGAACTGGTATCTTTACCTATGCCCTTCTGACAGACTGCGTCACACAAGAAATGCAGCAGTATGGGTATTCCATGGAATGAACGAATCAAGACGGATTTTAGTAGCGTTTGAATGTTTAACTACTAAACTTCCTAAATTTTAAAGGGGATAAATATGAAAATACGTCAAGCAGTCAAGATGGCCGTTCTGGGCGCAGTGATTGTCGCGCCGGTCGGCATGGCACTTGCCCGTACGGCGAACACGCCTTTGTCGGTCCACGGCAATTGGACGATTGCCTCCGATGGCACCATCAACGCCTCCAACCCTACCGGGATGACCTGTGCGGCTTCCACCAACACCGATGTCGGTTTCATGCAGCGCACCTGTACCGATAGCGGCGGCACCACCTACATCCAGACCATCAATGCCGATGGTAACACCGGTGACAGCTTCGCCAACCAGACCGGCACCGCCTTCTTCGGTGACGAGAGCTTCGTGGTGATGGGTAGTCAGAATGGTGGCGGCCTGAGTGGCAAGCAGAAGTTGACCGAAACGTCAACGGGCGGCGATGTCTTCGTCAGCAATGCTGGTCTGAACACGGGCGGTGAGTTCATGCCCATGGAGATGATGGCCGACGTGACCGCCGGTTCGACTGGTGTGTCCATGATCGAATTGGATCAGAGCGTCACCAATTCAGGTCAGGAGTTCGATGCCAACTTCAACTTCGATCATGGCATGGTCATGGCCATGTCCGGCACCAATATGGTGATGGGCAAGTTCGCCCTGTTGGACTTGCGCAGCAACGCCAACGACACCGCGAACGGTTTCACCAGTGGTTTCGATATGCAGGACCTGACCTTCGAGGGTTCGGCTACCTTTACCGCTGCAGCTGATCCCAATGCTTACCACAAGTTCGATGCCAGCGCCGATCTGAGCACTACTGGTATCACGCAGAGCTTCAAGCTTCAGGAGCGCAGTGGTGCCGCGGTAGGCGCCGGCAGTATCAGCATGCCTAATGGTACTTCGGCCACCTATGCGGCTGGTGACTTCGTTGCCCGCTTGGCCATTGGTCAGGATGTGTCGGGTGCTGGCGTGTTCGGCCTGACGGACTTCGCCAACGAAACCACCACGACTGGTGCTGATAACGACTCCTTCATCACCAGCAATGTTCCGTTTGGCACCATCACCGGCAGCGACCCGTTCGGTACATTCTAATAAGTTCCATCACAGTCTCTGTGACTTGAAGGGGGGTGAAAACCCCCCTTTTTTTATCTGCAGAACCCTATGAAGATCTTGCCTAAAGAGCAGGTTTTGAATCCCATCTATTTCTATTGATCGAGTCATGACGGCAAGCAGCTATGATCACGCGCCCTATTCCTTTCGTGCGCATACTGTGACCCATCCACGCAATCTGGCGGCCGCTGCTCTCTTGCTTGGGGTGCCGGCGCCACCTGTGGACAGTTGCCGGGTGCTGGAACTGGGCTGTGCGCGGGGCGGCAACCTGATTCCCATGGCGCAAGATCTGCCTGGCAGCCAATTCATGGGCATCGATTACTCACCGCGCCAGATCGAGGAAGGCCGCTCAATCATCGAGGCGCTTGGCCTCGGCAATATCCAGTTGTTGTGCGAAGACATCACGCAACTTCAGACCTTATCAGGGAAGTTCGACTACATCATCGCCCATGGCCTCTATTCCTGGGTGCCAGGCGAGGTCCGCGACCAGCTGCTGTCCCTGTGCAAGGAGCGCCTCGCTGAAAATGGCGTGGCCTATGTGAGTTATAACACCTATCCGGGATGGTTCCCGCACCGCATGCTTCGGGAGATCATGCTCTACCATGTCCGCCATGAGGAGCAACCTGAGAAAAGAGTCCAGGGCGCACGCGAAATCCTCAATTTTCTGAGCCAGGTGGTGCCGGCCGCGAACAATCCCTATGGCATGATGCTGCGCCAGATGGCAGCTGGCCTGTCCGGCTTGGAGGATGCCTATCTGCTGCATGATCATCTGGAAGAGGCCAATCACCCGGTCTATTTCTCGCAGTTCACGGCCCATGCAGCAGGGCATGGCCTGAGTTATCTCGGTGATGCACAGTATCTGCTGCGCGGCTTTTCCATGCTGCCGCCGGCGGTTGCCGACAGGCTGAGGGGGTATTGCAAGGACGAACTCTGTCTGGAGCAATATCTGGATTTTATGAGCAATGAGTCATTCCGCCGCTCGCTGCTCTGCCATGAAGGTGTGACAAGCAGCCGTGAGATCGCGCTCGACAAGCTGGAGACGCTATATTTCACCGCCCTGTCGATGCCTGTGGAACTGCCACGGGAAAAGAAGTATGAAGGCATCCTGGGTCTTAAAAATGCCCATGGATCCATGGCCTTTGAAGCAAACCCCCTGGCACAGGCGGCATTGCGGCACCTCTGTGACATCTTCCCCCGGCCTGCCACTTTCCCCCAATTGTGGGACCACTGTATGCACAGCGGCATCACTCAGGGAGCAGGGGGGCGGAAAGTGCTCGCGGCAAGACTGATCCAGGCGCTGATGGCGGGTATGATCGAGGCCGCCACTGTTGCCGCGCCCCTGGTGACGGAACTCAGTACAAGGCCCTGCGCATCCAGGCTTGCGCGCTGGCAATGTATGAGGGGGCGTGAAGTGACCAATCTGCGCCACGGCAATGTTGAACTGGATGATTTTAGCTGCCAGGTACTGTCCCTGCTGGACGGGCAACGGGATTATGATACTCTGTTGCAGGAATTGGCAAAAAACAGCAGTGCCGCAGGGATGGTGGACAGCCATCAAACTCTAGGCGAGCGGCTGGCGGCCTCGCTACAGTTTCTCAGCCGGGCTGCCCTGCTGACAGGCTAGCCATGATGCCGTGGAATGGATCTCTACACAGCCAGTCTAAGGAAAGTCCGTCAGTTTTAAGGAGCCTCTGATCAATTCTGGACTGGATGGATGGCGAGATGAAATGTTCCGGATCAAGG
>CAYRLE010000090.1:0-8689 GCA_964425105.1 uncultured Gammaproteobacteria bacterium | reverse complement strand
ACAATGGCGCCCAATTTCTTCAGGCGCCCCCCTTTATCCTTCCGCGCTCAACGCCGGGTCGCACCAGCCACCGCCACGGTAGATCTGGTAGGGACGGAAACGATCCTTGTAGTTCATGCGCCGGCAGGCCTCGATCCAGTAACCGAGATAGAGCCAGTCCAGGCCGCGCCTGCGCACCTCGGCGATCTCCTGCAGAATGGCATAGACACCGAGACTGCGCTGCGCCAGCGCCGGATCGAAGAAGGTGTAGACCGCCGACAGGCCGTCGTCCAGCACATCCAGCACTGCCACACACACCAGCCGCCCTTCCAGGCGACAGTCCAGGAAAACGGTTTCCAGGTGCTGCGCCAGCAGAAACTGGCGGTAACTATCGGGGCTGGGATCGTCCATGCCGGCGCCGGCATGGCGCCCCGCCAGATAACGGGCATAGAGTTGGAAGTGTTCCTCATCGCAGGAAGGTTCCACCAGACTGCACACCAGATCCCCATTGCGCCGACCAACCCGGCGCTGGCTGCGATTGGGGCGGAAGGCGCCGGCATCCACCCGCAAGGAGACGCAGGCATTGCAGTCCGGGCAATGGGGGCGATAGACGCTGTCGCCGCTGCGCCGGAAGCCGCGCACTGCCAGCTGACTGTAGAGGCGCCGTTCCACTGCAAGCCCGGGATCGATCAACAGGGTCACCGCCTCGCGCTCGGGCAGATAGCCGCAGGGATGGGGCAGGGTCAGAAAGCAGCGCAGGGCATCGCCATTGTCACGCCTGGAGTTCATTAAACACTACCCTCATCGAAATACCACGCCCCAGTCTGCCCCGCCTCCTCGCAGTAGCGCTCCAGCAGCTGAACAAAGTGTTGCCGCGGGATCTCCCGCGCCCCCAGACTGGCCAGATGCTCCGTCGCCACCTGGCAGTCGATGAGGCCGTAGCCCCAGGCGCCCAGCTGCGCCACCAGACTGACAAAGGCCACCTTGGAGGCGTCGCGCCTGCGGTGGAACATGGATTCGCCGAAGAACACCTTGCCGATGGCCACCCCATAGAGACCACCCGCCAGTTCCCCATCACACCACGCCTCCACCGAATGGGCCAGCCCCTGGCGGTGCAGCTGGCAGTAGGCCGCCATCATCTCCGCGGTGATCCAGGTGCCCTCTTCCTCCCGGCGCGACGCGGCGCAGGCCTCGATCACCTGGGTGAAGGCCTGATCCAGGGTGACCCGGTACTGACCGCGGCGCAGGGTCTTGCGCAGGCTGCGGGAAATCCGCAACTCATGGGGAAAGAGCACCATGCGCGGATCCGGCGACCACCACAGGATGGGCTGGGCATCGCTGTACCAGGGAAAGATGCCGTGGCGGTAGGCGCGCACCAGGCAGTGGGGGCTGAGTTCGCCGCCCACGGCCAGCAAGCCGTTGGGCTCGGCCAGGGCCTGTGAGACATCGGGAAAGTCACAGGCGTCCGCCTGAAGATCCAGCAAGAGGGGTATTTGCATCAATGGACTATTACACACTCGGGGCCGTCGCCAGCAGGCCATTCGTGATCCGGCGCTACCCCTGCCCTTGGCAGGGGTAGCGCCAAGCGACTGCAGAACAGCTACTCCATGGACTTGATGACGGCCGCGATACCAAACTGCCCGTCTTCTGCGGCAACGGCCGCTGCGCCATCCACCCGCACCACTTCCACGATGGCCTTCAGGGATGGTATGGAAAGGGAGCCATGCTGGATCCTGACCTCCATGAGGGCGCCCAGCGGTGGCTCCTCATCGGCCACGAACAGCATGCCGTTGCCACTGATGTTCTTGGCCACGGCCTCTCTGATCTGCTCGGTGTCCACATGACGATAGGTGATGCCGCAGTCGATGGACATCCTGGGATATTTGCGGTTTTCAGCAACACTGAACATGTCTGCCTCCTCCCCTGGTTAGATGCAGCTTCCATGCCGTAATCGGGGCGGCACTGGGAACTCAGTCCTCGGAAAGCTGATCCAGGTAGCATTCCGCATCCAGTGCCGCCATGCAGCCGGAACCTGCCGAAGTGACCGCCTGTCGGTAGACGGCATCGGCGACATCGCCGGCGGCGAAGACGCCGGTGACACTGGTCGCCGTGGCATTGCCATGGGTGCCGCTGTTGACGACGATATAACCCTTCTCCATCTCCAGTTGTCCTTCGAAGATGGCGGTATTGGGCTGATGGCCGATGGCGATGAAAACACCGTGGACAGCCAGTTCCTTGCTGCTGCCGTCGCGCACATCCTTGATGCGGATGCCCGTCACGCCGCTGTCGTCGCCCAGCACTTCCTCCAGCACATGGTTCCACACAATGCTTACATTACCACTTTCTGCCCGCGCAAGCAGTCTATCGGCAAGGATTTTTTCCGCCCGGAACTGATCGCGGCGGTGGATGACATACACCTGAGAGGCGATATTGGACAGATAGAGGGCCTCCTCGACAGCGGTATTCCCCCCGCCAATAACGGCAACCTTCTGGTTCTTATAGAAAAATCCATCACAGGTGGCGCAGGCTGAAACGCCGCGCCCCTTGTAGGCCTCCTCCGAGGGCAGGCCCAGGTAGCGGGCGGAGGCCCCGGTGGCGATAATCAGGGCATCACAGGTATAGCTGCCGCCATCGCCGCTGAGGCGAAAGGGCCGGCTCTTGAGATCCACCTCATTGATCTGGTCGAAGATGATCTCGGTATTGAAGTGCTGGGCGTGCTTGAGCATGCGCTCCATCAACTCCGGCCCCTGGACGCCTTCGGGCTCGCCCGGCCAGTTTTCCACATCGGTGGTGGTGGTCAACTGACCGCCCTGCTGCAGACCGGTCACCAGCACCGGTTTGAGGTTGGCGCGGGCCGCATAGATGGCGGCGGTGTAGCCTGCCGGTCCCGATCCCAGGATCAGCAGCCGGCAATGTTTGGTCTCTGCCATGAATCAACTCCTTGGTCTGGTAATTTAGTAATGGGTAGTGGGTAATGAGTGATGAGTGATGGGTGATGGGCAAAACGGTTCTGCACTGCACCACATCACTCATTACGCATCACTCATCACTCGGCCTTGCAGGAAGCGGCTTCCATGGGGCGGCGAGCTGTCGCTAGGCACGACCCGCCTTACCTTCACCACGTTTGCCGGGGTCTTGATCTTCCCTTATAGTACGTGATGCCAAAAGGAGCGTAAAGAGACGATGCGAATCGGTATTCCAAGAGAAATCAAGACTATGGAAGGGCGCGTGGGCCTGATCCCGGACGCCGTTGCAGAACTGGTGCGCCATGGCCACGAAGTCTGGGTGGAACGGGATGCCGGTCTCCTCAGCGGCTACAGCAATGCGCAGTATGAAGCTGCCGGCGCCGTCCTGGCAGCGGATGCCGCCGCGCTCTATGGCAAGGCCGAACTCATCGTCAAGATCAAGGAACCGGTGGGGGAGGAACTGGAGTTGCTGCGCCCCGAACACCTGCTGTTCAGCTTCCTGCACCTGGCGGCGGACCCGCAACTGGCCCATCGACTGCAGGCCATCGGCCTCACCGCCGTGGCCTTCGAGACCGTGAGCGATGCCCAGGGTCGGCTGCCACTGCTGGCGCCCATGAGCGACATCGCCGGCCGCCTCGCCACCCAGATCGGCTGCCGGCTGCTGCACCAGTCCGAGGGCGGCAAGGGGCTGCTGCTGGGGGGGCTGAGCGGCGCCCGGCGCGGGCGGGTGGTGATCCTGGGCGCCGGCAACGCCGGCAGCGGCGCCGCCCAGCTGGCGGCGGCCCTGGGCGCAGAGCTGGTGGTCTTCGACCGCGACCGCAGCCGCCTTGAACAGATGCGCCGGCTGGGCCCCAATGTCACCACCCTGTTCTCCTACCATGAACTGCTGCGCGAAGAGGTGGCGCACGCCGATATGCTGATCGGCGCCGTGCTCATCCCCGGCGCCCGCGCACCTCACCTGGTGAGCCGCGACATGGTGCGTGCCATGGAGCCGGGCAGCGTGGTGATCGACATCTCGGTGGACCAGGGTGGCTGCATCGAGACCACCCGCCCCACCACCTATGCCGAACCCACTTTCCTCTGGGAAGGCATCCTGCACTTCGGAGTCACCAACATGCCGGGCACGGTACCGCGCAGCGCCTCCCAGGCCATGTCCGCCGTGCTCACCCCCTATGTGCTGGAACTGGCCCAGCCTGGCTGGCAACAGAACCCGGAACTGGCCGCCGGACTCAACGTGCGCGCCGGAAAACTGCTTCACCCGGCTGTGGCGGCAGCCGTGGGCAATGCCGTCACGGCCTGAGAAAATACGTGACATGATTTCCCAAAACCGTTAAATTACATGATGTTTTATCGGCAAGTGAGGCGTGAGGAGTAAGGTGTAAAAAATCACGCATTGCCCCTCACCCCTTACACCTCACCCCTCACCGCAGAAGGATACGACCTTGGTCCAAGCCACCCGCAGAAAGGAACCCGCATCCGCCGCCCCCGTCCGTCCCGCCCACGGCCTGCGGGAGGGCGCCCTCTTCGTCTTCGGCGCCATCGCCATCTATATGTTCATCTCTCTGTTCACCTATAACCCCGCCGATCCCGGCTGGTCCTACAGCGCCACCAGCAATCAGGTGGTCAATGCCGGCGGCCTGGTGGGCGCCTGGTTCGCTTCCCTGTTCCTGTTCTACTTCGGCTATCTGGCCTACCTCTTCCCCGCCATGGTGGCCTATGCCAGCTGGTTGTTCTACCACGGCAGCTACCAGCACCTGGCCCTCAATCTGCGGCTGGTGGTGACCCGGGTGAGCGGCTTCCTGCTCACCCTCACCACCGGCGCAGGACTGGCCACCTTGCACTTCGCCAATCCCGGCAGCCTGCTGCCCACCAATCCCGGCGGCATCCTCGGCGACATCATCGCCAATTTGCTGGTGACGCCCTTCAGTTTCGTGGGCGCCACCCTGTTCCTGCTAGCCCTGTTTCTGAGCGGCATTTCCCTGCTCACCGGGCTGTCCTGGCTGGCCCTGATGGACCACACCGGGCGCCTCACCCTGGACCTGGCCTCCTGGATTGGCACCCGCCTCAATGCCCTGCGCCTGCGCCTCCAAGAGGCGCGCAGCATCCGCCAGTCGCGCCAGCGCCGGGTTGCGGCCATCAAGGTGGAAAAGAAGAAAAAGGAGACCCGAACCCAGCCGCGCATCGAACCGGTGATCAAGAAACTGGAAACCGGCAGCCGCGTGGAGAAGGAAAAGCAGGTCCCTCTGTTCACCTCTCCCGCCGACGGCGACCTGCCGCCCCTGGCCCTGCTGGACAAGCCCGAGGCCTTGCACAACACCGTCTCCGAGGCCACCTTGCAGGCCATTTCACGGCAGGTGGAACTGAAGCTGCAGGACTTCGGGGTCGAGGTCCAGGTGGTGGCGGTGCATCCCGGGCCGGTGATCACCCGCTATGAACTGCAGCCGGCGCCCGGCGTCAAGGTCAGCCAGATCAGCAATCTGGCCAAGGACCTGGCCCGCGCCCTGTCCGCCATCAGCGTGCGCATCGTGGATGTGATCCCCGGCAAGTCCGTCATCGGCCTGGAGATCCCCAACGAACAGCGGGAAATCGTGCGCCTCAGCGAGATCCTGCAGTCCCAGGCCTACGAGAAGACCAGTTCACCCATCCCCCTGGCCCTGGGCAAGGACATCAGCGGCCACCCCGTAGTGGTGGATCTGGTGAAGATGCCCCACTTGCTCATCGCCGGCACCACCGGCTCCGGCAAGTCGGTGGCCATCAACGCCATGATCCTCAGCATGCTGTACAGCGCATCCCCCAAGGACATGCGCATGATCATGATCGACCCCAAGATGCTGGAACTGTCGATCTATGAGGGCATTCCCCATCTGCTGGCGCCGGTGGTCACCGACATGAAGGAGGCCGCCAACGCCCTGCGCTGGTGCGTCGGGGAAATGGAACGCCGCTACCGCCTGATGGCCTTCCTCGGGGTGCGCAACATCAACAACTACAACCGCAAGATCAAGGCCGCCGCAGACGATGGCAACCCCATCGCCGACCCCTTCGCCAAGCCGGTGGAGGGCGAGGAGCCGCCGCTGCTGCAGGAGATGCCCTACATCGTGGTGGTCGTGGACGAGCTGGCGGACATGATGATGATCGTGGGCAAGAAGGTGGAGCAGCTCATCGCGCGCCTGGCCCAGAAGGCCCGCGCCTCGGGCATTCACTTGGTGCTCGCCACCCAGCGCCCCTCGGTGGACGTGATCACCGGCCTCATCAAGGCCAACATCCCCACCCGCATCGCCTTCCAGGTCTCCTCCAAGGTGGACTCGCGCACCATTCTCGATCAGATGGGGGCGGAGCAGCTGCTGGGGCATGGCGACATGCTCTACCTGCCGCCGGGCACCAGCGTGCCCACCCGTGTCCACGGCGCCTTCGTGGACGACCACGAAGTGCACAAGGTGGTGGACCACCTCAAGCAGGTGGGAGAACCGGACTACCTGGAGCAGATTCTGGAAGGTGGCGAAAGCGATGACAGCGCCTTCCCTGGCGAAGGCGCCAACGGCGGGGAAGGCGGCGAGAGCGACGCCCTCTACGACCAGGCGGTGCGCATCGTCACCGAGACCCGCCGCGCCTCCATCTCCGGGGTACAGCGGCGCCTCAAGATCGGCTACAACCGCGCCGCCCGCCTCATCGAGGAAATGGAACGCACGGGCATCGTCGGCCCCATGGAGTCCAACGGTTCCCGGGAAGTACTGGCGCCGCCGCCGCCCGCGGACTGAGTTCAGCATCATGAAACACATCGCCGCAAGTGCCTTCGCCCTGTTCATCCTCACTCTGACAGCTGCCGCCACTGCGGCGCAAGACAGCGCCACGGCCCGCCTGGAGGCCTTCTTTCAGGGCCTCAGGACCCTGCAGGCGGACTTCCGGCAGACGGTCAGGGACTCAGACGGTGGTATCCTCCAGGAGACCCGTGGCACCCTGGCGCTGCAACGCCCCAACCGCTTCCGCTGGGACTACCTGGCGCCCTACCACCAGGTGATCGTCACCGACGGTGACAAACTGTGGCTCTACGACGAGGACCTGGAACAGGTGACGGTGAAGGACTATTCCGCAATCGGCGGCACCCCCGCCACGCTGCTCAGCAGCGAGCGCCCCCTGACGGAGAGCTTCGAGATCCACGAACAGCCCCCCGCTGAGGGGCTGCTGTGGGTGGAACTGCTGCCGCGCAGCGCCGACAGTGGCTTCGAAAAGATCCGCCTGGGCTTCTCGGACAAGGGCCTGGCACAGATGGAACTGGTGGACAGCTTCGGCCAGACTTCCACCATCCGCTTCGAAAAACTGCGGCGCAATATGCCCCTCGACCCGCAGCTATTCGCATTCCAGGCGCCAGCCGGTGTGGACATCGTCTATGACAGCGGCCCTTGAACACCATCACCACACCCTCATGAACAGCGCCCAGCCCCTTGCCGACCGCATGCGCCCGCGCAGCCTGGAGGAGTTCGTGGGTCAAACGCACATCCTCGGCCCCGGCAAACCGCTGCGCCTGGCCATCGAGGGCGACCGTCTGCACTCCATGATCCTGTGGGGTGGACCGGGCAGCGGCAAGACCACCCTGGCGCGCATGATCGCCCGCTACGCCAATGCCCACTTCATCAGCCTCTCCGCGGTGATGGGCGGCGTCAAGGAGGTGCGTGCGGCGGTGGCCGAGGCCCAGCAACAGCGCCACTCGGGCCAGGCCACGGTGCTGTTCATCGATGAGGTGCACCGCTTCAACAAGACCCAGCAGGACGCCTTCCTGCCCTATATCGAGGACGGCACCTTCGTGTTCATCGGCGCCACCACCGAGAACCCCTCCTTCGAACTCAACAACGCCCTGCTCTCCCGCACCCGGGTCTATGTCCTCAAGCCTCTGGCAACAGCAGACATTCGCCGCATCATCGACGCGGCCCTGGCGGATGAAGAGCGGGGCCTGGGCGTCCTGGCACCGGAGTTGGCGCCGGCGTTGCGCGAGCGCCTGGCGGCCGCCGCCGACGGCGATGCCCGGCGCGCCCTCAACTTCCTGGAAATCGCCGCCGACCTGGCGGAAGAGGCACAGGGACGGCGGTGCATCGACGACCGACTGCTGGACGAGGTGTTGTCCGGCGGCGCCCTGCGGCGCTTCGACAAGGGCGGCGAGGCCTTCTACGATCAGATCTCGGCGCTGCACAAGGCAGTGCGCGGTTCCGCCCCCGATGCCGCCCTGTACTGGCTGGCACGCATGCTGGACGGCGGTTGTGATCCCCGTTACATCGCCCGCCGGGTGCTGCGCATGGCCAGCGAGGACATCGGCAATGCCGACCCCCGTGCCCTGAGCCTGGCCCTGGATGCCTGGCAGGTGCAGGAGCGCCTCGGCAGCCCCGAGGGGGAACTGGCCCTGGCCCAGGCGGTGACCTACCTGGCCTGCGCGCCCAAGAGCAATGCCGTCTACAAGGCCTTCGCCGCCGCCCAGGACGACGCCAGGAAAGCGGGCTCCCTGGAAGTCCCCCTGCACCTGCGCAACGCCCCCACCCGGCTGATGAAGGAACTGGACTACGGCAAGCGCTACCGCTACGCCCATGACGAAGCGGAGGCCTATGCCGCCGGGGAGAATTATTTCCCCGAGGCGCTGGCCGGGCGTTGCTATTACCGGCCGGTGCAACGTGGCTTGGAGAAAAAGATTGCCGAGAAGCTGGCACATCTGCGGGAGTTGGACGATAAGTATCGTGAGGAGTGAGGGGTGAGGAGTGAGG
>CAYRLE010000089.1:3501-9612 GCA_964425105.1 uncultured Gammaproteobacteria bacterium | reverse complement strand
GGTCCCGTTCGTGATAATAGATGCCCACGCTGACATATCGGGCGCCCTTTTCAGCGGCCTGTTTGGGATCGCCCTGGTATTCGTGCTGCGCGAGCCATTGATCGAGGTTTTCCAGCAGGGCCTGGCCCTTTTTGGCCGCCAGGCGCCGGAATTGCGGCACGGCCTCGGCGGCGATCTGGCGGTTGGATACCTTGCGTTGAAAGCGCAGCTGGCTTTCGTCCGCCGTCAGATTGTGGTCGATGGTGGCGATCAGTTCCCCCGTGTCGCTGCCGAGGATGTGGATCTTGTCCACCGGATCGCTGCTGGGGATATAGGCCTTGGTGACGAGGCGGATCCGGTCGCCGTCGCGGGCCACGCTGCCGGCGCTGCCCAGGGTCAGCAGCATGGCCTGGGTGGGAATGTCGCCACTGTATTCTTTGACGAGGTCGGCAAAAGAAGGGTTCCCCGACTCCAGGGGTAGTTCCAGGGGCGCGCCGTCGGCAGCGCAGAAGCGGGGATCGTTGAGCCAGCCGCTGATGACGCGCACGGCGCGGTTGTAGCGCTCATTGGCGCCCTGGTCATCGGGCTGCTCCAGTTCCAGCAGGCGTTTGGCCTCCTTGCGGGTCAATCCGGTGAGGGCGGAGACCCGCGAGACGGTCTGTTTCTTGCCGGGATAGGCAAAATCCTCATAGGCCACGTCCACGTAGACCTTCTTGGCCAGTTCCGCGAAAGTGCCATAGGCGATGCCGTTGCGGAGCATGATTCTGACCAGCGGACGCAACAGGGTGAGCAGGGCCGCGGAAAGGGCCTTTTCCAACGGGTTTTTCATGATTGGGAATATAATCCCAAAATAGGGTTTATGTCAATGACGAGGGTCCCATATCTTGCCGCCCCTTTGCCGGGTGGATTCGAGTGCTATCCGGTAATCTTATTGATTTCAGTAGATTAGCCTTTTTATGAAAAGGGGGCACTATTCTTGCTAGTTTTTCCCTGGCGGTCTCTGCAGAACGGGGCCGCTAACTGAGAAGCACTGACGAGGAGCGCGGGATGTTTGGATTCCTGACGAAACAGACAGGCAGCAAGGGAAGGGGGGAGGCACAGGAAGTGCGCAAGCAGTTGGACAATGAACGTATCGTGGAGATCATGGAGTGCTTTCCCATCGGCGGCAAGATCCGCTACTACCCCGAGTTTCGCAAGGACATCGTCCTGGAGTCGCTCATCATCGCCTATGGCATCAACAACTACCTGGTCTACACCCAGAACGACATCCATATCGAAAGGACGGAAGACGCCCCGCCGCGCATCCTGCTGGACGACGACTGGAAGGACGTGGCCGTCACCGAGCTGCACAGTTTCTGTTTCGTGATTCCCGACGTGGGGATCACCGACAAGGATCTGGACTATATCAGCAAGGCGGCGTTGAAGAGCGGCGGCTGGTTTCAGCGCGGCGAGCAGTTCACGCTCATGTCGCTGTTCACCCACAAGGGGGTGCCCCATATCGATGCCCGCATCAGAAAGAACGTCCTGCTGAAGGAAGGCTATTACGCCAACCATTCCGTGGTGGTCATGGAGGTGCTGCCCGACACCCTCAACCATGTGGACCAGCGCCAGCACTACCGCATCAAGACCAACATCCCGGTAGGGCTCTACATGAGCGAGGACAGCGATCCCTATGAATGCCAGCTGGTGGACTTCACCGAGTCCTCCTTCAAGCTGCGCATCGACATGCATCAGGGGCTGGCTCATCAGCTGGGCCGGCGGCGCAGTGTGATCGTCGCCGTAGACCTGCCGGCCCAGATGCGTTCCTTCATCCTCAAGGGCAAGCTGCTGCGCCAGGACGAGGAGCATGTGGTCATCTCCCTCAAGAGCCGCCTGGTGGACAAACAGTTCGAGGATATCGATCTGCTGGGCGCTATCGATCTCAAGGCCTGTCTGCTTCAGCATCCCGAGACCCGCTGAGGGAGCCTGTCCGGCTGCCATTTGCTATCATCCCCGCCATGGGCGAGGTGCACAAGGAAGGGGAACTGAGCATCGTGGCGGGCTGGCTGGAGCCGGCGCGGCGCCTGCCGTCTCCCAATTGCGATCAGCGCCCGCCGCAGACGGTCATCGATCTGCTGGTGATTCACAGCATCAGCCTGCCGCCGGGTCGTTTCGGCGGCGGCTTCGTGGAGGCGCTGTTCACCAACTGCCTGGAGCCGGCTGCCGACCCCTCTTTTCCGGGCCTCTGTGGACTCCAGGTCTCTGCCCATCTGTTCATCGACCGCCGCGGTGGGCTGACTCAGTTCGTGCCCTTGCAACAGCGTGCCTGGCATGCCGGCGTGTCCTGCCACGAGGGCCGCAGCCGGTGCAACGATTTCTCCATCGGCATCGAACTGGAGGGCTGTGACGAACTGCCCTACGAGGATGCCCAGTACCAGATGCTCGCCCGTGTCGCCCGCCTCCTGATGCGGCACTATCCGGGCATCACGGCGCAGCGCATCGTCGGCCATTGCCATATCGCTCCGCAGCGCAAGACCGATCCCGGCGCGGCTTTTCAATGGCCGCGGCTGTGGCGCCTGTTGGAGGATCCCCGGCGTTAGGTGATCGGCAAGGTGCCTTGCCGGGGATCGCCTGCCGTTTTGCAGCATCTTTTGCCTGATTCCGGCCGAGCTGGCGTTTGTCGCTGTTGTCGCCGCCCAGAGTTTTGTGCCACTCTGACGACGTGATCGCAGCAGAGGAACAAGACCAATGAAGGACCGGGACGCACTCGTCGAGGTGGATCTGATTCGCCATGGGGAGCCCGTGGGTGGCCGCCGCTACCGCGGCTGGCAGGACGACCCCCTCAGTGAAAAGGGCTGGCGCCAGATGGAGCAGGCGGTGGCCGGGGAGCCGCCCTGGCAGCATATCGTCACCTCGCCCCTGTCCCGCTGCCGGGATTTCGCCCTGACCCTGGCAGAACGCCAGGGGATTGCCGTCAGCGAGGAGCCCCGTCTTCGTGAAATCGGTTTTGGCAGCTGGGAAGGACGCAGCGCCGCCGAGTTGCAGGCCGAGGACCCGCACTGTCTGCAGCGCTTCTATCATGATCCCATCGCTCACCGCCCGCCGGGGGCCGAGTCCCTGGCGGATTTCATGGCGCGGGTGGTGGCCGCCTGGGAGGAAGTACTGGCGGTCCACCGCGGGCAGCGCCTGCTGATCGTGGCCCATGCCGGGGTGATGCGTGCGGTGGTGGCCCATGTTCTGGGCATGCCGGTGGCCAATCTCTTTCGCCTTCAGATCGGCAATGCCGCCCTGTTGAGCATCCGCGGCAATGGCGAACGGCCCCCGGCCCTGCTGTTGTCATGAGCGGCGCCTGGCGGATGCCGCTGCTGGGGCTGCTGTTCCTGCTCCTGCCCCTGGGCGGTCAGTCCGCCCCCCGGCCCGGGGTGGTGGATGCCCGGGGCAATGTGCTGCAACTCGAAGGACCGGCGCGCCGCATTGTCAGTCTGGCCCCTCACCTGACGGAACTGTTGTTCAGTGCCGGCGCCGGTGAACGCGTCGTGGGCGCGGTGGCCTACAGCGACTATCCGCCGGCGGCGCGCCGTATCCCCCGCGTGGGGGATGCCTTCCGCCTGGACCTGGAGCGTATCCTGGCCCTTGAGCCCGACCTGCTGGTGGCTTGGCGCAGCGGCATCAAGGACGCCGACCTGGAGCGCTTCAACGCCTTGGGTATTCCGCTCTACGTGGCGGACAGCACGGGCCTGGATGGCATCGCCGCGGAGTTGCTGGATCTGGGGCGGCTGGCGGGCACGGAACAACGCGCGCGCCAGGCCGCCATCCGCTACCGGGAAAGGTTGCGCTCATTGACGGCCCGTTATGGCGGGCGGGAAAAGGTCGCGGTCTTCTATCAGGTCTGGGATCGCCCCCTGATGACGGTCAGCGGCCGCCATGTCATCGGCGAGGTGATCCGGCGCTGTGGTGGCCGCAATCCCTTCGCCGGGCTGACGCCGCTCACCCCCTCCGTCGCCATGGAGTCCGTGCTGGCGGCCGATCCCCAGGTGATGATAGCGGCCGAGTCCGGCGGCGCCGATGTCTTCTCCCTGTGGCGGGGGCAGAATGCCCTGCAGGCGGTGCGCGCGGGCAGGCTCTATACCCTGCCGGGCGACTGGATCAGCCGGCCCTCCCTGCGCATCCTGCAGGGCATGGAGCGCATCTGCGCCATACTCGAGGAGGTGCGCCAGGCGCAGGGTGATGGCGCTACCGCAACCACGCCAGCAAATTAGTCGGGGGGTGGGCGAGGACTGCCCGGCAGGGCTTTCGCTTATTCGTGAGGGGTGAGGAGCAAGGCGTGATCGCAAGCCAATCCCGCGCCTCACCCCTCACCCCTCACCCCTCACGAAAAATAACCACCATGCTTTCTTGGTGGCACCCTATGGACTTTGAAAAAAGGGCTGGGAGGGGGCGCAGCAGTTGGAAAGGCCCGCTAATCCTGTTCCTGAGCGCCTCCCCTTCGTCGTGAGCGCCACTGGGGTTCCGCGCCCTGGTCCTGGCGGGTCAGGGCGCGCGCCAGGACGAACAACAGGTCGGAGAGGCGGTTGATATAACTGAGCACATGGCCGTTGACCGCTTCGATGTCATTTAGAGTGACCAGGCGGCGTTCCGCGCGGCGGCAGATGGTGCGCGCCATGTGGCAGGCGGCTGCCGGCGGCGGGCCGCCGGGCAGGATGAATTCCCGCAGCGCCGGCAGGTCGGCATTGAAGTCGTCCAGCAACTGCTCCAGTTCGGTGGTGAGTTGCGCGGGGAAGTCCTGGCGCTCGGGCAGGGACAGTTCGCCGCCGATATCGAACAGGTGGTGCTGGATATCGGTGAGTGCCTCGCGCATCCCGTCCGGCAGGCTGTGGCTCAGCACCATGCCCAGCGCGGAATTGAGTTCGTCGATGGTGCCTATGGCCTCGATGCGCGGGTGATCCTTGGCCAGGCGGCTGCCATTGCCGAGGCCGGTGCTGCCTTCATCGCCGCTGCGGGTGTAGATTCTGGACAGGCGGTTGCCCATGGGATTGCCTCTTGTTGCCGATGATCCGGCCATTATTGTAGCAGAGGCTTTGTTATCGATTGGATTAGTATTCCCCCTCCTTGTCCTGCCCCAGGTGGCGCACGAATTTGTTCAGTTTGTCCATGGTGTCCCCCACCTTGATGCCCACTGCGGTGCCGATGCCGGGGCCCAGCAGACCGCTGCCCACCATGCCGCCCACCAGTGCCGCGCCGCTGGGGCGCAGGCGCGGCTCGCTGCTGGTGCCGCTTACGGTCAAGGGGATGCTGGCAATGATACCGGTGTGGTGCAGCCCGACATCGATGCTGCCCTGCAGCCGGTCGCTTTCATCGATGTTGAAACTGCCCTTGGCCTGCAGCACATTGGAGACGATCTTCAAGTCCTCCACCATGATGCGCCCATTGGCCATGCGCACTGCGGCTTTCATGTTCCGGAAGCGGGTCTGCCCCTGGCTGTTGCCACTGAGGCTGGTACTGGCCTTTTCCAGGTCGGTGCGATAGAGCACGCCGTCTTGCAGCTTGAAGTCACCGCTGATGGCGGGGCGTACGAAGAGTTCGGAGAAGCGTTCGCCCTGCAGTTGGACGCGGGCCTGGGCGCTGAAGCTGCCGGCGGCGACCTTGTCGTCCAGAAAGCCTGCCAGTACGGCCTCGCTGTCCAGCTGCGCGGCCTCCAATTCGGCAGAGAAGCGCCACTGGGGGTTCCACAGCAGATGGGTGTGGCCGCTCACGGTTCCGTCATAGGCCAGCAGGCGGCTGTCCCAGGTCTCCAGTCCCTGGCGGCGCAGTTCGCCGCGGGCGCGGAATTCGTCGAAAACCAGCAGCGGCCTGTTCTCGCCCTGGCTGGCGATGATGCCATTGCTGATGCGGAACGGGCCTTTCACCACGGGCTCCTGCAGCAGTTCCGCGAAGCGCCGGCCGTGCAGGGAGATGTCCAGGTCGCCATCAAACACCCCCTGGAAACCACTGCCCTGGAACAGGCGGACGATGGGGGCCATGTGCAGGCCGGCGGCCTGGAGGCGGCCCTGGACCTGCCAGCCCTGGCGCCAGCTTAACCTGAGGGGACCTTTGACGCTGCCCTGATAGGCCTGGATGTCCAGCTGAGCAAGGTTCAGGCCCTGTGCGCTGAGC
>CAYRLE010000089.1:0-3401 GCA_964425105.1 uncultured Gammaproteobacteria bacterium | reverse complement strand
GGCGAGGCTGCGGATGAAAGTCTGGTTGGCGGCGACGCCCTGCAGTTCCAGGCTGCGGATACTGAAACGGCCCTCGAAGAGCAGCAGGCCCAGGTCGGGGTGGATATCCATGCGCCGGATGAACAACTCCCCGCTGTCGGCCCCGGAACTCCAGACGCTGATGCCCTCGGCGCGCAGGGCGGGTGACGGCAGCATCTCCAGGCTCAGGTGATCGATGGTGAGGTGGCGGCCGCTGAGGCGGGAGAGATGGCGTTCCAGTGCCGGCAGATAGGGGTCCAGGGGGGCCAGGAAGGGGGCGGCCAGCGCTGCCAGCAGTAACAGCAGGGTGCCGCGGACTGTCCATCGCAGGAGGCCTTTCATGGGATGTGGGCCGGCTGTTCCATACTCTATATATCGGGCGCCAGATGGCGCGGCCCACAAGAAAAGCGCAAAGTGTGACGCCCGTCACAGGGGCGGCTGGTTTCAGCTGTCGACGAGGCGGTATTCCACGGGCAGTATCATTTCCAGTCCGCCGCCGGGGAGGCGGTCCCGCGCCGTGGGGACATGAGTGACCTGTTGCAGGGCGTGGCGCGCTGCCTTGTCCAGAATGGCGTGCCCGGAGCCGTGGATGATACGGATGCTGTTGAGGCGGCCGTCGGCGGCAATGTGCACGGTCAGTTCCACGGTCCCCTGCCAACCGCGGCGCCGTGCCAGGGAGGGATAGTGGAAGTGGGGGGCGAGGGCCGTCTGCAGGGCGGCGCGCAGCTGGCTGCCGCTGACGGTGCCTCCGGCAGCGGTGTTGCTGGTCTGACCTTGTTCGCTCCTTGCTACCTCCTGTGGTGATGCGGGGCGGGCATGTGCCTCAGCAGGCGCATGCGGCGCAGGCGAGGGGGTGGTGCTGCGGCGTTGCTTGTCTCTTGCCTGGGTGTCTGGCGTGGCGCTGTTTCTGTTTGGCTGGTGATCGTCGGTCTCTTTCCGCCTGTGTTTGCTGGCTATCTGGCGCTGTGGTTTTTTCGTGACAGGCGTTGGTTCGTCGTCCCTGGCTTGGGGCGCACTGCCGGACTGTCCTGCATGGGCGGGAGGGGACAGCAGGGTGAGGGTCAGCGCCTGTCCCGAGGGGTGGGGCGGGTGGTCCGGAACGGACCACCCGCCCGTTAGCAGGGCCAGGTGCAGCAGAGTGGAGATGATCAGGGCCTGCTTCATGCTGTTTTCTCCTGTTGTGCCTCAGCCCTGATGACGGTAACGGATCTCCAGGAACAAGGCGCGCGCCGTGCTGTTGTAGCCCTTGACCAGCTGGTAGTCCTGGTCCAGCAGGTTTTCCACCTTGATGCGGCCTTCCCAGTTGGGGGCGGGGCGCAGCAGCAGGGCGGCGTTGAGCAGCTCATAGCTGTCCAGATCGCCGCCGAAGTCCTTGCGGTCGCCGCTGGCCAGCAGGTCCAGGGACAGGGTGTAGCGCGGCCGCTGGTAGCTCAGGCCGGCGGTAAAGCTGCGCTTGGCACGGCGCAGCAGGCGTTCGCCGTTGTCGCGGTTTTCCGGGTCCTGAAAGATGGCCGCGCTCTGCAGGCGCCAGGGGCCGTGGCTGAAGTCGTAGCCCAGTTCCAGGCCGCGGATGCGCGCCTTGCCGATATTCTGCATGGTGGACGAGGCGAAGTCGTATTCGATGAGGTCGTCGATGTCGTTCTGAAAGGCGTTCAAGGACACCTTGTGGCTGGGGGTGAAGCTGTGGCGCAGCCCGAGTTCCACGTTGCGCGCCGTCTCCGGGTCCAGGTCGGGATTGCCGCCGAAGCCGAAACGGTCGGTGCTGTCGGGGGCGCGGAAGGCCGTGCCCACGGCGGCGCTGAAGCGGGTGGTGTGCCAGCGGTAGCCGTATTCCACGTCCCAGGTGGTGTGGGTGTTGAAACTGTCGTGATCGGTGACGCGCGCCGCCAGCAGCAGGCGCTGGTCGCCCAGGGTGATGTCGTCCTGGAGAAAGGCCGCCTTGACGGTGGTGTCCTCGTCGAAGGTGCTGCCGAAGACGCTGGCGGCGGTGTCCTCCTTGGAGAGCCAGAGGCCGGCGCTGAACAGCTGGGCCTCGCCCACCTGGAGATCGTTCTGCCAGTCCAGCAGATTGCGGCGGGTGTGGGCGAAATCGCTGCTCTGGTTCTGGTCGATCTCATCGATGGTATGGCTGAGGCGCAGCGTGGTGGCCCACTGGGCCAGGGGGCTGGCCTTCAGGGTCACGGCGGTGACGCTGTTCTCAAAGTCCTGATCCAGCGGGGTGAGAAAGAAATCCAGATATTCGGTGTTGCCGCTGGCGCGCCAGTAGCTCACCTCGCTGTCCACGGGGCCGATGGCATTGCCCAGATAGGCGTTGATGGTGGTGTTGTCGTAGCCGCGGTCGATCTTGGAACTGTCGCGGGTGGGAAAGCCGTCGCTCTCCAGGCCGTTGACGGTGATACCGCTGCGAAAATCGCCGGCCCGGTGTTTGAGGTCCAGGGTTGCCGTGCGGCTGTTGTACTTGCCCTGGCCATAGGCCAGTTCGGCGTGGGTGCCCTGGTCCGGGGAGCGGGTGATGATGTTGATGACGCCGCCGATGGCCTCGGAGCCATAGAGGGTGGAGCGGGGGCCTTTGACGATCTCGATGCGTTCGATGATGTCCGGGCTGATGTTCTGCAGGGCGGCGCCGCCGATGGTGCCGGGATTGATCTTGACGCCGTCCACCAGCACCAGGGTGTGGTTGCTGTCGGTGCCGCGCAGGAACAGGGAGGTGGCCTGGCCGGGGCCGCCGCTGCGGGCGATCTCCAGGCCGGCATGGAAGCGCAACAGGTCGGCCACGTCGCCGGCGCGGGTGCGCTGGATCTCCTCGCGGGTGATGACGATCACCGGCGCCAGGGTTTCGTCGGCGATCTCGGCGGTGCGGGTCGCGGTGACCACGATGGGCGCCGCCTGTTCTTCGGCAGCGCCAACGGCGCCGGGCAGCAGGGCCGCCAGCAGGGTGGTGGACAGCAGGGGACGTGGGTTCATGTTTTCTCCTTCATGGTATTTTTATGCGCACACCCGCGCATGATTCTTTTTTAGACCACGGGAGGAGGGGGAAGGGACACGAAGGCCACAATCCCGCCTCGCCCGCCGCGATACGGTTTCGTCATGGCTTCGGGCCGGTCTCCGGGCTCACGAGCGGCCCTGGGGCCGGAAGCGACGCCTTCCCATGCCGGGTTTGGCACAGTGGCTGTCTGTCGCTTCTCTACTCGTCTACCGTTGCGGGGGCAGCGCCGGGATTGTCGCTGGCTGGATGATGCCAGGACGCACCGGCTTCCCGTTTCATTCCTTGGACGAAGGTCCGCGGAACACCTGAAGCAGGTGACAGGGTAATGAGTTATGGGGGATGAGTAAAGAGTGATGAGTGAGGGGTGAGGGGTGAGGGGTGAGGGGTGAGGGGTGAG
>CAYRLE010000088.1:0-10510 GCA_964425105.1 uncultured Gammaproteobacteria bacterium | reverse complement strand
GTGCGGAGGCCGGCCTGGCCCTCGCCTTGCAGGGCCCGGACCAGGTCTATATCGCCGGGGAGAGCAATTCCGGGGGCTTGGCGACGGCGGGGGCCTATGATGAGAATTCCCTGACCACGGGGGACGACACCGACGCCTTCATCGCCCACTTCGATACCGCCCAAACCGGGAATGCCTCCCTGGTGGCGGCCACTTATCTGGGGGGCAGCGACAAGAACTTCCCGGATGGCGCCACCGGCCTGGCCCTCAACGGCAACGGCGATGTCTATGTCACCGGCAGCACGGCGACCGACACCTTTCCCCTCACGGCCAATCCCCTGGACGGGCAGTTCGGCGGTGGCAGCGAGGCCTTTCTCGCCATCCTGTCGGCAGATCTCCGGACGCTCCTCTATTCCACCTTCCTGGGTGGCAGCAACCAGGAGGCGGGCGGCGCCATCGCCGTGGACGCCAATGATCGGGTCTACGTCAGCGGCAGCACCAACTCGTTCGATTTTCCCGGGAGCGGAGACTACAGCGCCGCTTTTCCCTATGGCGGCGGCTGGGATGCCTTCCTGCTCGCCCTGGACGGCAGCGTGGGGCGGCGCTATGCCCTCTATCTGGGGGGGGATAACGATGACAGCGGGCGCGCTGTGGCCGTGGATGCCGCGGGCGATGTCTATGTCGCAGGCGCTACGGCATCGACAAATTTTCCCGTCCAGGCCACGGCCTTCAATGGCCCCCAGCGGGGGCAGGACGGCTTCGTGGTGCGCATCGCCAATGAGGCGGCGGGCACGGGCGGCGGCACGGGCCCGGGTGCGGGCAGCGGCGCGGGGGGCGGCGGGATTACCATCACCGAGGGCGGCGGCAGTGGCGGGGCTGGCAGTGGTGGAGGCGGCGGTGGCGGGGTGCTCTTCCTGCTGACCTGGCTGCTGATTCTGTGGCGGGCCATGAGGGGGCGTGAAATCCCCCCGCGGGTTTGGCGCTCCGTGGCTAATTGATTGATAATGAAGGGGATACATCATGGCGACTGGCCGCATGTGCATTGTAAGCGGATGTTTTTTCTGTTAAAATCTCAAAAGGTACGGAACCATGACCATCTCTGGGTAGATGGCGGGGTAGTGTTCATGGCACAGGGAAAATCTGCCGATGTCGTTCCGTGATGGTATGGAGCAACCAGCGATCCCACTGACATCTCATTTTTGCTATACACGGACCGCTCAGGATTATCGATTTCGGTAGCTGAACTATGAGCCTCCTCAGGCATCGCATCAAGGTCTGTTATCTGCTCTTGGCAGTGAGCACCGCGCCTGCCATGGGGGCCGGCTTCGTATTGAATTTCGATCGGAATGGGACGGGGATGCCCGGCGGCAACGTCGCCCTGGGCAAGACCACTGGTCCTTCCGGCGGCAACGACGGCACCCGCTTCATTCAGGATAATGTGAATATCGGAGGTCAGGACTATTTCCATGTGGTGGTGATAGACGCCAATTCCGATTTCCGCCAGGAGTCCTATACCGCCGCCGTGCTCCAGAATACCTTCGGTCGTGGCGGGGCGCGCAGTTATTCACCCTATAGCGGTGGTAATGAGCGTTCCGTCATCGGTGATCAGACCATCGTCGATATGAGGCAGGGCGGGATCATCGGTTGGCCGCGGGCGCGGGTCGGCAATGCCAAGGACCCTTTCGGTTACCGCCTCTACAGCAGCAAAAGCGATACGGTGGGTACCGTTCAGCCGGTCGCCGAGCGCTTCAGGATTTCCGGCAACGGCACCATGGATCCTTCGCGCGTGGTGCTGCTCATGCAGCTCAGCGATGCCAGCGTTTCCATGGAGGTCTATAAGCCCCAACTGGGCAGAAAGCCCAAGGTCAGCCAGGTCCTGGTGGAAGGCGGGCTCACTTCCCGTTTCATCGCGGATATGCGTGGCCTGCTGTATAGCGATCTGAGCCGCGCGGCGCCGCTGACCAATACCATGACCCTCGCTGATCCGGGTCTGCCCACGCCGGGGGCGGCGGATTTCGACATGTCGTTCGCACAGAAGGCCCATGTGACGGCAGGCAAGTTCACTTATACGCCCGGGCTGCGCTGGCGCGATGCCACTACCGGCGATCCCGTCGCTGGCTGGGACGTGAACAATTCCCGATTCTATCCCGGCACCTACACCTATTCCGACGGCAACTTCGATGTCCTGAATGTGGACTGGACCACTTTTTTCGATCCGGCGCAGAATCCCCGTTCACTGGTCAACCTGAATTGAGGGCCAGCGGCAGGGGGCATGGTGTACTCAAGCAGTGAGATTAGATATAGAAAAAGTGCGTATGCGTAACGACAGCCATTCTCCCGATCTTCCCGCCTTGCTTTGTTGGCGTGCCCTGCCGCTGCTGCTGCTCTGTTTCTGGGCTTCCCTGGCCCACGCCGGCTGGGTGACGACCGGCAATACCCTCGCGGTGCCCAATGGCGAGTATGGTCGTTCCTGGACGGCGCTCGATACCGTGAGCGACGCCCGGGCCAACGCCGTCTACGTCGATGACAATGGCGATGTCTATAGCACTGGCTACCGCGACAATGGCAACGGGACGCAACGCGACATTTTGATCGCCAAACACGACAGCGCCGGTAATCTCATCTGGGAGGCCAGCCGCGACAATGGCAATTCCGATGAAGGCCTGGCGCTGACCGTGGACGCCGCCGGCAATGTCTATGTTGCCGCCGTGTCCTACAATGGCAGCGATGCCGACTTCCTGGTGCTCAAATATCTGCCCAGCGGGACCCTGGACTGGTCAGCCAGCTATGACAATGCCGGTGCCGACGACGAGCCTGTGGCCATTGTCAGCGATGGCAGCAATGTCTATGTCACCGGGCGCAGCGCCAAGGGCGGCAATCTGGACATCCTGACCATCCGTTATGATGCGGCGGGTTTGAACCGCCAGGTGCAGATCTATGACAACGGCGGCGATGACCACCCCGTGGGCATCGGCCTGGGCGCTGCCGGTGAGGTCTACGTGGGTGGCGTCAGCGATGCGGTGGACAATGACTATGTGTTGTTGAAATACTCCAGCGGCCTTGCCAGTCTGCTCTGGACCGTGCGTCACGACAGCGGCCAACGGGATGATGCCACCGCCATGGCCGTGGACGGCACTGCCGGCCGGGTCTATCTCACCGGCTGGAGTTTCTCCGGTGGCATCCGCAATTACCGCACCGTGGCATTCAATGGCACGGATGGTTCGGAAGTCTGGGTTGCCATCACGGATTATCTTTCCGGCAATCATATTCCCGCCGCTATCACCAGCACTGGCAGTGCCGTGTTCGTGACCGGGAAAAGCATCTACCGGCAGAACCTGGCGCTGGACAGCTATCAATTGCTGACCATTGCCTATGATGCCGCCAGCGGCGCGGAGAGTATCTGGCCTGCACGCCAACTCTATGACAGCGGCAGCGACGACGAGGCCCTGGCCCTGGCCGTCGATGGCGTTGGCAATGCCTATGTCCTGGGGCAGAGCGGCGTGCCGGGCAGCCGCAATCTCAGCACGGTGCTGTATGATGCAACGGGCACCCAGCGGGCGGTTTTCAGCTATGACGCGGGCGGCGATGAAACAGGTGGCGGGCTGATCGGCAACAGTACCCAGCGGGTGACAGGGCAGGCCATTGCCCTGGGGGCCGATGTTGAAGGCCTGGCCACGGTGCACATCGCCGGCGGCAGCAATCGGCCGCTGCCCGCCAGTGGTAGCGTGGAAGGTGACTATACCCTCGTGAAGTATGGCGTGATGCGGCCCGATCTGCAGGTGGCTTCGCTGGGTGGCCCCGCCTTGGGGGCCTCGGGGAATGCCATCAATATCACCAATATCATCAGCAATATCCGTGACTCCACCACCGGCATCCTCTCCGATTCTGGATCCTTTGCGGTGGGGCTCTATGTGGCGGACAGCCCCGACCCGGCCACTGCCAATCTGTTCCTGCTCGGCACCAGGGGCATCGCCAATATCGCCACGGGGCAAAGCGATACAGCAGTGACAGCGGTGACCATCCCCCCCGCCGCGATCCTGCCCGAGGGCCTCTATTACTTGGCTGCCCAGGCCGACATACTGGGTGATGTCACGGAACGGGACGAGACCAACAACCTCCTCATCGGCGCCGCCATCAATATCGTCGATCCCCCGGATTTGGTGCCCAGCAGCATTGCGGTGACCAATCCGCCCAGCGGGGCTGCGCCTGCCGCCAGCACCATCACCCTGGAATACGTCATCGACAATATCCGGGCCGTGGCCACCAGCGGGCCTTTCCAGGTGAATTTCGTTCTGTCCTCCGATGGCGTCGTTGGCAATGGCGATGACATCCCCCTGGGTTCCGATACGGTGACCAGCATCATCAACGGCAACAGTTCCCTGCCGCCCACTTCCGTGGTGGTGACCATTCCCAACACTACACCGGCCGGCGCATATTTCATCGGCATCATCGTCGATACCAACAACGACGTGCTGGAGGCCAGCGATACCAACAATACCTTGACCAGCAGCGCCACTTTCACGGTCCAGCCGATCCCCGACCTGACCGTATCGGCCGTCGCCGCAACGCTGCCCAGCGCCGTTGTCGGCAGCACCATGGATATCGACTATACGGTATTGTCCAGCAATGCTGCGGCAAGCAATGTGGGGGTCAGTTTCTACCTCTCCAGCGATGCACTGATCACCACTGCCGATACCCTGCTAGGCAATGCTCCACCAGCCACGCTGGCGGCCGATACGCCACTCTCTGCGACCGCCACCGTGACCGTGCCCACGGTGACACAGGGGGTCTATTATGTCGGTGCCATCATCGATCCGGCCAACACCATTGTCGAGAGCGACGATGCTAATAATGATCGGTCGGCAGCGCAGACCACCAGCATCGGCCTGCCTGCCGGTAGCCCCGGCGCCCTGCCTGATCTGATGATCTCTGCCGTCACGGCGCCCACCAGTGCCGCCCGCGGTGACACCATCACGGTGAGCACCAGCGTCGCCAATATCCTGCCGGAAGCCGTGGTCAATCCTTTCAAGGTCGGCATCTATCTGTCGGCGGATACGGCTATCACCAGCAGCGATATCCTTCTCGGCTTCCGGCCGGTAGCCTCCCTGGCCGGTAACAGTACCGACTCGGCGGATAGCGCAGTCACCATTCCTTTCGAAGCGCCCCAGGCTGTGATTTGGACCAATGCCGTGGGGGTCTCGGTAAGCGGCAACTCCCTCACCAAGACCACGGCCACTGGCTGGGGCAACAGCGGTGCGGCATCGCAGCAGGCTATCCCCGGCAACGGAGCGGTGGAATTTACCGCCAGCGAGACCAATACGAGACGCGTGGTTGGCCTGTCTCTCAATGACACCGATCAGGGCCCTGCCTCTATCGGGCATGCGATCAGGCTCGAGGATGATGGCTATATCTATATCTATGAGAACGGCACCTGGATATCCAGCGCGGGCTTTTGGTCCTATGTCAACGGTGATGTATTGAGGATCGAGCGCACCGGTTCCACCATTCGTTATTGGCAAAACGGTGTCCTGAGATATACCAGTGGCCTGCCTTCCTCGGGCCCCCTGGTGGTGGACACCGCTTTACACACCAGCGGCGCCACTATCAGCAATGTCAATCTGATCGTCACCCTCACTCCGGGAACTTACTATATCGGCGCCATCGCCGACCACGAAGGCGTGATTGCCGAGGTGAATGAAAGCAACAACGCCGCCGTCCAGTCGGCGGGGGGGACGGTGATCAGTGTCCTGCAGGGCAACGGCGCTGCAGCCTCCGGTGGCGGAGGGGGTGCCCTGAATCCCCTGTTCTGGGTGCTGCTGGCAGCTGTGCAGCTACTGCGCTTGCGGCGCTGGGGGTGGTGGTTCTTCTTCCTCAGGCGTTGAGCAGTTCCTTCACCAGCACCCGGGAGTTGCGCTGATAATTGTAGAGCTTACGGCGCTGCATGGGCAGGGAGCCGAGTTCTGTCTTGTGAAAGCCATGTTCCTGGAACCAGTGAATGGCATGGGTAGTCAATACGAACAGGCGCTCCAGTCCCATGCTCACGGCCTGCTTCTCCAGGAAGGAAAGCAGACGCTCTCCATAGCCGTGATTGCGGTAGTCGGGATGGACCGCCAGGCAGGCGATCTCTCCCGCCTGCTCTCCGTGAAATGGGAACAGGGCGGCACAGGCGATGGTCATGCCATCCCGTTCCACGATGATGAATTTGTCGATTTCCATCTCCAGATTCTCTCGGGAGCGCTGTACCAGGATGCCTTTTTCCTCCAAGGGGGCGATCAGCCTGATGATGCCCCCGACATCATCGATGGTCGCATGGCGCAGGCCTTCGTAGCAGTCGGCGGAGATCATGGTGCCGCAGCCGTCGCGGGTGAACAGTTCCAACAGCAAGCCGCCGTCGATATGGCGGTCGATGAGATGGCTGCGCCGCACCCCTTGGCTGCAGGCGGCAAAGGCATGGCGCAGCGGTTCGGCGATTTCTGCTGCCAGCTGTCGTTTGCCGCCGATGATCTTTTGCGTTTCCTCCACGGTGAGTTCCCTCAGCAGGCGTTTCTGTGAATCCCGCAGGCCTTTGGCGCCGATCAGGTAGATCAGCTTGTCGGCATGCAGTGCGACGGCCGTGGCGGCGGCCACTTCCTGTGCGGTGAGGTTGAAAAACTCCCCGGTGGGGGAGTATCCCACAGGAGACAGCAGGGCAATGGCGCCTCGGCAGAGAATCTGTTGCAGGGCGTCGTGGTCGATGCGCCTGATGCTGCCGGTATGCTGAAAGTCGATGCCATCGACGATGCCCAAGGGGCGCGCCGTGACGAAATTGCCGGAAACCACCCGGATGGCGGCACCTGCCATGGGTGTATTGGGCAGGCCCATGGAGAGCAGGGCCTCGATTTCCATGCGCACCGCCCCCGTCGCCTCCTGGACGCATTTCAGGGCGGCATCATCGGTGATGCGTACGCCATTCACGTAGCGTGTCTCCAGGCCGCGTTGTTTCAAACGCTGTTCGATCTGGGGGCGCACGCCATGAACCAGCACCAGCCTGATACCCAGGCTGGTGAGCAGGGCGATATCCTGGACCAGGGTGGAGAAGCGCGCGTCATGGAGCAATTCACCATCGAAGCAGATGACGAAGACCTTGCCGCGAAAGGCATTGATGTAAGGCGCTGAATTGCGGAAGGACTCGACAAAGCAGCGGCTACTTTGCTGATTATGTTTCATTGATCTTATATTGAAGGTATAAGCACTATACACCTACCACGATTGAGGTATAATATCCCTATGTGCTGCGCGTCATCGCCCTTGTGGAAGGGGAACTTTGCTGCGGAGTGCATAGTCTAATTATTTGATGCCACATGTTATGAATGACTGAAGAACCAATAACAGGAGGTGACTTATGGAAAACAAACTGTCTATTACCTTGAGCCTGACATTTCTTGCTATCGCATTGTTTTTGTTTGTCAGTCATATTTAGTGTTTGATTTTCAATTGGAAACTATGACAGGGATGTTTCCCCTTACACAGTATCGCGATACTACTGCAGGCAGATAAAGATAACATACAAGAAACATTTCGCTAGGGTCTCCCTGCAGCAATATTATTCCATGGTAACCAGCCCCCGTTGCATGCAACATGCACGTGGGGCTTTTTTTTGGCTGCCTTGGCGGGGATGACCTTGTGTGGAACAGGGAAAAAGTATTTGCATTATTCCTTAGTACTTTGCTAATGTTTAGGCTCGTAACCTGGGTTGAGTGGCATCATTCGGGTTATGTGGTAGCAAATCCATATTCTTCAGTCCGTATTTCATAACAAGGGGAGATTTCCGAATGTTTGAACACAAGATCACTGCACTCATGGGCGTTTTGGGTATCGTCGCGTCAGTAGGCCTGTTTTTCAATCACCTTTGATCCGCTGAAATATTTTTCCGCGAACGGGCAGAAATGCCGCGGAAAAGTCATGTGTCTGGAAGGGACCGGAGTCGCTTGCTCTGGTCCCTTTTTTATTCCTGATCCTGGCGCTGTGCGCGCAGACCGTGAAAGGCTATCGTGTTGACCGGCATTTCTTGGTCTGTTTCGGCTGAGTTCTTGGCGGTGTCATGCTCTCGTTCTACTGCCAGCGCATCAAAGTCCCAGTGGCGTTTATCCATCAGCTGGCTGAGCTGGACATTGCCCAGGGCGTTGAGCATGTTGCTGGGAATCTTGGGGTTGCGCTGCGCCAGTTGCGCGATGAGTTGTTTTACCTCGCCGCGTGCCAGATTCTCCTGGGAGCCGCACAGCTTGCAGGGGATGATGGGAAAGGCCTGTTCCTCGGCGTAGCGCACGATGTCCTGCTCCTGGCAATAGGCCAGGGGGCGGATCACGATATGGCGCCGTGAATCGGTCAGCAGTTTGGGCGGCATGGAACGTATTTCGCCGCTGTAGAGGATGGACATCAACAGACTCTCGATGAGATCGTCGCGGTGGTGGCCCAGGGCGATCTTGTTGAAACCATGCTCGCCGGCGTAACGGTAGATGTTGCCGCGCCGCAGCCGTGAGCACAGGGAGCAATAGCTCTTGCCGGCGGGGATCTTGTCCATTACGACGCCGTAGGTGTTTCTGCTTTCGATTTCGTAGGGAATGCCATGGTGTTCCAGCCAGCTGCGCAGGGCGTTGTCGTCCCAGCCCGGCTGCTTCTGGTCCAGGGTGTAGGCGAAGATCTCGAATCTGCGGTTGCTGCGGATGCGCTGCAGGCGCAGCAGATTGAGCAGGGTGTAGGAGTCCTTGCCGCCCGACAGGCACACCAGGATGCGGTCGCCGCGCTCAATCATGTCGAAATCGGCAATGGCCTTGCCCATGTAATGGAGCAGCTTCTTCTCGGTCTTGGACAATTTTCCTTCTCTCTGTCTATAGGTTTTATATTATTATAATGTAAAACCGTGAGGTGTAAGGGGTGAGGTGTGAGGAGAAGCGCTCTATGCCGCTGATATTTCCTATTATCTTCTCCTCACTCCTGACACCTCACGTCTCACCATGAAGAAATGGCAAGGCGCTGATTTGAAATGAGGCGGCCAATGAAGTCACTGATTCAGGTATAAGTCAATTTGCGGGGCGGTCCGTGGGGCGCCTCGCCGTACAATCAATTTGGAGTCATCGATGGCGGACAAGATCAACCGTTTCAGTGCCCGTATCACCCAGCCCAAGTCCCAGGGGGCCTCCCAGGCCATGCTCTATGGCACGGGCTTGCGTGAGCAGGACATGGCCAAGGCGGAGGTGGGCATCGCCAGCGTCTGGTGGGAGGGCAATACCTGCAATATGCATCTCAACGATCTGGCGGCACGGGTCAAGGAGGGCGTTCAGGCCGCCGGGTTGGTGGGCATGCGCTTCAATACCATCGGCGTCAGCGACGGCATTTCCATGGGCACCGAGGGCATGAGCTATTCCCTGCAGTCCCGAGATCTCATCGCCGACTCCATAGAGACGGTGATGGGCGCCCAGTGGTACGACGCCAATATCTCCATCCCCGGTTGCGACAAGAACATGCCCGGCTGCCTCATCGCCATGGGACGCCTGAACCGGCCGGCGCTGATGGTCTACGGCGGCACCATCAAGCCGGGCCAGGTGGACCACCAGGTGCTGGACATCGTCTCCGCCTTTCAGAGCTACGGCGAATACCTCAGTGGCAAGATCGATGACGATGCCCGCCAGGCCATCGTCAAGCATGCCTGCCCGGGGCCGGGCGCCTGCGGCGGTATGTACACTGCCAATACCATGGCCTCCGCCATCGAGGCCCTGGGCATGAGCCTGCCCTACAGTTCCTCCACGCCGGCAGTGGACCCGGGCAAGCTGGAGGAATGCTACCAGGCCGGCGCCGCCATCCGCCTGTTGCTGGAAAAAGACATCAAGCCCCGCGACATCATGAGCCGCGCGGCCTTCGAGAACGCCATGGTGGTGGTGATGGCCCTGGGGGGCTCCACCAATGCCGTGCTCCATCTCATCGCCATGGCCCGCGCCGTGGAGGTGGAGTTGGGACTGGACGACTTTCAGGCGGTCAGCGACCGCATCCCCTTCCTGGCGGACCTCAAACCCAGCGGCCGCTATGTCATGGAGGACCTGCACCAGGCGGGCGGCGTGCCCGCGGTGATGAAATATCTGCTGGAGGCCGGCCTCCTGGATGGCACCTGCCTGACGGTGACCGGGAGCACCCTGGCTGAGAATCTGGCCGATGTGCCGGAGTTGAGCGCAGGGCAGCAGGTGATCCGGCCCCTGAACAATCCCATCAAGGCCAGCGGCCATCTCCAGATCCTCAAGGGCAATCTGGCGCCCGGCGGCGCGGTGGCCAAGATCACCGGCAAGGAGGGGGAGCGCTTCTCCGGCCCGGCCCGGGTCTACGATGCCGAGGAGGCCATGCTGGCGGCCCTGGAGCGGGGCGAGATCGGCAAGGGGGATGTGGTGATCATCCGTTACGAAGGTCCCAAGGGCGGGCCGGGTATGCCGGAGATGCTCACCCCCACCTCGGCCATCATGGGTGCGGGACTGGGCGACGACGTGGCCCTCATCACCGATGGCCG